>NZ_JAIKTU010000011.1:0-156863 GCF_019753795.1 Clostridium sardiniense | reverse complement strand
AAACATGTTAGAACCCGAGCCGGGAAGTATTATACCCCAGTTAATATTAGTACTTATTTTGACAGGAGTAAATGCATTTTTCTCATCAGCAGAGATGGCAATAGTATCAGTAAATAAGAATAGGATAAAGATGCTTGCTGAAGAAGGAAATAAGAAAGCAAAATTATTAGAAAAAGTAATGAAGGACCAAAGTAATTTTTTAGCAACTATACAAGTTGGAATAACTCTTGCAGGATTTTTCTCAAGTGCATCTGCAGCAACAGGTATTTCTGTTGTAGTTTCAGAAAAATTAAGTTCTTTCAATTTACCATATACAAAGCAGATATCACTTATTCTTGTAACAATAGCAATTTCTTATTTAACACTTGTTTTAGGAGAGCTTGTTCCAAAAAGAATAGCCCTTCAAAGAAAGGAAAAAATAGCATTATCATCTGTTAAAATAATTTATTTAACTTCAATAATAGCAAAACCATTCATAAAAATTTTATCTATATCAACTTCACTTATATTAAAACTTATAAGATTTAATGAAAATGGAATTGAAGATAAGGTATCTAAAGAAGAGATACAAGCCTTGATTTCAGAAGGAGAAGCTGAAGGTGCTATAGATGAAGATGAAAAGGACATGCTTAATGGTATTTTTGAATTTAATGACAGATTATCTAAAGAGATAATGACATCTAGAAAGGATACCTATCTTATAG
The DNA here is from genome assembly GCF_019753795.1 of Clostridium sardiniense. Classification (NCBI taxonomy): domain Bacteria; kingdom Bacillati; phylum Bacillota; class Clostridia; order Eubacteriales; family Clostridiaceae; genus Clostridium; species Clostridium sardiniense. The sequence goes on along the minus strand of NZ_JAIKTU010000011.1, from coordinate 156,159 downwards.
ATATATCAGATAATATAGACGAATATTTAGATGATTTAGTAAATTGCCCATATTCAAGAATTCCTGTATATGAAGATGAAGTAGATAATGTAATAGGAGTGCTTTATATTAAAGACTTTTTTGTTGAGGCAAGAAAAGTTGGCTTTGAAAATGTTAATGTACGAGAGATTCTTCATAAGCCATATTTTGTTCCAGAAACTAAGAGAATTAATGAACTTTTCAAAGAGTTACAAGCAAATAGAAATCATATGGCAATTTTAATTGATGAGTATGGTGGATTTTCAGGTATTGTAACTATGGAAGATTTAATTGAAGAGGTTATGGGAGATATAGATGATGAGTATGATATATCTGAACCAGAGGTTAAAAAACTAGATAATAATAAATATCTAGTTAAGGGTACAATTAATATTGATGACTTTAATGAAGAATTTGATGCTAATATAGAAGAGGATGATTGTGATACTTTAGGTGGATATATAATTACTCAAATTGGTGAGATACCGAAAGAGGATTTAAAATTTGATTTTACTATTGGAAATCTTAAACTTAAAGTAATTAAAATCATGGATAGAAGAATTGAAGATATTGAAGTTACATTAGTAAATAGATAAAAATAAATATTTAGAAGATTTGGTTAATCTAGAGTTAATTATCTAGATTAACCTTTTTTATTGCAAATATACGAAATATAAGGGTGGTTACAATGTTATAAAATTCGTGTTTTAAATTAAAATACATAGAAAAATTCAAAAAGTTTTAAAAATATTCGTATAAAGGGTAGAAATTTGGCGAAAAATAATATATTATAGTTCTCGGACGAAAAATATTAATGAAAGAGTGATAAAATGAGAAACTTCTTCAAAAAAGATGGATTACTTGATAACTATTTTGAAATAACAAAAAATGGTTCTAATCCAAAGAGAGAAATTGTTGCAGGGCTTACAACATTTATGACAATGGCGTACATATTAATCGTTAACCCATCAATACTAGCAGCCGCTGGAATGGATCAAGGAGCAGTTTTTACTGCGACAGCACTTTCAGCATTTGTAGCAACATTACTTACAGGAATTTATGCTAAGCTTCCATTTGCTCAAGCACCAGGGATGGGATTAAATGCATTCTTTGCATATACAATAGTGCTTCAAATGGGATATTCATTTCAATTTGCATTAACTGCCGTATTCTTAGAAGGTATTATATTTATATTACTAACATTATTTAATGTTAGAGAAGCAATTGTTGATTCAATACCAGATTGTATAAAAAAGGGGATATCAGTTGGTATTGGACTTTTAATAGCACTTATAGGTCTAGAAGGAGCGGGTATTGTAGTTCATCCAGCTGATGGTGGAACTATATTATCACTAGGCAAGTTAACTAGTGGCCAAGGATTACTTGCTATAATAGGATTAATTATAACAGCAATTCTTTTAGCTAGAAAAGTTAAAGGAGCACTTTTCTTTGGTATGGTTATTACTGCAATAATTGGTATTCCATTTGGAATAACTCCAATGCCAACTTCACTAATGAGTGCACCACCATCAATTAGTTCAGTTCTTTTTAATTTTGAATGGCACAATATATTTTCAATGGATATGCTAATAGTATTATTTACACTATTATTTATGGATCTATTTGATACAATAGGAACTTTAGTTGGAGTTGCAACTAAAGCAAAGATGCTTGATGAAAACGGAAAGGTTCCAAACATAAAGAAGGCACTATTATCAGATGCTATAGGTACAACTTTTGGAGCTTGCGTTGGAACAAGTACAGTAAGTACTTTCGTAGAAAGTGCTTCCGGTGTAGCAGAAGGTGGAAGAACAGGATTAACTGCTGTTTCAACTGCAATAATGTTTGCATTATCACTATTCTTTGCACCAATATTTGCATCAATTACACCAGCAGTTACTGCATCTGCATTAATTTTAGTTGGATTATTTATGATTGAGCCAATTAGAGAAATAAACTTAGAAGATTATACAGAATCTATACCAGCATTTTTAACTATGATAATGATGCCATTTTCATACAGTATTTCAGATGGTATTATATTTGGTGTAATTTCATACATATTACTTAAATTATTCACGGGTAAAGTGAAAGAAATAAGTATAACTACAGTAGTTATTGGAGTTATATTTATGCTGAAATTTTTAATATAATATAAAATAAATTGCTATTTTATTTACTTAGGGTCATAAGGAATATTTAATAAAATATTTGCAACCACAAGTTAATAAAATAGCTTTTTTATTTAAAAAATATATTATTCATAACTTTATATAATTGATTGTTTATTAAAAATATATAATAACAACTGTTGATTTATTAATAAAAAATCTTTGATTGTAATAAATAAATACGATAAAGAAAATTATAAAATATTGAAGTGAGTTATGAAATTTGTCGTATTATTAGAAGTTTGATATAATATATAAGTATTTTTATACTTAATAAGCTAAGAAATGACAGAAAGAGAGCGGGATAACTATGGCAGATGATAGTAAAAAATTAAGGTGGTATAACCTTGCGATGATGGCCTTTGTATCAGTTTGGGGATTTGGTAATGTTGTTAACAACTTTGCTAACCAAGGATTACAAGTTATTGTATCATGGGTCCTTATCATAGGATTATACTTTGTACCATATGCTTTAATGGTTGGAGAACTGGGATCAGTTTTCAAAGATGGTAAAGCGGGAGTTAGTACATGGATTAGAGAAACTAAAGGAACAACATTAGCATACTTTGCGGGTTGGACTTATTGGGTTGTTCATATCCCTTATTTAGCTCAAAAGCCACAAACTTTATTAGTAGCTTTAGGATGGGCGGTACAAGGAAATGGAGATTTTGTAAAATCAATGGATCCATTATATGCACAGCTTATTACTTTAGCAATATTCTTATTCTTCTTATGGGTAGCATCAAGAGGAATGACTTCACTTAAAACTATAGGAACAGTTGCAGGGGTTGCAACATTTGTAATGTCATTACTTTATATAGTATTAATGATAGCTGCACCAGCAATAAGAGGAGTTCATATAGCAACTACTAATATAAGTTGGGATACAATAGTTCCAAACTTTAATTTCACATATTTTACAACTATTGCAATGCTAGTATTCTCAGTTGGTGGAGCTGAAAAGATTTCACCATATGTAAATAATACTAAAAATGCTAGTAAAGAGTTCCCATTAGGAATGATAATACTTGCAATTATGGTTACAATATCAGCAATATTAGGATCTTTTGCAATGGGAATGATGTTTAATGCAAATGATATACCAAAAGATCTTATGATGAATGGTCAATATTATGCATTCCAAAAACTTGGTGAGTATTATGGAATAGGAAATACATTCTTATTTATATATGCATTAGCAAATGCATTAGCACAAATTTCAGCATTAATATTCTCAATTGATGCTCCACTTAAAGTGCTACTTGCAGATACTGATGATAACTTTGTACCTAGAGGATTAACAAAAACAAATTCACATGGTGCACCAATTAAGGGATATTTAATGACAGCTATACTAGTTAGTATATTAATTATTGTTCCAGCACTAGGAATTGGTAATGTTAATGAGATATATAACTGGCTATTAAGATTAAATGCGGTTGTAATGCCACTTAGATATCTTTGGGTATTCTTAGCATTTATATTACTTAAGAAAGCTGGAGATAAATTTAAAGCTGATTACAAGTTCTTAAAGAATGATAAGCTTGCATTAGGTGTAGGTGTATGGTGTTTTGCATTTACAGCAATAGCTTGTATCTTAGGAATGGCGCCACAAGGTGTTGATACTTTCACTGGTGGATGGTGGTTCCAACTAATACTTAATGTTGCAACACCATTTATATTAATTGGACTTGGATTTATACTTCCAAAGATAGCTAAAAAAGAAAAAAAAGCAGCTTAAAATATTTAAAGTAGCACTTACTTAGTAAGTGCTACTTTTCACATATAAGGTAAATATAGTAGGATATATTTCTATTGTTAATAAAATTGCAAGATAAATCTCTTTATAACTTAACAATTAAATTGTATAATAGTACAAAATGATACTTTAAAAAGGAATGAGGATATGAATAGAAATTTTAAGCTAGCAATGTACTTTATAATAACTATCGTAATAATTGGATTAGTTGCTGCCGCATTCATAGCTATATTACCTTATGTAATCCTAGCAGCAGTAGTAATATGGGGTATATTCAAAATTAGAGGATATTTTAATAAAAATAAATATAAAAAAAATAACGAAAATTATAGTGAAGCATATACTTATAGAAGCTCAAATGATGAGGAGAGCAGATATGAAAGTGATGAGGCTAGTAAATATGAAAGTAATGATGATGACTTTGATACATCAAAAGCAATTGATGTTGATTATGAAGAAGTAGATAAAGATAAAAAATAGGCTATGGTATTACCATGGCTTATTTGACTTTGAGGTGAAGGTATGAATTTTAGAAAGTTAAGAATATTTTATGAGACAGCTATTAATTTGAATATGACAAAGGTTGCAAAATCCCTTTACATAAGTCAGCCATCTGTAAGTCAAGCAATTCAAGAATTAGAAGAAGAGCTTGGAGTAAAAGTTTTTGATAGAATAGGTAAAAGACTAAGTCTTACATATGAGGGTGAAGTTTATTTTAATTATGTTAGAAGAATACTTAATTTATACGATGAGGGTATCGAAAATATTAAAAAAATTAATAATAAAGAGCAAGGTAGAATAGTAATAGGAGCTAGTACAACTATAGGAATATATATATTACCTGATATAATTAAAGACTTTGTATCAGTAAATAAAGGTGTAGAAATATCTCTTATAATAGAAAATACAAAGAATATAGAGAAGATGATTCTTCAAAATAAAATTGACTTTGCTTTTGTTGAAGGAAAAGTACATTCTGAAGAAATAATATATGAGAAGATATGGGAAGATGAACTTGTGTTTATAGAGCCATATGCGCATGAATGGACTAATAAAACCTTTATAAAGAAAGAAGATGTATCAAAAGAAAAATTTATTATGAGAGAAAATGGTAGTGGAACTAGAGAAATAGTTGAAGGTTATTTAAAAGATAAAGGAATAGAATATGAAGTGTTTATGGAACTTGGTAGTACAGAAGCTATTAAAAGAAGTGTAGAGGCAGGACTTGGAATTGGATGTGTATCTAATCAGTGTATTAGAGAAGAAATAAAAATGGATAAGATTAGCAAGGTAACATTTAATGAAGATAGAATAAAGCGAGATTTATTACTTATTGTACATAAAGATAAATTTATAAGTAATAATATGAAAGAATTTATAGAAGAAGCTCAAAAGTTTGAATGTTAAGGAAAAATAGTATGAGAGTAAGTTTTAAGCAGACTTACTTCCATACTATTTTTTATTTCATAAAATTGATTTAATATTTTCAGTAATGTATAATTATCCTAAAAATGTTATAAAAGCTAATAAAAGGGGGCAACTTTATGGCAAAAATAAAAATGAAAACTCCATTAGTTGAAATGAATGGAGACGAAATGACAAGGATTCTATGGGGCTATGTTAAAGAAGAATTGATTAATCCTTTTGTTGAATTAAAAAGCGAGTATTATGATTTGGGGATAGAAGTTAGAGATGAAACAGATGATAAGGTAACAATTGAGGCAGCGGAAGCTATTAAAAAATATGGAGTAGGAGTCAAGTGCGCAACAATAACTCCAAATAGTGATAGAGTAAAAGAATACACTCTAAAAGAGATGTGGAAAAGTCCAAATGGAACAATAAGATCAATTCTTGATGGAACAGTCTTTAGAGCACCAATATGTATAGACTCAATAGAACCTTGCGTTAGGAATTGGATAAAGCCTATAACAATAGCTAGACATGCTTATGGAGACATATATAAAGATTCAGAAATGAAGATTGAAGAAAAGGGTAGGTGTGAATTAGTATTTACTAATGATATAGGAAATGAAAAAAGACAATTAATTCATAACTTTGATGGAGATGGAATAGTTCTTGGAATGTATAATTTAAAGTCATCTATAGAAAGTTTCGCAAGAAGTTGTTTTAATTTTGCACTAGATACAAAACAAGAGTTATGGTTCTCAAGTAAAGATACTATTTCAAAAACATATGATCATACCTTTAAGGATATTTTTAAAGAAATATATGAAAATGAATATAAAAATAAGTTTGAAGAAGAGGGAATAGAGTACTTTTATACTTTAATAGATGATGCAGTAGCTAGGATAATAAAATCAGAAGGAGGAATGATTTGGGCTTGTAAAAATTATGATGGAGATGTAATGAGTGATATGGTAGCAACAGCATTTGGCTCTCTTGCTATGATGACATCTGTTCTAGTTTCTCCAGATGGAAAGTATGAATATGAAGCAGCACATGGAACTGTTCAAAGACATTATTATAGATATTTAAAAGGAGAAGAAACATCAACTAATTCAATTGCAACTATATTTGCTTGGACAGGAGCTTTAAGAAAGAGAGGAGAACTTGATTTTATTAATGATCTTGTAAAGTTTTCACATACTCTAGAAAAGGTGACTTTGGATATTGTTAGAGAAGGAATAATGACCAAAGATCTTGCACTAATTACAAAAAATAAAGATATAAAGGTTGTTAATAGTTTTGATTTTATAAAAAATGTTAGAAAAAGATTAGAAAAAGAACTTTAGTTTATTATAGTCTAGCTTACAAACTGTAGGTTAGACTATAAATAGTATTAAAAATAGTAATAAATTATATATATAAGCATAAAATATATAGAAATTTCATGCGTTAAATATAAAAATTAATAAATATATAATTATAAATATAAGCATAAAAACCTTAGGAATAAAAAAATTAATAGAATAAATTATGCTAAAAATTAACAAAAACATGTACATTCAATTAATATTATGGTAAAATTGTAAATGATAACAGAATTATACAGTTTGGTTTAATTAATAAGTAATACTTAAGTTTATAAACAGAATGGGGATGGGAATATGAATAAAGTATTAGTTTTATCGAAGGGGACAAGTCAATCAAAATCATTCGAAAGAGTTATAGTTGAGCATACTAGAAAAGAGAATTTGCCAATCAAATGGATATTTACAAATGATTCTAATATAAAAGATTACCTAAACGATGAAGATATATCAGTTACTCTAATATCACCAGAGATGATGCTTGTAGAAGAAAAATTAAAAGCTGAATTAGATAGTAAAAATTTACCGTATATAGTTTTAAAGCCAGTTGATTTTGGTTTAAAAAGAGTAGAAAAAATATTACCATTATTAGATCCATACTTTAATTAAGTTTTAGTAAAAAATTAGTTTGAAAGATCTTTGTTAAATTTATTTGCAAGGATTTTATTATATATAAAGTAATAAAATTTATAGGAATTATATTTAAGCTTATATAATAAATTTATTATATAAGCAATGTAAAAGGTTACATTTAGTCTTTTACACATAAAGGGTTTAAAAATTAAAGTAGTTATGTATATTTTCTAATGCTTAAGCGATTTGACGGCACTCTAATCATTAAGAAAGGAAATATTCATATAAATATTATTAATTTTTGAGGGGGAACCGAAATGGGATTTATGGACAGATTTGCTGCTTGGCTTGAAAAAGTTATGATGCCGATTGCATCAAAGTTAGGTAGCCAAAAACACTTAGCTGCGCTAAGAGATGGATTTATTGCTTACTTACCAATTTCTTTAATTGGAGCTTTTGGAACTATGTTCCTAAACGTTTTACTAAAACCGGACTCATTAGTTGGAAAAAAATTAAATGAAATGGATGCATGGGCATCTTCAGTACAGCCTGTTATTGATAAGTATATATCACCTGTATTTAATGGTATGTGGTGGGGAACGCTTGCAATGACAACAATTTTCTTACTTATAACTGTTGCTTATGCATATTGCAAATCACAAGATGTTGATCCATTAGCTGGAGCTACTGTAGCAGTTGCTGCATACTTGGCTATGGTACCAGATACTTTAAAAGGTGTTATTGTAAAGGTTAATGATGTTGAACATGCTGTAGACATTTGGGGTAATATATCCTGGGGGTCATTTAACTCAACGGCTATGTTTGCAGGACTTGTTGTTGCTTTATTATCAGCACAATTATTCTGTTATCTTACTAAAAAAGGCTGGGTTATTAAAATGCCTGATCAAGTACCACCAGCTGTTTCAAGAGCATTTTCAGCTGTTATACCAGCTATAGCAACTGTGTTTGTATTTGCACTTATTTCAATGTTATTTACTGCAGTTATTGGAGTAGATTACAAAACTTGGATTGATAAGACAATACAAGAACCGCTAACTAAGTTTGGACAATCACCATTTGCTTATATCGGATTAATTACATTATCACAGTTCTTCTGGTTCTTTGGATTACATGGTCTAAACATGGTAGAACCAGCACTTAATACAATGTATTTACCAACATTAAATGCTAATATAGAAGCAGTTAACCAAGGCCAAGAGGCTATACACATATTTACTAGGAACTTTGTTGACGTATATGCTATGCCAGGTGGATCTGGTGGTACTTTAGCATTACTTTTAGCTATATTTATATTCTCTAAGCGACAAGAAAATAGAGAGCTAGCTAAATTAGCAATTGTACCAGGTGTATTCCAAATTAATGAACCTGTTATATTTGGTTTACCAATAGTATTAAATCCAATTTATTTCATTCCATTTGCTATAATACCAGGTATATTATGTACTATAGCATATTTTGCAACGCAAGCTGGATTGGTATCTAAGATAAGTGCATTTATTCCATGGACTTGTCCACCGGTTATTTCAGCATTCTTGGCGACTAATGGAGATTTTAGAGCTACACTTTTAGCATTACTACTATTTATACTTGCACTAGCAATATGGACTCCATTTGTTATAGCAGCAAATAAAATAGGAAATAACGAATAATAAAATTAATTTAATGAGGAGTGCATAAGCTTTAAAGCTTATGCATTCTTTGAATTATAAAATTTAATAAACTCTTATTGAAGATTGGAATAATAGTATATAATATTATAAATAAGTGATATTGTAGTATGATTTTAGATTTTAACTTGGGAGGAGAATTATGAGTTTTAAAAATACAGTGGAGTTAAATTATCCAGTAGAAGAAGTATTCAATATATTTATAAAGACAGCAAAAAGGGATTTCCCAAAATTTAATGAGAAGAATCCAATTGGATGTGCAGTTACAAAAAAGACAGGTGCATACTCTAATAAGAAAGTTGATATAAGAGTTGAAATAACAGATTTTAAAAAAAATGAACTCTATCAAATAACATCTGTTAGAGATAAAATGATGTTTGTTTCAATATATACTTTTGAGAAAACAGAAGATAATAAAACTTTATTTTCATTAGAAGAAAGTGATAACACAACAGGAATATTTGGAAGTATAAATGCATTTATGCAGAACTTCTTATTTAAAAAGAGAATAAAGAAAAGATTTTCTTTCTTGGTTGATGGGCTTGAAAATGAGATAAAAAGTTTTAGAGAAAAGGTAAAATCACATTCAAAGTCAAAAGAAGATAAAGATAAGATTAGCGTAGAATAAAATTAAAATAGTATAAGAATTCTCTAGAGAGGTAGTATGGATATAAAAAATTATTTGAAGTATTATAAGATGATAGAAGATCTTAAAAAAGATAAAACCAACGTCACATTTAAGCTTAATGGTTCTGGTGATAAAGCTTATAATGTTAAATTAGAAGGTGGAAAGATACCAAACGGGGAAATTATTGAAGAAACTTCAAACAATTTAAAAGACTTACTTAATAGAGTATATAAAAATTATAATATATTAAAGAGAAAGCTGTAAGAACAAAAGTCTTACAGCTTTTTAATTTCATAGGAATAATAAGTTGATTTTAGAAAGTGAAATTACCATCCTTAAATACTTGAACTTCTTTTCCATCTGCAGTTATACCCAATATATCTAAATCTTTTGAACCAATCATAAAATCTACATGCGTTAATGATACGTTTGATGAAGCTTTAATAAGTTCTTCATCATTCATATCTTCGCCACCTTTTATGCATGATGGATAAGCTTTACCAACAGCTAAATGACATGATGCATTTTCATCAAATAAAGTATTATAGAATAGTATATTTGAATTTGAAATTGGTGAATCGTATGGTACAAGAGCAACTTCGCCTAAATATCTAGCACCATCGTCAGTATCTAAAAGTTCTTTTAATGAATCGTAACCTTCTTCAGCAGTGAAATCTATAATTTTACCATCTTTAAAAGTGAAAGAGAAATTATTTATTAGATTACCACCATAATTAAGAGGATTTGTAGAATGTACTATTCCATTTATTCCATTTCTTTTTGGCGTTGTAAAGATTTCTTCAGTTGGCATGTTTGCAATAAATTCAACTGATCCTTTAGTAAATTCTGAACCACCTGACCATATATGATTTGGAGCAAGTTCTAGTTCTAAATTAGTACCTAAAGAATTTTTAAATATTAGCTTTTCAAAATTGTAATCTTGAAGAGTTTTTATATTTTCTTTTAATTTATTACAATGATCTTGCCATGCTTTATTTGGATCTTCAGAGTTTAATCTCATAACAGAGAAAATAGCATTCCATAATTTATTTATAGCTTCATCTTCAGAGACATCTTTAAATACCTTAGTAGCCCATGCCTTAGTAGGAAGTGAAATAACGCACCAAGCATTTTCATTATTCATTAATTTATTGGAATAATTTCTAAGAGCTATATTTTTAGCTTTACTTGAACTACTTATTTTTTTAGAATCTATTCCCTTAAATAATGAAGGGTCGCTTGCTGAAATAGAGATAAAAGAAGCTCCATTATCGACGAAGTAATTATATTTATCGATTTCATATTGAGGGACATTTGATAGTGTCTCAACTGTTGCATTCTCAAATCTTATTCTTGTAAATAGTTCATCAGAATAATTTATATATACATCTTTTGCACCAATTTTAAATGCTTCTTCTGATAGAAGTCTTGCAAAGTTAGAACATTCTATTGGTGAGCTAATAAATAATAGTCTATCTTTTTGAACATTAACACCTTTAGATACAACTAAATTAGCATATTTTTTTAATAAGTTTTCAAAGTTATTCATTTTAAGAACACCTCCTAAATTTTAAATATTATTTTACCATATAAAGTAAAGAATATGCAAAATAATATGTAAATAAATAAGAAGTATATTTCTTGTAAGTAAACTTAATAAGTAATATAATATATTTACTTGAATTTGTTTAATTAAGTAAGAAGAATGGAGTGCTTTAACATGTTTGATATACTACAACGATTAGTAGATAAAAATAAAATCTACGGCAAAGAAGGGAAGCTAGCTTCATATATTCCGGCATTATTAAAGGCAGATGTAAATGATTTAGGCATTGCAATAGTAAATTTAGATGGAGATGAATATTTCGCGGGAAATTGTGATAAAAAATTTACAATACAAAGTATTTCAAAAATAGTAGGTTTAATGCTTGCGTTACAGGATAATGGAAAAGAAAATGTTTTTAAGAAGGTTAATGTTGAACCAACAGGTGAAGGGTTTAATTCAATAGTTAAATTAGAAACAACTGAAACAGGTAGACCATATAATCCTATGATTAATGCAGGCGCAATAGTTACAACTTCTCTTATAAAAGGAAGAACAGAAGAGGAGAAACTAAAAAAACTTATAGGGTTTATGAAAAAGGCTACAAATAATCCTAATATAACTATAAATGAAGAAGTTTATATATCAGAAAAGTTGACAGGAAATAGAAATAGAGCATTAGCGTATTTTATGAAAAGTAGCGGAATACTAGATGGGAATGTTGAAGAAGTTTTAGATCTTTACTTTAGACAGTGCTCTATAGAAGCAAATGCAAAGGATTTAGCTAGACTTGGAGCAGTTCTTGCAAATGATGGGATTATACCATGGAGTGGCGAAAGATTAATTGATAAAGAAATCTGCAAAATAGTCAAGTCTATAATGGTTACTTGTGGTATGTATGATGCTTCAGGAGAATTTGCAGTAAGAATAGGAATACCAGCTAAAAGTGGAGTTGGTGGAGGAATTATTGCGTCAGTTCCTAAGAATATGGGAATTGGAGTATATGGTCCGGCCTTAGATGAAAAGGGAAACAGTATAGCTGGACTAAAAGTATTACAAGATCTATCTAGAGAACTAGATCTTAGTATTTTTTAATATCTATGTTACTTTTGTTATAATTTGAAGTGTTATAATGGAGCATCTAGGATATAATTATAAATATAATCACAGAAATGAGCTTAAGGCTTAGATAGGGAGGAACTATGAAAAAGTTACTTATATTAGATTCAAACTCACTTATGAATAGAGCCTTTTATGCATTACCCCCTCTTACAAACAGTGAAGGGGTTCACACTAATGCAATATATGGTTTTACAAATATGTTATTAAAAATGAAGGATGATATAAATCCAGATTATATAGTTGCAGCTTTTGATAAAAAAGCACCAACTTTTAGACATAAAGAATATGGGGATTATAAAGCTGGAAGAAAGAAAATGCCAGAAGAACTTGCAGAGCAATTCCCATTAGTTAAAGAATTATTAGCTTTACTTGGCATAAAGATATATGAATTAGATGGATTCGAAGCTGATGATATAATTGGTACAACTGCTAAGGTAGCAGCCGATGAAGGTATGGAAGTGTATGTTGTTACAGGAGATAAAGATGCACTTCAACTTGCAGATGAAAATATAAATGTTGTTATTACTAAAAAAGGAGTATCGGAAACAGCTGAGTACAATAAAGAATCATTCATTGAAGAGTTTGGAGTTACTCCAACACAATTTATTGATGTTAAGGGGCTAATGGGAGATAAATCAGATAATATACCAGGTGTTCCAGGGGTTGGAGAAAAGACTGCATATAAATTAATAAAAGAGTATGGTTCAGTTGAGGAAGTGCTTAAAAATATTGATAATATAAGCGGTAAGAAGATAAAAGAAAATCTTGAAACCTATAGTGAACAAGCAATATTTAGTAAAAAACTTGCTACAATAATGACTGAAGTTCCAATAGATAATCTGATAGAAGATATAAGCAATGAAAATATAATTAATAAAGAAGGATTAAAAGAGCTATTAATAAAGCTTCAAATGAAATCTTCTCTTGTAAAATTTATAGGGGAAGAAGAACGAGTAGAGGTAAATACTAAAGAGATAGAGTCTTTAGAGAGTATAAAAGAATTATTAAAAGAAGATAAAACTTACTACATAGCTTATTTAATAGAGGAAGCTGCCTTAAACTCAAAAAGAAAGTTAAAAAAAATATACTTTGGTGAAGATAATAATGGAGTATCATTTGATTTTGAAGAAAGTATAAAAAAGGATGAAAAGGAAACTTTAGCGATATTAAAGTCTTTCTTTCAAGATAAAAATAAGAAAAAAGTAATACATGATGCTAAAACATTAATTAAAATATTAAGTAGAATGGATATAACAATTGAAAATTTTGATTTTGACACAGCAATAGCTGCATACATTATAGATTCTTCAAAGGGACAATATCCATTAAATGAAGTTATAGCAACATATATTGGTGATGAAATTAAAAAGGGTGAAGAAGGATTAATAGAAGGGGTAAGCTATATGCACGCCTTATATAAGGTTCTTAAGGATAAAATTAAGAATGAGGATATGGAAGAACTTTATTATAATGTAGAACATCCGTTGATAACTGTACTTGCAGAGATGGAAGAAGAAGGATTTAAAGTTGATGAGAATGTTTTAGATGAACTTGCAGTAAAATTCAAAAAGGAAATTGAAGTAGTTCAAAGTGAGATTTATGCTCTTGCAGATGAAGAGTTTAATATAAATTCACCAAAGCAACTTGGTAAAATTTTATTTGAAAAGCTAGACCTTCCTGTTATAAAGAAAACTAAGACTGGATATTCAACTAATGTTGATGTTTTAGATAAATTAAGAGATAAGCATCCTATAATAGATAAAATAACTTATTATAGACAGATGACTAAAATTAACTCTACTTATGTAGAAGGAATGAAAGCTTTAATAGATGTAGATGGTTCAATTCATACTAGCTTTAATCAAACTGTAACAACTACAGGGAGATTATCAAGTACAGAGCCAAATCTTCAAAATATTCCTATTAGATATGAAATGGGAAGAGAAATAAGAAAGATTTTCATAACTAAAGAAAAGTCAGATAAACTTTTATCTGCCGATTATTCACAAATAGAACTTAGAGTTTTAGCTCATATAAGTGGAGATGAAAATATGATAAATGCATTCAAACATCATAGCGATATCCACACAAAAACAGCTTCAGAAGTATTCAATGTTCCAATAGATGAAGTAACACCTTTAATGCGTTCAAGCGCAAAGGCAGTTAACTTTGGGATTGTATATGGAATAAGTGATTTTTCACTTGCACAAGATCTTGGAATTACTAAAAAAGAAGCTTCAGAATATATGAGTATTTATTTTGATAGATATCCTAAAATAAAGGAATACTTAGACAACATAATAAAAGACTCTAAGGAAACTGGTTATGTAACTACAATATTAAATAGAAAAAGATTTATACCAGAAATTAAATCATCAAATAAGATTGTTAAAGCATTAGGGGAAAGACTTGCTATGAATGCACCAATTCAAGGAAGTGCAGCAGATATAATAAAAATAGCAATGATTAATGTATTCAATAGGCTTAAGAAAGAAAATCTAAGAAGTACATTAATACTTCAAGTACACGATGAACTTATACTAAATGTAGAAGAAGATGAATTTGATATAGTGGAAAAATTAGTAAAAGAAGAGATGGAAAATGTTTATAAACTTAGTGTTCCACTAGATGTAGATGTGAATTTCGGTGATACATGGTATAGCACTAAGTAAAGGAGGACATGGTTTAACATGATAAGAATTGGGCTTACTGGTGGAATTGGTACAGGAAAAAGCACAATATCTTTAATGCTTAAAGAAGCTAAATTTAAAGTGATTGATGCCGATATTGTTGCAAAGGATGTTTTAGTAAAATATCCTGAGATATTAGATAAAGTTAGAGTAGAATTTGGGGAAGGTTTCTTTGATTGGAGAGGAGACTTTAGAAGGAAGGAATTTGGTAATCATATATTTAGATTTCCAAAGCAAAGAATAAAGTATGAAAACATAATACTTCCTTATATAAAAAGTGAAATAATGAATAATATAGAAAAGCTTCAAAGTGAAGGGGAAAAAATAGTAATTGTAGATGCTCCTACATTGATAGAGACAAAGCTTCATGATGAGATGGATTATGTTATACTGGTTACAGCAGATAATTCAACTCAACTTCAAAGATTAAAATCTAGAGATAAATTAAGTAATAATGATGCATTAAATAGAATAAATGCTCAAATGACTCTAGAAAAAAAGAAAGACTTTGCAAATATAATAATAGATAATAATAAAGACCTATTATATGCTAAGGAGCAGGTAGACGACTTTATAGATTTTATAAATAAAGTAATTTAACAAGGAGCTTTAGGATGAAGTTTAAAAAAGTGATAATCTGGTTGATTATTATAGTAGTAGCATTATTAGGAATAAAATTTGGAGTTAAAAAATATGCTTTTCCATATAAGCATAAAGAGGTTATTGATAAATATAGTAAGGAATATAACTTAGATCCGTTATTTGTATTGTCTATAATTAAGGCTGAAAGTAAATTCAATCCAAATGCTCATTCCCATAAAGATGCTTTTGGATTAATGCAAATTACTGAAAGTACTGGGAAATGGATTGCAGAACAAATGGGAATGAAAAATTATTCAACTGATATGCTTTATAATGAAGAAACAAATATAAAAATGGGATGTTGGTATTTAAATAACTTAAATGATGAATTTGGGGATAGAGATTTAGTAATATCAGCGTATAATGCTGGAAGAGGTAATGTTAATAAGTGGCTTAAGGATCAAAATTATTCAAAGAATGGCAAAGACATTCATTACATACCATTCCCAGAGACTAAGAATTATGTAGATAAAGTAAATATCTACTATAAGGTTTATAAATATCTATACGAATAAAACATAGCTGATTATTTTTATAATCAGCTATATATTTTTAAGGAAAAGTAGGTGTATAAAGTTGTGAAAAAGAAAAGGATATTCAATTATGGAATAGGATTTTTTATTTTATTAATTTTACTTATAATTGCAAAGGCTGCTATGCCTTATGTATTGCCGGTTGATAGTGGAGTTACTTATAGTAATAATCAAGTATCAGAAAGAGAAGGACTCCTTCTAAACTTTATAGATTCAAAGCTAACTAATAAAGAGGGTGGAATAAAGACAAATTATAAAAATATAAAATCTCAGGGAGATATTACTAAAGGGGATGCTGTCTTATCTGAATCAGAGGGGATGATGTTATTATATTATCTAGAAAGAGATGATCAAGAATCATTTAATAAGACATTAAAGTATATTGAAGATTATATGATTTTGCCAAATCATTTAGTTTCATGGAGAGTTACAGGAGCAGAGAAAACTAAAACATCAGCAACCATTGATGATTTAAGAATAGTAAAATCACTTCTTCTTGCTAATGAAAGATGGGGTGACTTTAAATATAGAAAGCTTGCTATAAGTATTTCAAGGGCAATAAAGGAAGATTTGTTAGATCAGAGTTTATTAAGTGATTTTAATGATGGATATAATAAAAGTGATGTAACAACTCTTTGCTATATTGATCTGCCTACAATGAAATATTTAAGTAATATAGATTATAATTGGAAAAAGATATATGGTTCATCACTTAAATTATTAGATGGTGGATATATAAGTAATGAAGTACCATTATATAGAAAGGCTTATGATAGGAAGACTAGAAAATATGATGATGAGAATGTTGATACACTTTTATCATTAATATGTATATTAAATAAAGCAGAGGTATCTCAAGATGTTTCAACTAGCGTAAATTGGCTTACTGAAAAATTAAAAAAGGATGGAGCAATTTATGCAACATATAATCCGAGCACAGGGAAAGGAACTTCTGATATACAATCAACTTCTATATATAGTCTATTAGTTAGAATAGCAAGTAAAACTGGAAACCAAAATCTATACAATATAGCATTAAAAAAACTTAAAGAGTTTCAGGTAATGGATAAAAATAGTGCTATATATGGAGGTTACGGTGATACGAAAACACTTCAAGTATATTCGTTTGATAATTTAAATGCATTACTTGCATATAGAGATATAAGATAAAGTGGAAATATCATCCTAATAAATATTATTTATTAGGATGATATTTTATTTTTATATAATAGTGCATACTAATTAAGAAAATACATATAAAATTAATTTAAAAAATGCAAAAATAATTAATGACTTTTAGTCATTAATTATGTTATAATCGTTACATTAACAAAATATGAAGAAAGGAATGCTTTATGAAAAACGTTTTTAAGATTTTTACAAGAGATATAAAAAAGATAGTTACAAATTGGGTTGCAGTAATTGTAGTATGTGGACTTATAATACTTCCATCATTATATGCATGGTTTAATATAAAATCTTCATGGGATCCATATGGGAGTACGAGTGGAATAAAAGTAGCTATAGTTAATGAAGATAAGGGATCTGAATTTAATGATAAAGAAGTAAATGTTGGTAAGCAAGTGATTGAAGAACTTTCAAAGAACCATGATATTGGTTGGCAGTTTGTAAATAAAGAAAAAGCTGATAATGGAGTTCGTATGGGAGATTACTTTGCAAGTATTATAATACCAGATGATTTTTCAAAAGATTTAATATCACCAACTTCAGATAAAATAGTAAAACCAAAACTTATATATACAGTAAATGAATCATCAAATGCAATAGCTCCAAAGATAACAGATAAAGGAGTTCAATCTTTAAAGGCACAAGTTGATGATACAGTATCAGAAACAGTAAATGGGGCAATATTCAAAGCGTTAAATAATGCTGGTATAGAGTATGAATCATCTAGAGACAAGATTAGAGATGCAGTTTATTTAATATATAAAATAAATGATAATATGCCACAAATAGAAGATTTAATAAATAAGGCTTATGATGGAACAATTACAATAGATCAAATGCTAGCCAAAATAGATAAAATTATGCCTCAAGTTGACAATACCTTAAAGAATGCAGATGATGCCTTAAATAAGGGGAAGAGTTTTATTGAAAAGTCAAAAGAAAGCTTTAATAGTCTTTCTCCTATAATAAAAGAGGATTTAATTTTTGGAAAAGATTTATTAAATGGTGCAAGTGAAATTCTAGGAAATGTATCTGAAGGTTATGATAAAGAAACATTACTTAAGGTTTTAACCAATGTAAATAATAAATTAACTACAGTCGATAAAACATTAAACTCAGTTATAGATATGTTAGAATCTATAAATAAAGTAGGAGATAAGGATTCAATATCGAATACTATTACTAGACTAAAAAATATTGAAGGAAAGCTTTCAAATCTTATATCTGAAATAAACAAAGATATTGGTTTGGTAAATAATAACAATACTATATTACAACCAGAAAGTATTAAGAAATTAAATAATAAAATAGACTCAATATCATCAGAGATCGGAAATATAATAGGAAGTTATGATAGTAACATTGTACCTGGAATAAACGGTGCTTTAGATAAACTAGATGGAATGTCTAAGGATGCATTAGGACTAATTGATAGTACTCAAAAGGTTATGCCAGATGTTAAAAATGTATTATCATTGCTTTCAAAAGGAACAAAACTTACAAATAAAGAACTTGCAAAAGTTAAAAAAGAGTTCCCAGAATTTAAAAAGACATTTAGTAAAATGGTTGCTGATATAAAGAAGATAGATAAAAAAGCAGACATAGATGAAATTCTTAAAATCATTACAGGGGATTGGAAAGAAAAGACTAGTTTCTTAGTAAGTCCAGTAGAGATACAAACAAATAGATTATTCCCTGTACCGAATTATGGTTCAGCAATGTCACCATTTTATACAACATTGGCACTTTGGGTTGGAGGATTAATACTTGTATCAATATTAACAGTTAGCGTGAAACCTTTTGAAGATGGAACAGTTCCATCTCCTAGGGAAGTATACTTTGGAAAGTATTTAACGTTCCTTACTATAGGAATACTTCAAGGTGCTGTTGTAACACTCGGAGATATATTTATACTTAAAACTTATGTAATGCATCCAGCATTGTTTGTATTACTTGGAATGTTTATAAGTGTAATATTTATAACAATTATATATTCAACTGTCTCTGTTTTTGGAAATGTTGGTAAAGCTATATGTATAATATTCCTAGTGCTTCAAGTTGCAGCATCAGGAGGAACATTCCCAGTAGAAGTTATGTCAGGGTTCTTTAAAGGAATAAATCCATTCCTGCCATTTAAATATGCAATTGAAGGAATGAGAGGTCTAGTTGGAGGTATAGTACCAGAACTTATGCAAAGAGATATAATAATATTAGTTTCTGTTGCTATAATTTTCATATTAATTGGTATATTCTTTAAGAAGATCATGAATAAAGCAAGTGCGAATTTTATTAAAAAGCTTAGAGAAAGTGATATTGTAGAACATTAATTTTGACTTAAAGAGACTGTTTTTAATTTACAGTCTCTTTATTTTTAATTAAAATAAATTTATATGGAGGGGGAAATATGAGTATTAATAATTTTAAATTTAAGGATAGTTTAGGAAAAGAAATACATGTATATAAGTGGGTTCCAGATGAAAAAATAGAAATTAAAGGAGTAGTTCAAATAGCACATGGCATGGCTGAGACTGCAGAAAGATATGATTATTTTGCAAGAAGACTTAATAAAGAGGGATATGCTGTATATGCTAACGATCATAGAGGTCATGGGAAAAGCGTATCTAGCAAAGAAGAACTTGGGTATATTGGTGATGATAGCAGTTTTAAATTAATGATAGCAAATATGAAAGAATTAAATGACATTATAAAAAAAGAGTATAGAGAACTCCCTATAATATTATTTGGGCATAGTATGGGATCCTTCTTAAGTCAAAGATATGCACAGATATATGGGGAAACAATTAAAATGCTGATATTATCAGGAAGTAATGGAAAACCTAATCCTATAACTAAGGTAGGAAGAAAAATAGCTAAAATTGAAATGAATTTAAAAGGGAGAAAAGCTAAAAGTCCACTTATGGACAAGTTGTCTTTTGGAGATTTTAATAAAGCTTTTGAGCCTGCAAGGACTCCATATGATTGGATATGCGGAAATGAGGAAACTGTAGATGAGTATATAAATGATGAATATTGTGGATTTATATGTACTACATCTTTTTATCATGATCTAATAGACGGAATATGGAGTATTCATGAAGGCGATAATTTTAATAACATAAGAAAAGATATTCCCATATATATATTTGCAGGTGATAAAGATCCTGTAGGGTATTTTGGTAAAGGAATAGTTAATTTATATAACTTATATAAAAATATAGGTGTTAAAGATATACAATATAAGTTATATAAAGATGGAAGACATGAAATGTTAAATGAAAAAAATAGAGATGAAGTAATAAATGATATAATAATATGGATTAAAGGTAGAGAAAATAAACTATTTAATATAGTTTAAGATATAAGGTACTATACATTAGTAGATGATTGTATGAAATAATGCAAAGTTAAGTTTGTAATTATTATAAATGATCATCTATTTTTTTATTTGAAAGTAGATATTATATTTGATGGGTACTTTATCCAGTGTAAATAAATAGAAAGATGGAAAAAATAATCTTGCCATAAATATAGAAAGGAGAATAGAGAGATGGGTAAAAAGATTTTTGGAGTATTACAAAGAATCGGTAAGGCTTTGATGTTACCAGTAGCTCTTCTTCCAGCAGCAGGATTATTGTTAGCTTTTGGGAATTTATTTATGAATGAGGCTCTGTTGGTAAATGCACCATATTTAAGAGCTGATTGGATACAATTAGTTGCAAGTGTGATGGAGCAATCAGGAAATATAATATTTGCAAATTTACCATTAATATTTTCTGTTGGTGTTGCTATCGGATTATCTGATGGTGATGGTGTTGCAGGACTTGCAGCTATTGTAGGATTCTTAATTATGAATGTTTCTATGGGAACATTTGTGGGAGTAACAACTGATATGCTGTCAGATCCTATGTATACTACTGTTGTGGGAGTACCAACTCTTCAGACGGGAGTATTTGGTGGAATAATAATGGGACTTATAGCATCGGCTATGTATAATAAATTTTATAGAATTGAATTACCACCATATTTAGGTTTTTTTGCAGGTAAAAGATTTGTACCTATTATTACTGCGGCATTAGGAGTAATAATAGGTGTAATCATGACATTTATATGGCCACCTATACAAGAAGGGTTGTTTTATGTTTCAAAAAGTATGATATATGCTAATCCTACTGTAGCATCATTTATATTTGGAGTTGTCGAAAGAGCACTTATTCCATTTGGACTGCATCATATTTGGTATAATCCTTTCTGGTATCAATTTGGAGAGTATGTAGATAAAGCAGGACAATTGATTATGGGAGATCAGAATATATTCTTTGCACAATTGAAAGATGGAGTACCATTCACAGCAGGAACATTTATGACAGGTAAATTCCCATTTATGATGTTTGGACTTCCAGCAGCAGCACTTGCTATATATCAAGAAGCTAAACCAGAGCATAAGAAGGCAGTAGCTGGTATTATGGGGTCAGCAGCACTTACATCATTTTTAACAGGTATTACTGAACCACTAGAATTCTCATTCCTTTTTGTTGCACCTATATTATTTATTATACATTGCTTAATGGCTGGACTATCATTTATGACCATGCAGCTTTTAAATGTTAAAATAGGTATGACCTTCTCAGGAGGAGTAATTGATTTTATACTATTTGGAGTAATACCGAATAGAACACCGTGGTATTTAGTTATAGTTGTAGGTATAATTTATGCATTTATATACTATTCAGTTTTTAGAGTATTAATTAAAAAGTTTAACTTAAAGACTCCAGGTAGAGAAGATGATAATGAAAGTATAAGTACAACAAATATAGAAGGTGCTTCTCTTGCGACAGAAGTATTAAGGGCCTTAGGTGGGAAAAAAAATATTAGTAATTTAGATGCTTGTATTACAAGACTTAGAGTAATAGTAAATGATATATCAGAAGTAGATAAAGAGGAATTAAAAGCTCTGGGTGCAGCTGGAGTTATGGAAGTTGGAAATAATATTCAAGCAATATTTGGGCCGAAATCTGATATATTAAAAGGTCAAATAAAAGAGATAATGGAAGGTAAAATCCCAACAGAAAAAAAATTAGAAAATCACGATGAGATAAAAGATATAAGGGATAAAAATCTTGAGGATATACCGGAAGATATATTAGCCCCACTTACAGGAAATGTTATAAGAATAGAAGATGTACCTGATAAGGTCTTCGCAGAAAAGATGATGGGTGAAGGATTTGCAATAGAGCCATTAGGAAATATTGTTTCAGCTCCTGTTACTGGAGAAATAACATCACTATTTACGACTAAGCATGCAATAGGAATAACTAGTGATAATGGCTTAGAAATTCTTATTCATGTTGGTATGGATACTGTTTCATTAAATGGAGAAGGCTTTACAGCTTATGTAAAACAAGGAGATAGAGTTAAAATAGGAGATAAACTTCTTTCTGTAGATTTTGATATCATAAGAGAGAAGGTACCATCAATTGTAACACCAGTAGTCTTTACTAACTTAACAGAGAATAATAAAGTGGAGATTAATTATGGAGAAGTTACAGAAGGTAAGGATGTAGTTGCAGTAGTAATTAAAAAATAGTAAAGAAATTTAGAAAAAATAGGATGGATAATAAAACCTAGTCGAATTTAATTTGACTAGGTTTTGTTTATAAAAACTTCACATAATAGGAAAAATAAAGTAAAATATATATTATATAGGAGGGGGAGAAATGGAGCTTGAGAAGGAATTAAGGGATATTATATATATTAATAAGAGATTTTTTATAAGTATAGTTGCTATATCCTTTGTTATATATATATGGTTATATGTATTTCTTATGATTTTTATAGATGATAATGTTCCGGTATTTGATTTTATAATAAAAGCATATTATGTTGTAGTATCTTGTTGCGTATTACTTTTGACCTATTCTAATGCAAATATATCAGAAAGTAAAATCTTTGAGGCGTTATCAGTTTATTTTATTTTTTTTATTATAGTAATGATGAATTTACTTACAGTAGATATTCCACATACTTTTTTTAGATTTAGACCTGGGATTAATGGATTATCTTATAAATATACATTATTTATAGTAGGGGCCTTATCAACAGTATCTGTATATCGGTATATAGCCAATAGACGTGTAAATGTAATATTTAGTATGTTTATAATAGTAAGTAGTGGATATTTAGCATATATTTTGGAATCAAATAGATTATTTTGGGTTTTGTTAATTGTTGTAATTTTAACGTGTATTTTAGTGAATATATATAATATATATAATATATCTAAATATAAGCTATATATAAATAATAAAATAAATTATTTATATTCATATGCTATTTTGGCATCTATAATGAATACGCTAACAGTTATAATGTTTTTTGGTGAAAATATTTTTATAAGATATATAATTAATTTACTTATATTTATATCAGTATCGATACTATTTATCAGTACTATATACAAAATTATAGATACACCATATAAATTGTTATTTAAAGATTTATATGAAAGTAATGAAAAACTTAATTCTATTAATTACGATATTTCATTAAAAAATGATGAATTAGAATTTTCACATAATTTAATTAGAAGAAAGGAAATTATGTTTAAGGAATTCTTTAGAAGTATACCAGTACCTATAATTATATTAAGTGACAGTACACATAGAATAATTTATTGTAATAAATCTTTTTTGAATCTAATTAAAGAAGAAGATATTAAGAATGTTATAAATAAAAAAGTAAATAATTTTATTTCTTTAGATGAAAGGGAGAGGGGAAATGATGAGATAGCATATAATAAAAATATATATAGAGGAAGAATAGAGAAAGCCGGACAGACAAGATATCTAAATATAGAATTTATAGATAAAAATAAAGAGAATGGAGAAATAATATTAGGTATAAGTGACATAACATCTAAAGTTGATATGAGCTCTATGAAAGAAAATTTGGAGAGAAAGTTAACGCAGGAAGGCATAAAAAGAGATTTCCTTTCAAATATAAGTCATGATTTAAAAACTCCTATAAATGTAATATATTCAGCACTTCAGCTTGAATATATTTTTGTGGAAAATAAAGATATACAAGCATTACTTAAGTATAATAATATATCAAAAAAGAATTGTCTTGCCTTAATAAAACTTACAAATAATCTTATAGATAGTAGCAAGATTCAATCAGATTACTTATTTCCGACCTTAGAGATAATAAATATAGTGGAATTTGTTGAAGATACAGTAAATAGTTTGATTTTCTATGCTAATGAAAAAGATATAGAGCTTATTTTTGATACTGATAATGAAGAGACATATTCTTACTTAGATGAGGAATTTATGCAAAGGATTTTATTAAATTTAATATCAAACTCTATAAAGTTTACTAGTAAAAATGGAAAAATTGAAGTAGGGATTTTTGAAAATGGAGATTTGGTGGATTTAGTTATACAGGATAATGGCATAGGAATGGATAAAGAATTTATTGATAAAATTTTTATGAAGTATGCTATGGGAGAGAATAACGATGATGTGTCAGACAAGGGAAGTGGAATAGGATTATTTGTTGTTAAAAAATTAGTAGAATTACAAAAGGGAAATATAGTTATAGAGAGCAGCAAAGGACAAGGAACTAAAATTACTATAACATTTAAAAGGGAGTTTATTTCAAATGAGGATGAAATGTATGAATTCGAAATTATGTAATAATAGATTAACATACTCACTTAATGGTGCAATAGCTATATTATTAATATTATTAATTATATATTATATAACAGGATCATATTCAATGTTTTATAATATGTTAAATGTATCATGTGCATCCTTTGGAATATCTCTTGCAATAATAGCATTAATTAGGAGGAGTTCTAATTACTATAATTACATAGGGATTGGATTCTTATTTATAGGATTAATTGAATTCTCGCAAGTTTTCATAAGTAAGTTTGGAATTCATATCTTAGAAAATATGGGATTGTATGTTACTTTTACAATAAGTGAGATATTGGGAATATTAATATTACCGGTTTCATTTGTATTAATGAAACATAAGATTAATAATAAAAAATCAATTATTATATATTTCGTGATTACTACAATATCTAGCATAGTAGGACTTTTACTATATGATTTAAGAGGGATTGATAAATATTCAGTATTCATAATAGTTCTTATTTTACAATCTATATTAATTATTCTTTCAATAATATTACTAAATAGAATTAGAAAAAAATATAAAGAAATTAAGTATAAATACATATTCCTTTATTTTATATTTATGAATATGTACCATTTGTTACTTAAAATATCTTATATATATGCATATAATTTTGCTTTTGAAGCATATGTAGTAAAATATGTAGCGTATTTTTCTATATACGAAGGTATAACCAGTAATATCTTAAGTCTGATGTATACACAAATGAAGGGGAATTTATTAAAGGCAAAAAAGAAGCAAAGTGAATTAAATTTAAAATTAAATCAAAGAAATGTAATTTTAAATGAATTAAATGCAATAAATATTAAAAGTGAAAAAAGATACTATGATTTAATAGAATCATTTAAAGATGGGATTATAACATTTAATATGGGGAAGATTACTTACGTTAATAATGAGGCTGTAGATATGTTAGGTTTTAGATATAAGGGAGAATTATTAGGAAGAGATTTCGATTACGTATTAGATAATTTAATAGAAAAAGAGAGTATAGATAGTAGCTTAATATTAGAAGGTAGTGATGTTAAATTATTTGGTAATAATCTTGAAAAATTATATAGATTTAATAGTAAAAGTAATAACTTAAAAGAGTTAGAATTATATTTGGTTAAAAATGGAGAAAAAAGAGAGATAGTGTATATAAGAGATATTACAGATAACAATGTATATAATAAGATTAGAGAAAAGTATGAAGATTTTGTAAGACAAGAAGATATAAAAAATGAATTTTATTCTAATATATCTCATGAGCTGAGAACTCCAATAAATGTTATAAATTCAGCCCTTACATTAAATGAAATATATCTTAAAGATAACAGTATTAATAGTGTAAGTAAAAATAATGATATTATAAGACAAAATTGTTTGAGACTTATAAGAACAATAAATAATTTTATTGATGCAAATAAGATTTCGGAAGGATATTTAAAGCCTAATAAAAAAATCTATAATATAGTGGAAGTTGTTGAAGGGGTATCCATTGCAACAAGTAAGTATGCAAAGAAAATTAATAACTCTATAATATTTGATTCAGAAGAGAGCGAAATATATTTACCTGTTGATAGAGATATGATTGAAAGAGTAATACTAAATTTATTATCTAATAGTGTAAAACATGGAGAACGCAATAGAAATATAAAAATTAATATGTATTCTAAGAAGAATTATTTATATATAATAGTTAAAAATTATACAAAAATTATTGATGAAGAAGAGAAAAAATATATCTTTGATCAGTTTACAAAGTTAAATAAATCATTAAATAGGCAAAAAGAAGGTAGTGGTCTTGGATTATTTTTAAGTAAAACAATTATAGAATTACATGATGGAAGCATAGAGTTTGAATCAGAAAAGGCTAAAGGGAATAAGTTTATAATAAAGCTTCCTATTGTAGAGGATATAAGAGGATATGAGGCTGGAGAGAGTATTGAGATAGTAACGTTAGATAAAAAGGTTGATGTTGAGTTCGCAGATATATATATTTAAGAATAATTAACTTATATAAAGTATATTATTAATATTAAAGATGTGCTTTGAGGTGAGTTATGAAAAATATATTTAAGGTAAATGACAAATTTAAGCTTATACCATTGATCATATCAATATTAATTCCAGTAGGTGGAGGCGTATTGGTAGGATATATTACAAAAGATTCTATGGCTTTGTATGAAACTCTTGCAAAACCTAAATTTTCACCACCAGGATGGTTGTTTGGCATTGTATGGCCTATTCTATATATCATTATAGGGTTTGCTCTATACAGAGTATATATGACTCTTAAAGAAGAAAAGAGGAGTTATGGAATTTTAATAGTGTATTTTATTCAGCTTTTGATTAATTTCTTATGGCCTATATTATTCTTTAATTTAAAATTGTATGGATTATCAGCAATTAATATAATCATACTTATAATTTTAATAATAATATGTATAATAAAATTTATAAAGATTGATAAGATATCATCAGTATTATTAATTCCATATTTAATATGGTGCGGTTATGCAGCTTATTTAAATATAGTAATTTGGATGATAAATGAAATGTAAAACATTATATTTGGAAAAATAATAATTTCATAGTATAATTTTAATAGACCTTCTTTTTGAAGGTTTATTTTCTTTAGAAAGGAAATAATTATGGGAAAAGCTTTATTTGTAGCAGAAAAGCCTTCAGTAGCAATGGATTTTGTTAAGTTACTAAAGGTATATGGAAAAAGAAATAATGGATATATAGAGAGTGACAAAGCAGTATTTACTTGGTGTGTAGGACATATGGTTACTATGTCTTATCCAGAGGCCTATGATGAAAAGTTAAAATACTGGAATTTGAAGGACCTTCCATTTTTACCTACAGATTATAAATATGAGGTAATAAATTCAGCTAAAGGTCAATTTAATGTAGTTAGTAAGTTGTTAAATAGAAGTGATATTGACAAAATATATGTATGTACCGACTCGGGAAGAGAAGGGGAATATATATACAGGCTAGTTGATGATTTATCAGGTAATCCAGAAAAAGAAAAACTACGTATATGGATTGATTCTCAAACTGAGGAAGAAATAAAAAGAGGTATTAAGGAAGCAAAGCCTTTAAAAGAGTATGACTCTTTAGCACACTCAGCTTATTTAAGAGCAAAGGAAGATTACATAATAGGAATTAATTTCTCAAGACTGTTAACACTTATATATGGAAGACAGGTATCTAATATATTAAAGAGAGATAAGAATTCAGTAGTAGCTGTTGGAAGAGTTATGAGCTGTGTTTTAGGAATGGTTGTTGATAGAGAGAGAGAAATTAGAAACTTTAAAAAAACATCATTTTATAAAATTGCAGGAAGTTTTAGTAGAGAAGAGAAGAATGAAGATATACAGAGTGAATGGAAAGCATTAGAGAAGTCTAAATATAAGGATTCACCTAAATTATATAATGAAGGTGGATTTAAGAAAAAAGAAGACTGCGAAAATCTTATTAAGGAATTAGAGGTTTTAGAAGAAGGAATAATATCAAATATAAAAAAGACTAAAGAAAATAAAAATGCACCACTTTTATTTAATTTAGCAGAGCTTCAAAATGAATGTTCTAAGAAATTTAAAATAAGTCCTGATGAGACCTTAAAGCACCTTCAAACTCTATATGAAAAGAAGATGGTAACATATCCTAGAACTGATGCTAGAGTATTATCTACAGCAGTTGCAAAGGGAATTAAGAAAACAATATTTAAGTTATCTAAAATAGAGATAGGAGAGGATTTAAAGAATGCTACTAATGCTATATTAGATAATAACTGGGATAAAACTATACTAAAAAGTAAGTATGTCGATGATAATAAAATCACAGATCACTATGCTATAGTTCCAACTGGAGAGGGAAGTTCTATTATAAATTCTTTAAAAGAAATAGAGAGAAAAATGTATTTCTTAATACTTAGAAGATTTATAGCTATATTTTATCCTAAAGCACAGTATAGTAAGCAAGCGATAACTATAACTGTAGGTGATGAATCTTTTTATACAACAAAGAAGGTATGTATTGAAAGAGGATACTTAGATATATTAGAGAGCAAAAAGGAAGATGGAACTGATGAGTTCCCTAAAGATTTAAGAAAAGGTCAAAAGGTTAATATAAATTCTTTAGAAATGAAAGAGGGGGAAACTAGTCCTCCAAAGAGATTTACGACAGGTTCAATAATAATAGCTATGGAAAATGCAGGTAAGCTTATAGAAGATGAAGAACTAAGAGAGCATATAAAAGGTGCAGGTATTGGAACTTCAGCAACTAGAGCTGAGATATTAAAAAAGCTCATGAATATTGATTATGTAAAATCAAATAACAAAACACAAACTCTAACACCAACAGAGCTTGGTGAGATGATTTATGAAGTAATAAATGCATCTATACCATCTCTTTTAAACCCAAAACTTACAGCATCATGGGAAAAAGGATTAAAACTTGTGCATGAAAAGAGTATACAACCTGAGGAATTTATGGTTAAGTTAGAATCATACACAAAAAAATCAACATATACAGTTTTTAAAGATAATAGAATAGGATTACTAAATAGAAAACTTCTAGAAGTTAAGAGCGTATATAGTAATTAAGTAATAAAAAAAGAAACCTAAGAATTTTAGGTTTCTTTTTTACAAATAATAATGCTTAGATAAATACTGAAAATAAATTCTAATGTACAAATAATCTGTATACAAACATTGCAATATTAAAGGCTAGAGGTGCAATAAATACGGTCATCATACCAGCTATACCTATTGAAAGCGAACTCATAGCGCCTTCAGTTTCTCCAAGTTCTAATGCTTTTGTAGTTCCAACAGCATGTGATGCTGTTCCTAGAGAAATACCAATTGCAATTCTATTTGTTATTCTACATATTCTACATATTGTAGGTCCAATTATTGCACCAATTATTCCAGATAAAATAATTGCAAGCACAGTAACTGGAACTATACCGTTAAATTCTTTACTTATAGCAATACCTATTGGAGTTGTTACAGACTTAGGCATTAATGATACTATCATTGATATATTAAGACCTAATGAATGGGATAAAAGTATAATTGAAAAAATTCCAATTAATGTTCCAAAAAAAATTCCAATAAAAATAGCTATTGCATTTTTCTTTAGTAATTCTATTTGTTTATAAAGTGGAACTGCTAGAACTACTGTTGCAGGTCCAAGGAACATATTTATAAATTGTGCTCCTTCATTATAAGTATCAAAATTTACGTGGAATGCAGTTAAAACTGCAATTACAATAACTATTGCTATAAGTAAGGGATTAAATAGCGGTATATTTGTTTTTTTATAGATAAATAATCCAATCTCAAATGCAATAAGAGAAAGAACTATGCTAAAAAATATATTGCTAGTTATTACACTCATCTTCTTCAGTTCCTTTCTTTTTTTTATTTAACAGGTTAACAATAAATTGTACAATTAAACCAGTTGAGGCAATAATAACTGCCGTAGTAATTACACACACTACTAGTATCTGAATAAAGTTTGCTTTTATAACTCCAAGTGAATTCATTAAGCTAACTCCTGCTGGTAAGAAGAAGAAAGCTAAATGATCTAAAAAGAAATTTGTTAAGGTTTCAACTTGGCTAACTTTTATTATTTTAGTACAAAGGCATATTAAAAGTAATAGTAAACCAATAATATTTCCTGGAATAGGAATATGAGTTAAGGCAACTATTACTTCTCCTATCAAATATATTCCGAATATAATAAGTGCTTCTCTGAATAATTTCAAGTCAATCTCTCCTTAGTATCTTTAGTACCTTATAAATGTATCACTTTAGAAGAATTAAGTAAACCAATGGTAAGTCCAAAAAAATAGAGGAACTGTAAATTTGAAGTATCTGCAAATCCTCTATTTTTCTCAATGAAATTGTTATCAAAGAAATTTTTTTAACATATTGTTAATTATTTTTTGATATATTTATCTTCTACTATAGCTACGATTTTATACATTATAAAAGCAATAATGGAAAGTATTACAATACTCATCATTACCATGTTAAGTTGAGAAATCTGTCCACCATAAACTATTAAGAAACCAAGACCTTCTCTAGCTACTAAGAATTCACCCATTATTACACCAACCCAAGATAAGCCTACATTTATTTTAAGTGCTGATATTAATACTGGTATAGTGTATGGGAAGATTAGATATCTTAATATTTGGAATTTAGAAGCTTGGAATGTCTTCATGAGTAATAGTTTTTCACTATCTACTTCAGTGAAACCAGTAAGCACGCTTATAATTGTTGTTACAAGTGATATAAGAAGTGCAATAACAATTATAGCCATTGTACCATTTCCAACCCAGAATATAATTATTGGAGCAAGTGCAACTTTTGGAAGTGCATTTAAGACAACTAAATATGGATCTAATACTTTAGAGGTAAAAGGACACCACCATAAAATAATTGCAATAATAGTTCCAATTACAGTACCAAGAAGGAATCCGAGAATTGTTTCGTAACATGTAACTGCAATGTGTCTCCATATAGTTCCATCTGCGATGAAAGTTAAAAGGGAATCAAATATTCTGCTAGGAGAAGAGGTTAAGAATGGATCTATCCATTTAAAATCAGCTGCAACCTCCCATAGACACAGGAAGAAAACTAATATGAAAATTCTAAAAAATGCTACTTTAAATTTATCTCTTTTTAAATTTTTTATATAAAGTTCATGGTCTTTACTTATCACCATCATCAAGCTCCTTCCATAGCAAATTAAAATAATCTTTAAATTCACTTTCTTTTCTCCTATTAAAAGGAGTTAAAGGATCATTTCTGAAAGAAATAGATATTTCCTTTTTTATGATAGCGGGTCTTTTAGTCAGAACAATAACTCGATTTGAAGTTGATATAGCTTCACTTATATCATGTGTTACCATAATAGCAGTTTTATCTTCGAGTTTTATTATTTCATGAATTTCATCACAAACATTAAGTCTAGTTTGGTAGTCTAATGCTGAAAAAGGTTCATCCAAGAATAAAACTCTAGGATTTAAAGCAAGAGTTCTAATTAGAGCAACTCTTTGACGCATACCACCAGATAATTCACTAGGTTTATGATCTTTAAATTTACTTAAATCATAATTTTCTAATAAATTTTCCACTCTTTTTATATTTTCATCAGTTAGTAATCCTTTAATTTTTAGACCTAGAGTTACATTATTCCAAACTGTGGTCCAATCAAAGAGATGATCCTTTTGAAACATGTATCCTATTTTATCTAGATTGGCCTTTATAGGTTCATTGTTATATGTGACAGTACCACTCGATTGTGGTAAAAGTCCACTCATAATGTTTAAAAGAGTAGATTTTCCACAGCCAGAAGGACCAAGAATACTTAAGAAATCTTTATCATCTACAGAAAAAGTAATATCTTTTATAGCTTCAGTTTCTCCTTTAAGAGAGTGATATTTCATTGTTATATTATTAATATTTAATAGAGCCAAAATAATTTCACCACCTTTAATTTAAGAAATATGTAAAATATTATATATTATTTATGTAATAAGAGAGTTGTTCCATATAAAGAACAACCCCTTAAAATTAAAAGTTATTTTTCAGAAGTGATTTTTTCTGCAAATTCATTATTAACTATATCAGCAAAAGGTGGTCTTGCTGGTATTAAAGAAGAGTCATAATCAGTTATTATATCCATAAGATGATTTAAGCCATCTTCACTTAAAGTTGGATTATCTGCAATAGCATCAATTTTTTTATAGTTATCGATAACTGAAATAATGATATCTTTATCAGTTCCAGGGAAGAAGGATAATATTGAATCAGCTACTTCGCTAGATGTATGATCTTTAAACCATAATT
Organism: Clostridium sardiniense; assembly: GCF_019753795.1. NCBI lineage: Bacteria > Bacillati > Bacillota > Clostridia > Eubacteriales > Clostridiaceae > Clostridium > Clostridium sardiniense. The sequence continues at coordinate 123,270 of NZ_JAIKTU010000011.1, read as the reverse complement.
GTCCTTTATATATAGCTCGTGTAAACTTCTCTATTACATCTTTATTATCATTCATATAAGATTTTGTTGAAAAGAAACAAGTGTAAGGCATTTCACCAGAAGATTCTCCTATAGAAGCAACTATACTTCCACTACCTTCTTTTTCAAGCATTGAAGCTGTAGGTTCAAATAATGATACGTAATCAGCAGTACCAGCTTTAAAAGCGCCAGCAGTTGCAGTAAAGTCTAAGTTTGTTACCATGTTAACATCTTTCTTTGGAACGATATTATTTTTATTTAAAACATATTCTAGAGCCATTTCAGGAACTCCACCAGGTCGTCCACCTATTATGTCTTTACCTTTTAAAGATGACCACTTAAAGTTTTCATCTTTTTCTCTTCCAACTAAGAAAGAGCCATCCCTTTTAGTAAGTTGCGTGAATAATACAGGGTAATCATCTCGGCCTTGATTATAAATATAGATAACTTGTTCAGGTCCACAAAAACCTATATCTGCATTATTAGATAATACATTTTGCATAACCTTATCTGCACCTTGACCTGTAGATAGATCTATATTTATACCTTCTTCCTCAAAGAATCCTTCGTTTATTGCAACATACATTGGTGCATAGAAGACAGAACGAACAACTTCATTAAGTCTTATAGTTTTTAGACTAGAAGTATCAGTTTCTTTTTTACATCCAACAAAGCAGATACATACAGAAAAAATTATAGTAAGTAAAATAGCTAATTTAGATTTTCTTTTCATAAAATATCCCTTCTAACAAAATAATTAATTATGATTTATAGTATGACAAAAAGTGATATATTGTTAAATTAATAAAGATTTAAAATCTATACAAATCAATTTTAAAAATCTAAAGTTTTATATATTTTTTTGAATATAGAAACTTAAATTCATTATGGTAAATTAAATTCAAAGGTTATATAAAACCTATTGTTAATTAATTCCTTTAATTTTAAAAAAGTACTTGATAATATAAAGTAGTATCTTATATAATAAATATAAGTACTTAATAATATAAAGTAATTTATAAAAGAGAGGAGGATAAGTATGGAGTTTGGGAAGGAAGTTTTAAAAGGATATATTGATTCAATTGTTTTATCAGTATTATATAAGGAGGATATGTATGGATATTTGATTTTAAAGAAGATAAAAGAAATATCCAAAAATGAATTTGAAATAAAAGAAGCTACACTTTATGTATCACTAAAGAGGCTTGAAACCCGTGGATATCTTAAAGGATATTGGAATGATAATTCAGGAACTAGTGGGGGACGGAGAAGGTATTATTCGATAACAGATGAAGGGAAAGAAATATTTAATAAGAATTCTAATGAATGGAATGTTTTAAAAGAGATTATAAATAATTTTATGAGAGGTAAATAAGTATGGGAAGAATTGAGGAATATATTGAGAGAATATATAGTAGGGTTAATAAAAATAATGAGGAAACAGAAATTTTAAAAGAGGAAATGAAATTTCATTTATATGATAAAGTTTCTGATCTGATGGAAGATGGCTACACAGAAGAAGAGAGTATAAATATTGCTATAGAAAAATTTGGAGATGAGAATAGTATTTCAAATGATGTAAAGTCACTTATAACTAATCAAACTAGATATACTAATATTTTGTTTAAAGTAAGTATAATAGTATTCGTTGTGGGGTGCCTTTTTAAATTAGGCGGGGTTATCTCAGAAAATAGATTTATGGATTTATGGGATGAAAATAGAGCAAGAGTTTCTGGTGATATACTAAACAAAATTGCAGATACTTTAGAGGGGAAAGAAGAAATTACAGGAAAAGAGAAAGATGCTTTTGATCATATACTAAATGAGTATAATGATAGATATGAAAATGGACTTTATAATATTAAAGTATTAAAAGATAGTATACCTATGTATGAATACAATAGAGAAGTGTCTCCTGAATTAATAAAAAACGGATCAGAAAGTATAAGTGGTAGAGGAAATAACGGATGGACGATTAGTAGTAAGCAAACAGACTTAGACAGTTATAGAGGTAGTAAAATCACAGATGAGAGATATGATATTAAAAATATTACAAATTCACTACATTTCAATTTGAATAATATAGGATTTTTATTAATAACTTTATCATGGATTCTTATAGTTATGTATTATACGCAAAAAGCTATACTTGATAATAATTTAAATAAATACAAGATATTAGTACTCTCATTAGAAACTATAATTATTTTTGCATCATTTGTATCTGATAAAGATATAGTAGTTCCAGTTACGGCATTCTTTTTAATATTAAATTATACCTATCTTAGGATTTTAAATAAAATGAATAGAAAAAAAGTAATATTTTCATAACATGAAAATTAATGAAAGATTTTATTATTATATATAACATAATAGGATAAAGCAATAGAAAAAGAATTGTTAAAATATATTAAAAAGGCAATATTATTTAATACTGCCTTTTTTCAAAATATATAAATTCTTCATCTTTAAGAATACTTTAGTACATAAAATAGTGACTCCAATTATAAGTAACTCAGATAATATTAGCCCAAATAAATTATTATATCTTGTAAATCCTAAAGTTATCAATATATAACTTATACCTCCATGAAGAAGATATAGAACCAATGAATTTCTTCCAAGTGATGAAAAGATTGTTTTAAAGTTTGGTATAAAGATTAATATAGATGCACCTAGTACAAAGGAACCTATATAGTGGAATAATCGTATACAAAATGGAAAAGCTAAATTATCATAATAACTAGAGTATGGTGCTGACTCAAATAAAAGCTCTATTTTTATATCATGTGATAATATGTAAAGTATAATGAGCACTAGCAATGATCCGACTAATAGTTTTATCATATGCTTCTTTAAAACATCTATATATTCTTTTTTAAAAATCATTCCAGTTATAAAGAAAGGGAAGAAAAATAATGTTCTTGACATGTTTGCAAGAAGTCCTATAGTATTATCAAATCCAAGCATAAGAGATACAATTATTGACCCAATAATCCACTTTTTCTTATCAGTAACATAGTCAGATAATATATACCAACAAGTTAGTGATAATAGATACCAAAGAGTCCATTGAGAATACATGAGTTCAAATTTATATGAACTATTTCCTAGTAAATATTTATAGAATATTATATATAATAACTGAGCGAAAAAATACAATTTAAAAGTTGATTTAGCTTTTTGAACTGTGGTTCTTTTACTAAGCTTAGAAAAATATCCAGATACAAATGTAAATATAGGCATATGAAACATATATAAAAATAATATAAAATAATGTGTATCTATATTTTGCGGACTAGCAAGTTCAAGAGAATTACCTATTATAACAAATAAAATAAGTAAACCTTTTAATGTATCAAAATAGAAATCCCTATTTCTTTGTTGTGTTTCCATGATAAACCTCCAGTTGATAATTGTTCTATTTAGAAATATAGCATAATTAGATATTTAATACAATTGGTATTGATTGAATCTTTATCAATATTTAAAGTTAGTAATAAAGAATTATTTTTGATATAATAACCATTATAAATAAAGAGAGGGGATAGGATAAGGTGATAAAAGCAGTTTTATTTGATTTGGATGGAACTTTATTAAATACTAACGAATTAATATATAAATCTTTTAAGCATACATTTAAAGAGGGGTTAGGACTTACACCTTCAAAAAGTGAAATAACAGCACATTACGGACAGCCATTACCATATACTTTTAAAATGTATACTGAAAATGAAGATAAAATTCAAAGTTTAATAAATAGATATAGAAAATATAATGAAGAATTTCATGATAATATGTGTTTTCCTTTTAAAGGCGTAGATACACTTTTAGAAGAACTTAAAAATAGAGGGATAAAAATGGGAGTAGTTACTTCTAAAAGAGGTGAGATGGCAAGAAGAGGAATGGAAATAGCTAATATAACAAAATATATGGATATAATAGTTACTCCAGAATGTACAGAAAAACATAAGCCAAGTGGAGAACCTGCAATATATGCGTGTAATCATTTAGGAGTAAAGCCTGAGGAAACAATAATGGTAGGAGATAGCCATTTTGATCTATTATGTGGCATAGAAGCTGGATGTAAAACTTGTGGAGTTAGATATACAGAATTAGATATAAAGAGATTAGAGGAATTAAAGCCAGATTATTTTATAGATTCTCCAGAAGAAATATTAGAATTATTATAAATTAGAAAGAGGAATTAAAGTTTTGAACATACAGATATTTGGAAGCAAAAAATGCTTTGATACAAAAAAGGCAGAAAGATATTTTAAGGAAAGAAAAATAAAATATTCACTTATTGATATGAAGGAAAAAGGAATAAGTAAGGGTGAATTAAATAATGTAAGCAGAGCAATACCTGTAAATGAATTAATTAATGAAAAAGGTAATGGATATAAGGCTTCAAATTTAGATAAAATAAGAAGTAGCGAAATGAAACTTGAAGTTTTATTAAAGAATCAAAGTTTAATAAAAACACCTATAGTTAGAAATGGAAAGTTAGCAACTATAGGATATAAACCAGAAGTCTGGAATGAATGGGAGTAATAGAACATATGAAAAAAAGAGATTTTAAAGGAAGTGTAGTTTTAAATCCAGTTCCAGTAGTTTTAATTACATCAAGAAATAAAGAAGGAAAAGAAAATGTATTTACTGTAGGTTGGACTGGAACAGTATGCACAAGGCCCCCTATGTTATCTATATCAGTAAGACCAGAGCGGTTATCTTATGATTATATAAAAGAATCAATGGAATTTGTAGTTAATATTCCTCATGCGGGAATGACAAAAGAAGTAGATTTTTGTGGAGTTAGAAGTGGTAAAAAATTAGATAAGATAAAAGAAATGAATTTTACTATGAAAGAATGTGACAATATAAATGCATCTTATATTGAAGAGTGTCCAATAAATATTGAATGTAGAGTAAAGCAAATAGTTCCCCTTGGTAGTCATGATATGTTCATTGCAGATGTTTTAAGTTCTCATATAAATGAGGAACTTATAGATGAAAATGGAAAGATACATTTTGAAAAAGGTGATTTAATAGCTTATTGCCATGGCGAATATTATAAATTACCTAGAACTTCAATTGGATGCTTTGGATATTCAATTATGAAGAAAAAAGAATCAAGGGCAATTAAGGAAAACAATAGTAGTAAAGATTTAAAAGAAGGCAAGAAAACTGATGTTTTAGATAAAAAAACAAAATATAAGAGTAAATCAAAAGATAAAAATAATAACATAGAAAATAAAAAGTTTAGAGGGAAATATTCTAAAAATAATAAAAAGTCTATAAGTAAAAAAAGTAAAAAGAGAAAATAAAAAGAGAGGAATTAGAGTCCTCTCTTTTATTAATACTTAAGTTATAAATTAATATCTTTTATAACTTCCGTAACTTCTTCTGTAACGGCTCTTGCGGTAACGTCTTTTGTTAATGAATCTTATAATAAATATTATTATAAGGATTATTATAACAATAGCTAAAATTATACCTAAGTAAGCAAATACGTTTGCTTTAAATAATTGACCAATTGATACTCCGATGTTTCCAGTTAAAGCTGCATGATATTCTTTAACAGAAAGATTAAGATTAACATCATTATTTGCAGCTACAGACCATGCATCTTTATTTTCAGGATTAAATGTTATTTCAGCATTTTTATCATTAAATGTATTTTTATAAAGCATAGCATCTTCTGATAGTGTTACAGGTACTTCGATTGTCTTTGTAGGACCAAAAAATTTAAACATTTTATAGTCTAAAGTTACATTCTTTATAGAATCACCAGCTTTTTCAAATACTGCTGGTTTTGCAGCGTAGCTATAATCCATTATTTTATCCATGTCAGCATATCTAGTTGAGTCATCAGCACTAACAGCTGAATTTAATACAACACCAATAATATCTCTGCCATTTCTGTTGAAAATAGTAGCTAAGCATTCACCAGCTTGATTAGTTGTACCAGTTTTACCAGCGATATTACCATTTTTACCTAAAGTCTTATTTCTATTTTCTAATTTGACAGTTTTACCACCAATAGTAATAGTAGCTTCTTTAGTTTCCATTACTTCTTTAACCCATGGGTTAGCAAAAGCTGCTTTAGTAAGTATTGCTAAGTCATAAGCTGTAGTATAATGATTTGGGTTATGTAATCCATTTGGTGTTACAAAGTGACTATCTTTCATTCCAAGTTCTTGAGCTTTTTTATTCATAAGCTTTGCAAAGTTTTCTGCATTTCCAGCTACCTTATCAGCTATCATATAAGCTGCATCATTTCCTGAGAACATTAATAAGCCTTTCATTACATCATCAGCAGTCATTGTGTCGCCAACTTTCATAGTAACTCCTGGCCAGTTTGAATGTAATGAATACTGAGGTTGAGCTTTTGCAGACTCAGTAAATTTAATTGTGTCATATTTTTGTGCGTTTTCTGCAAAGATTAATGCAGTTAATAATTTGGTGATACTTGCAGGATATGCCTTTGCATCTGCATTTTTTGAATAAATAACTTCACCAGTTTTTAAATCCATAGTAATTGCATACTTTGCAGTTATACTTGGATCAGATGGTGTTTGTGTATCTGCATATGATTTTATCATTCCTAAAGGAGCTAATAAGTACATAGCAAAAACAAGCACCATTGTTTTTAATAGTATACCTTTCTTAGTTAAACTCATTTCTCCACCTCGTTCTTTTTTTTTGCTATAAAGGACATGCATACAAAAAAGTATAACATTTTACGCAGTTAATAACAATAAACATTACCCAGAAATAGGTACCAAAAATATTACAATATAATTAAATAAAAATTAAGATAGTAGGCAAACTATTAATATGGGGGTGATCTTATAAAAATATTAAAAAAATTAAACTTAATATTAGCAATTATCTTAATTATTACTTTAAATTCAGCTTATATTCAAGGAAACTGTAATAATTCTAAAAAAAAGGTTGTTTATTTAACTTTTGATGATGGACCATCTATTACAAACACAAATAATATTATTGATATCTTAAATAAAAATGGAGTAAAAGGTACTTTTTTTGTAGTTGGAAACAAGGCGATGGAGAATAAAAATATACTTAAAAAAGCTAGAAATTTAGGAATGTCTATATATCCACATTGTAATGTTCATGATTATGAAAAGATATATAGTAGTACAGATGAATATTTTAAAGATTTAAATTTATGTGAAAATAAAATAAATAATGTACTTAATGAAAAATTAGATTTTAAATTTGTAAGGCTTCCTGGAGGTTCTACTAATAGGGTTGGAAAACAAAGTGTATTAAGTGGAATAAAAAAGGAACTAAAATCTAGGAATGTTATGTATATTGATTGGAATATTGATTCAGGAGATGCGACAGCTGCCAATGTATCCAGTGAGTGCATAAGAAAAAATATTAAAAATAATGCAGGAGCATATAGAGTAGAAGTTGTATTAATGCATGATGCAGAAGGAAAGAAGAGTACAGTAACCACTTTAGAAAATATTATAAATGAATATAAGCTTATGAATTATGAATTTAAGACTTTAGATAATATCTCAAATGATGAAATTCAATATCTAAAAGACGTTAAAGTAATAAACAATAATTAGTTAAAAGAAAGAATCCTATAGATAATTTATCTATAGGATTCTTTCTTTACTTATCTTTCTTTTCAAATCTTTTTATTATATTAGCTTTAGCTTTAATTTCTAAATCATCATTTAAAGGTTCTAAAGTAACATTTCCATATTTATGATTTAAAGCAAGCTCAAGTAATTTATCTGCAAGTTCAGGGTTTTTTGAAAGTAGTGATCCATGGAAGTAAGTACAAAATGTATTTTTATATACACAACCTTCATTTCCATCTTCACCATTATTACCATATCCTTGAATGCATCTACCAAGAGGTTTTAAATTATTTATATATGTTCTACCTGAATGATTTTCAAAGCCAACATAAGTGTGAGAAAATTCATCATTTTGTATGATTGTATCTCCAATAAAACGAGTATCTCCACCTTCAGTATATATATCAAGTATTTTTAATCCTTCAAGTTTTTCTCCATTTGGAGCTCTATAGTAATTACCAAGAAGTTGATATCCACCACATATAGCTAGTAAAACTTTAGAATCTTCTACATATTTAGTTAAATCCTCTTTTTTATTTTTCATTAAATCTTCTGAAACTATTGATTGCTCATAGTCTTGGCCACCACCAAAGAAGACTATATCATAATTATCTCCATCGAATTTATCATTTACAGATATATCAATAACATTAATTTTTATACCACGAGCCTCAGCTCTTGACTTAAGTATTAATATATTTCCTACATCACCATAAACATTTAGTAGGTCAGGATAAAGATGACAAATATTTAATTCCATAATATTACCTTCCTTTACCAAAGTTTTTCTATATAGCCTTTTGAGTGAAGGTGTTTTCTATAATTAATCATTGCAGTATAAGTTGCAAGTATATAGATATTTTTATCTTCACATTCTTTAAGTTTATTAGTTAATGCTTCATAATCATCTTCTATTATAAACTTATTAGAATCAAGACCAGCCGTTTTAAGTCTAACTGCCATATCATACATTCTCATACCAGAAATGTATATATCATTTATTGGAAGATTCGGAAGTCTTTCAAATCCAACATCCCAAATCCAAGACACATCTCGTCCATCTGCATAGTTATCGTTTAGCATAAATAAAGCTGAGAATGGCTCTTTATTTAAACATAAAGTATCAATTGCTTGATTATAACCTGCTGGATTTTTTACAAGTATTATTTTAACATTTTTATCATCAATTTTAATAACTTCTTGTCTACCAAAACTTGAATCTTGTTTTCCTAAAGATTTTGCAATTACTTCATCTGATACACCAAGTTCTTTTGTTATTGAATAAGCACAAAGTCCGTTATATATATTATAAGCTCCAGATTGACTTATTGTAATTGGAGTTCCATTAATAACAACTCTTGAGTATTCAGGTGTAACTTCAATTATTTCATCAACTGCATATTTTAAAGGAGCTCTTTTGTATCCACAGCTAGGACAATAAAAATCTCCTAAATGATTATATGTAATGAAATTATAACTGTATGGAGATTTACAGAATTTACAGAACTTAGAATCTGCATTTACATCAAGCTTTGTATCTTCTTGAACTGGAACATTAAATCCATAAAACTCTGTAGGATTTTTAATTTCTAGATTACCAAGTAATGATTCATCTCCATTTAAAATAAGCTTTGTTTTAGGAGCTTTAACTACTCCTTCAAGTATCTTTGTAAGTGTTGTATATACTTCGCCATATCTGTCGAGTTGGTCTCTAAATAGATTAGTTACAGTTAAAAGTTCTGGACTTATGTATTCAGTGATGAATTTAACATTAGCTTCATCAACTTCTATAACTGCATATTTAGAAGTGTTTTTATCTCCAAATTTAAAGTTATCAATGAAACATGACACAATACCAGGGAAAAGGTTTGCCCCTGTATTATTTGTTATTACTTTAAATCCATTTTCTTTAAGTATGTTTGTAATCATACTTGTAGTTGTTGTTTTACCATTTGTACCAGTGATAAGAATAACTTTATATCCCTTAGAAACAGTCTTTAAAATATTTCTATCTAATTTTAAAGCAATTCTTCCTGGGAAAGTACTACCACCTTTTAAAAAGTTTTTTGATATGAAAAGCACTATTTTACTAGAAATAATACTTATAAATGATTTTATATTAATAGTATTCACCACCCTATAGTTAATAAGTATCGACAGTTATCACATAAATAATAACTAGTATAACATAAAATTATATTACATAGAAATACTTTTAAATACAATAAAATTAATATTAATATAAGGAAATAGTCATAGAAAAATACAAAAATAAACTGGCTTTGCAAATAGAGTTATATGTAGTTTTATGTAGATTCTTTTATTGGTTTTTGATAAAATGTAAAATATATGAATAAACAATTAAAAAGAAATTAACATTCTAAACTCTTGGGGGTATTTATGAAAGCGTTTAACGATAATTTAAAAGAAAATAAAATTCGGAGTAATAGAAAACAAAATATACAGAGTATCCTAACTCTTATTGGAAGTTTAGTATTTGCATTGCTGATGGCTTTAGGATGTAAGGGGTTTTTTGGGGCTGAAGAAGAACTTATATTAGATAAAGAGGATGGAATATATTATTCAGGAAAGTACGATGAAGCATTAAAAGAGTACGAAAAAAAGCAGAAGAGGGAAAAGTGGCCTATTTGGATAATAAAGGAAGCAGAAATATATTCATTAAAAGAAGAGCGTGCACAGTCTAATTCTTTATTAGATAAAGCATATAGAGATAGAAATAAACTAGAAAAGGACAAGGGGATTGATAAATATAAGGAAGAGGACAAGGTTCTTGGAAATTATATCACCTTTACCTATCTTATGAATGGAGATGCTGAAAAGGCAAGACAGTATGGAGAAGATTTTTTAATGAAAGAACAAAATAATAATCCGTTAAGAGAAACTATGACTGTTGTGTATTTAGCTCAAAATAATAAAGACAAAGCAAAAGAAATGGTAAATGGATATAAAGCAGATGATTCCTTTGAATTAGCTAAAAAAGCTGATTTAAATATGATAGTTAATAATTATGAAGAAGGATATAAAAACTTACAAGAATCCTATAATCTTAATAAAAATGATATTAAGATTTTAGATGTTATAGAAAACAATGTATATGGAAATAGAGAGGGCGCAATTGAGTATTTAGAAGAGTTATATAAAGAAAATTCATCTAATACTATAACTAAATTAGCATTAGCAAAAACCTATTCTATAGAAGAAAAAAATTTAAATAAGAGTTTGGAAATTTTAGATACTTTAAGTGATGAAGAGAAAGATTCTTTACTTTATAACTGCATTCAATTAGAAATAAATAAAAAACAAGTTAAAGATTGCACTGAAATAATAGATAAAATAATAACTAAATATGAAGATACTTATGGAGCAAATTATATAGCCGGTATGTATTATCTAGAAAATAAAGATTATAAAAAGGCTAGTGATTATGCAATAAAAAGTTCTTTTATAAATAAAGAATATAGTAATATATATGGTTTATTACTTTCTAATTTGATGCAAAATGAGGGAGATGAAAATATCACAAAGGCTTACTTAAGAAGAGGGCTATATTATTCTCCGTCAAACTGTTTAATAATAGAAAATGTGGCTAATTTTTATGAAAAGGTTGAGCAAAAAATAGATTTAGCGTATGATTATTATAGGTTAGTTTCATATGTAGACGTAGGGAGAATAGAAAATTATTATCATATAGCTAGTATAGACATAATAAAAAATGAGTTAGATAAAGCAATAGATAGCTTAGAAACGGCTGTTAAAATAAATAAATCTAATGATAAATACTTTGCAACACTTGGATATCTTTACTTTAAAGAAGGGGATATTGATAAAGGGATTGAAAATACTAGAAAAGCATATGAGATAAATGAAAGAAATATAGAAGCTTTGAATAATGCTGCAATTTACTATGCTGTATATGAGGACAACATAGAAAGAGCTTATAAAAATATAGCTACAGCTAATGAATTAGTATCAGAATCTGATGATTTTATCAAGAAAGAAATTATAGATAAAAACTATAATAAGTTTAAAATAGGGTATGAGCAATTTGAAGATGACAGATATAGAAAGATAGATTCATCTCAAGTTGAATTAATATATTAAAAAGCACCAATATAGAAAGAAGGAGATTAATTACTATGTATCCAATTAGATTTGAAAACTTATACTATGACAAAATATGGGGAGGCAGAGATCTAGAAAACTTCAGAGATAATATGCCAGATGGATTAATAGGAGAAACTTGGGATATTGCATGTCATAGAAATGGTACTGGAGTTGTTGAAAATGGAGAATTTAAGGGAATGAAGTTTGATGAGCTTATAGAAGAACTAGGTCATAAACTAGTAGGTGATAAGATCGCAACAAATAACTTCCCATTATTAATAAAACTTATAAATGCAAACGATAAGTTATCAGTTCAAGTTCATCCAGGAGATGAATATGCAAGAGTGGCTGATAATGATCTTGGAAAGACTGAAGCTTGGTATGTTGTTGATGCAAAAGAAGGAGCTTCACTTATAGTTGGAACAAAGAATTGTGATAAGAAGACTTTTGAAGAAGCTATTAAAAAAGGAGATTTAACTCCATATTTAAATCAGATACCTGTAAAAAGAGGGGATATGTTCTATGTAAAAAGTGGATTAGTTCATGCGATCTGTGAAGGTGTTGTAATTGCAGAAATACAACAAAATAGTGATACTACTTATAGAGTATATGATTATGGAAGAGGAAGAGAAATACATGTAGAAAAAGCACTAGATGTTATTGATTTCTCATTAAAGGGAGAAAATATAAAGGGAATTACAATTCATGAAGATGGATATGATAAAACAGTTCTTTGCATTGGAGAGTATTTTGCAATAGAAAAATATGAAATAAAAGAAAGTGCAAAAGAAGAAAGTGATAGAGATAGATTCTATCTATTTACTTGTGTTGAAGGAAATGGAGAAATAGTTTGGGATAAGGGATCATTAGAAGTTAAGATGGGAGACAGTATACTTATTCCAGCATACCTTGGAGCGTATGAGCTTAAGGGAGAATTTACACTTCTTAAGAGTTTTGTACCAGATGTTGAAGAAGAAAAGAAAAAGATATTAGCTCCAGTTTTAAAATAGTATATAAATAATATATAAGGAGACTTTATTTTACTAAAGTCTCCTTATTTTCTTAAATTTTACTTAATTAATTGGATAATGTAGACAAGGTGTCACAATATACTTATAATTAAAAAGTCAATAATATTTTTGAAAGTGAGTGAGAATTAGTGGGAATAGATTTACTATTAATACTTAAAGCAATAATTATTGCTATAGTAGAAGGTCTTACAGAATTTGTTCCGGTATCATCGACAGGGCATATGATACTAGTAGGAAATCTAATTGATTTTACTGGTGAATTTGCAAATATGTTTGAAGTTGTTATACAACTTGGAGCAATTTTAGCGGTCGTTGTATTATTCTGGAAAAAAATTAGTACAAGTGTAGTAGAATTCTTTAAATTTATATTTACAAAGGGAAGAGAAGGAGAAACTGGTTTCAGATTCGGGATTAATGTAATAGTTGGTTCCATACCAGCACTTATAGTTGGTCTAGCTCTTCATGATAAAATTAAGTCCTTATTTACACCAAGGGCTGTTATATATGGATTTATAGTTGGTGGTATTCTATTAATAGTTATAGAGAATACTTATAGAAAAAGAAGACCTAAGGCAAATGATATAGACAAGATTACAGCTAAAGAAGCATTAATAGTTGGTGTGGCTCAATGTTTTGCTATGTGGCCTGGAATGTCAAGAAGTGCTTCTACTATAATGGGTGGTTGGATAGCAGGTCTTTCAACTCCAATTGCAGCAGAATTTTCATTCTTCTTAGCAATACCAGCTATGGTTGGTTCAAGTGGTCTCGATATGTTGAAATTTGACTATTCACAAATGGATTCAACAAAATGGATAGCATTAGCAGTTGGATTTGTGGTAGCATTTATAGTTTCATTAATAGTAATGGATAAGTTTATAAGTTACTTAAAGAAGAAACCAATGAGAGTATTTGCAGTATACAGAATAATAGTAGGTGTAATACTTGCTGTATTAGTATTTGCAGGTTTTATGACTTTACCACCTTTATAGGTTAAAGAGTTTAGCTAATAAATATTAGCTAAACTCTTTTTTATAGACATAATAAATTAAAATAAATAATATATTTATACGAAGTAAGCTTAAAATACAATTTATTAATAATATGGTAAAATATGCTTTATAAAATTGATAACTTATGGTAATATAAAAAAAGAAATAGTTTACTTTTAATGTTAATATTGAAAACAATTGTATCTAGTGTTGTACAAAGGTTAGGAGAGAAAAAGATTAAATTTTTTTGTTTGAAGTTGTCAGAAAATAAAGAAAATTTAATTAAGAATGTCTATAAAATGGGTAGAGGGGGATTTGTGAAATGACAAAAGGAGTTAAAAAAATAGCTTTATTAACTGGAGGAGGAGATTGCCCTGGTTTAAATGCTGTAATTAGAGCAGTAACTAGAACTGCAATTTTAAATTATGGTTATGAAGTTATAGGTTATAAATTTGGTTATCGTGGGCTATATAACAATGATTTCATACCATTAACATTAGAGTCAGTATCTGGAATACTTCATAGAGGAGGTACAATATTATATAGTTCAAATAAGGATAATCTTTTTGATTATAGTATTGAAGAAGATGGAGTAACTGTAAAGAAAGATGTCTCAGATGTAGCAGTTGAGAATCTTAAAAAAGAAGGAGTAGATGTATTAGTAGTTATAGGAGGGGATGGTACATTAACTTCAGCTAGAGATTTTTCGCGAAAAGGTATAAAAGTTATAGGTGTTCCAAAGACTATAGACAATGATTTAGCATCGACTGATGTTACATTTGGATTTAATACTGCAATAGATGTAGCAACAGATGCTTTAGATAGACTTCATACAACAGCAGAATCACATCATAGAATTATGCTTTGTGAAGTTATGGGAAGAGGAGCTGGCTGGATTGCATTAGAATCTGGAATAGCAGGTTCAGCTGATGTAATTTTATTACCAGAGATTCCATATGATATTAATAAGATAGTAGACAAAATTAATGAAAGAAAAGCAGAAGGTAAACTATTCACAATCATAGTAGTTGCTGAAGGTGCAAAAGCAAAGGATGGAGAAGTTGTAGTTTCTAAGATTGTAGCTGATAGTCCAGATCCTATAAGGCTTGGTGGAATTGGAAATAAATTAGCTGATGATTTAGAAAAGATAATAAAAGATCATGAAGTAAGGTGTACTGTTCTTGGGCATATTCAAAGAGGGGGCAATACTTCAACTTTTGATAGAATTTTATCAACAAGATATGGAGTAGCCGCAGTTGAAATGATTAATGAAGGCTTATTTGGTAATATGGTATGCTTAAAAGGGGATGAAATAACTTACGATAGCTTAGAAAATGTAATAGGTCAAAAAACTAAACAAGTTGATCCAAGTTGTGAATTAGTTACAATTGCTAAAAAAATAGGAATCTCATTTGGAGATTAGTTAAAAGATATTTAAAGGATTTAGCATGTTGCTAAATCCTTTAATTCTAATATTGATATAATTATAGATGGTTCAAAAATATATGGTAATATGTTATAATTTTATTAACAATTGGGACAGATTTAAATTTTAAAGCTGGAGGGTATTATGAAAGAGATTAAAAAATATTTAGAATCAAGAATTGGTACTTATAGTTTCTTCTTTGAAGATTTAGAAAGTGGATTTGTTTACGGTTACAATGAAAACGTTCAGATGGTTTCAGCTGGATGTATGAAGTTACCTATAGCAGTTTCTTTAATAAAAGATGTTGAAAGAGGAAGTACATCTTTTATGGATAAAATAAAGATAGAAGGCTCAGATAAAGTTTATGGAACAGGTATAATTCATGAATTTAACTCTAGAGATTATACTGTATTTGAACTTTTAGTTGCTATGCTTATTCAAAGTGATAATACAGCAGCAAACAAAATTATTGATATTGTTGGAATAGATCAAATAAATAAAGATATCAAAGAAATGGGTTTGAAAAATACCGTCCTAAATAGAAAAACAACTGATGAAAGAAAGGGAAAATCAGATATAGAAAATTTAACATCAGCTAGAGATTTATCAAAGATGTGGAAGCATTTATACGAAGGAACTTTTCTAAGTAAGGAAAATAGTACAATGTTAATAGATATTCTAAGGAGACAGCAGATCAAGAATAAATTAGCACTTTATATACCAGATGATTTAAAATATGAAATTTCAAGTAAGACTGGAGATAAAACCGGAGTCGAAAATGATACAGCACTAATTCAGCTTTCAAAAGGAACATTTGCATTTACAGTTCTTTCTATGTCAATTCCAAATAGTGTTTATGGAACTGTAACATTAGCTAAATGTGGTAAGATGATGTGGGATAATGTGATGAATAATTGGAATTAGGCTCTGAAACCTAGTGTTTAAGCCATTCTTAAATTTAAAAAACAGCCAAAAAGGCGATTCGTCAAAAATTCGTCAAAAATTTAAAATAAATTAGATATTAATTCAGCTGCTTTATTATACATTTCGTCTGTTACATGTGAGTACACTCTCATAGTTTGTTCTACATCATGACCAAGTATATGAGCAGCTGTTTTAAAGTCTAATCCATTTGCTATAAGTTTTGTTGCATAAGTATGTCTAAGCTCATGTATACATGTATCAAATTTTTTACGTAATTGTTTATCTAAGTTTGTTCTCATACTATCAGAACTTTTTGCAGTTATTAATCTCTGATCTATATTTAAAGGTCGAGATTTTTTTATTTTCAATAATATCTTTTTAGTACTGGGAGGCAAAGGTACCATTCTATTAGAATTTTTACTCTTTACATCAGTGAATCCGAAACAACCATCCTTTTTCTTTTGCCACTGTTTAGTTATAGATATAGAATTATTTTTAAAATCTATATCATTCCAAGTTAATCCCATAATTTCTCCAACTCTAAGTCCACAAGTTAAAGCTAATGATACAACAATTTGATAATCACTATCTTTTTTTAGATAGTAATCCATTATAGTACTTTCTTCTACAATACCTAAGGCTCTTCGTTTATTAGGTTCTTTATTAATAGGAATATCTAAATTAGACATATCTCTTACTGGAAGGTTATATTGCTTTTTAGCAAAGTTAAGCATGCATTTAAATATGGTTAATCTTCTATTTAATGTTGCATTTGATACCCTAGATATTAATTTATTAACGCATTTCTGAACATCTATTAATTGTAGATCAGTTACTTTTATATCATCTATAGGAAAGTTACGTAAACTTTCTTTATAATTTTTATACGTGTTTAAAGCTCTATGCAAATAAACATGGTTTAAATATTCTTCTTTAAGTTCTCCGATAGTTAAATCCTCGAACCCGTCATATATCTCATATTTAGAAGTCTCTTTTAAAGTATCAATTAATCCATCAGCATATTTTTTTGCAGCTCTTTTAGTTTCAAATCCTTGCTTAGATTTCTGCTTCCATTTACCTAATTTATCTTTATACGAAACTATAACTTGGATTCCTTTATCCTTATTTCTGTATGTTATATTATAATCCATTTATATCAACTCCTTTAGAATGTATGTTCTAATTAATTTAAATAATAAACAGTTGCATAAAGTAACAACTGCTTATTATCAAAAAGCTTTACCTATGTATAATTTAGGTGTGAAATAAATTATATAGTTGTCTATCTGATACATTGTTCCATATTTTTGAGAATAGTAATTTATAGCCTCATCTAAGTATTGTTCTGTTACATTTAAATATTCAGCTATTTCAAATCTACTTCTACAACCATATTCAAAAGCATTTATTATACCTACTATTCCTATATTTTTATCATATCCCCATCTTCTAGCGATGAGCTCTTGTTTTCTATTTTTAATTTTATTTTGATTAGTTATATTCCCATAATTTAATTTATAATGTCCAATTTCTTCAGCTAAGATACAATATTTATCTTTTGTGCTCACTCTATCATTTATAAAAATTATATTATTGATGCACTTCCCACATGGATTATTAGTACCTAAATCCATTTCTATGACTTTTATTCCTTGTGAATGTGCTTCGTTTAATAATCCCTCATAATTTGTCATATACAGATCCTTTTAAATTATTTATTCTTATTTAAGTATTCAGCTATTCTTTCATCCATAATCTTTTTTTCATCGTCTGATAAGTTATCATCATGACAAGCTACAAGATAAGGAATAGAATTCTCTGAATTATTTTGAGCACATAAATTGTTATTTGATAATGCGTATTTAGGGTTATCAAGTAAATCTTTTGTATAAGCAATAACTTTTTTTCTACCTATATCATTTAAATTTCTTAAATCATCTATATGTTGTTGTTCTTCTTTTGATAAATCATAATTAGAAATATTGTTAGTTATTTCTGCTTTTTCCATTGGAACATCGTAACCCATTAACCAAGTTTCATTTAGGTTTAAAGCCATTCCTAGCATAGAGAGTTTTTCTTGTCCTGGTTTGACTTTACCAGATAAATATTGACTTATATCTGATTTGTTTATTTTAACATTATATTTCTTACAAAAAGGTTTTAACATTTCTAGTAAATCGACTTGTCTTAAATTACGTTCCTTCATTACTCTTTTTAATCTAATAGAAGTATTTTCAAGTTCCATATAATCATTCCTTTCATATTTATAGAATAGTGCATTTTGAACAAAAGTTCAATAGATTAAACAAAAAAGTTAAAAAAATTGAACAAAAGTATTGACAGTTAAATATTGGGGTGGTAACATAAAGTTGTTCAAAGGATTGAACTTAGAAATTGGAGGTGAAAACATGGCTTTTAATTATAGTAAATTAAAAGGAAAAATAATAGAGAAGTTTGGAACACAAAATTGTTTTGCAAAGTGTTTAGGAGTTTCGGAGAGGACATTGTCTTTGAAATTAAATAGCAGAAGATTCTTTTCACAACGTGAGATAATTAAAATATCTGAATTATTGGATATAGATTCAGATGAGATACAATTATATTTTTTTGAGAAAAAAGTTCAATGAATTGAACTTTAAAGTGGAATTAGGAGGCTATAAAGAATGAATAATTTAATGATTTTTGAAAATAAACCAGTTGAAGTATTTGAATTAGATGGACAAGTTTTATTTAATCCTAAACATGTAGCTGAATGTCTAGAAATAAAAAATGTGAATGACAATATAAGAGCTATGAATGAAAAACAAGTGATCAAGCTTACTAATTCTAAAATCGGTAAATCCGACTTTAGAAAATTACACAACACAGGAGAAAACTTTTTAACAGAAAGTGGAGTTTACAAATTAATTTTTAAATCTAAAAAGAAAGAAGCTGAAAAGTTTCAAGATTGGGTAACTGATGTAGTATTACCAAGTATAAGAAAGTATGGAACATATATGACTGATAATACTTTAGAAAAAGCATTAACAAGTCCTGATTTCTTGATTAAACTAGCAACTAATTTAAAAGAAGAACAAACAAAGAGAATATTACTTGAAGAAGAAAAGGAACGTAATGCTCCAAAAGTTATTTTTGCAAATGCAGTTAGTACAAGCCATACTTCAATACTTGTTGGAGAATTAGCAAAGCTAATAAAACAAAACGGAGTAGATATAGGGGAAAGACGATTATTTAATTGGCTTAGAGATAATGGATATCTTATAAAGCGAAAAGGAACTGATTATAATATGCCAACGCAAAAGAGTTTAGAACTTAAGGTGATTGAAACTAAAGAAAGAACAATAAATAATCCTGATGGAAGTATTAGAATTACCAAAACTCCAAAAGTTACTGGCAAAGGTCAACAATATTTTATAAATAAGTTTTTAAATTAAAGGAGGACAAGCAGTTATGGGAAAAGACATAGAACCTTTATGGAATAAGAAGGACGTAGCTGAATTTTTAGATGTAAGTGTATCAGCAATAAATAAGTGGCTTGAGAATGGAGCTATAAAATCATGTCCTAAAGCTCCAGGAGGAGTTAGGTTTAATCCTAGCTATATACGATCACTTGGAGAAATGGGATTTAAAAATAATGTATCGTCTCCAGAGATATTTAGATTGAAAAAAAAATATGAGAAAGAAATTAGATTAAGAGAGGAGAAGATAGTGAAATTAGAAAAGATGATTAGAAATTTTCATATAGAAAGTACTAAAGCTATGAACACTTTGTTAGATATAGATGCAATTTAATGAATTAAGGAGGTATGAGGATGTTATCTTATCACGGGAGGTTAATATTAAGTGTTTTAGTTATGGCAGGATTAACTTTTAGTTCAGCATTAGGAATTTATGAGTTTAATCATGCTAAGAGCAGCAAGAGGAGATTAACATATGGATTATTAAGTGTATTTAGCTTAATAAGTATGATTTTAGTATCAAATTTAATTTAGGAGGAATGAAAGATGAATAATATCAAGCTTATCAATATTAAGGATGTAATTGAAGAAAATGCGAAATTAAGAATTGAAAATGACATGTTAAGAAAGCACGTTTATGACTCTAAAAGTTGGCTTTCATTAAGGGAAGGAATAATAATACCTGAGTTATTAAGAGGTGGTATACCTAAACATTTAGCGGGTTATGTAACAACAGCAATAGGGAATATAGTTAAAGAATATTTAGATGTAAGTAGATTGGTTGAAATAAATGCAATAAACTATGAAAAAGCTAAAAATATTACATTAGATATTGTACAAGTTCTAGGAAAGTATGAACATGAAAAATCTATTAATTTAAATAAAAGAAAGAATAGGGGGTTCTAGGAATGTATAAGGTAGAGTTTACGAATATAGGACATAGAAATACTAATTTTACAAAAGAATTAGAAGAAATAACATGGGATAGCATGGTGGATTGTGTAGCAAAATATTGCACAAGTAGTGCTTTTTCAATATGGTTTAGTGAACACGAAAATAATGAAAATGAAGTAAAGGGAAGTGTGTGTGCAGGATTTCATACTATAGGACAATTTAGAATAACTAAAAAGGAGGAATGATCTAATGATAGCAGCAGGAATAAGTTTTATTGGTACAAGCCAAGAACTTAAAGAAAAAATTGATTTGCTAAGAGCAGTAGGACAATATTCAGATGAAGCAGTTATCTTATATTTTGAAACTAATGATGCAGAGTGCGCAATAAGAAAAGTAGAAGAAATGTATAAAGAATACAAAGAAAAAGGTCATTATGCAACCGTCCAAAGTATGCAAAATGACCGTGATGAAATTACTTTTAATGATATTTTACCATCAAGTGTAGATTTAGACAATGGAGAAATTTATGACAAATTAAATGGAGAAACGATAAGAACATTATAGGAGGATATAGGAATGAATAAAAAACATATAAATGCACAATTATGTAAGGTGTTTAATCAATTTTTAGAAAGCATAGAAAATGAGGAAATTAAGGATCTATTAAGAAAAGGAACTATAATAACTGGCGGTTCAATAGTTAGTTTACTACAAGGTGAGACTCCACATGATTATGATTTGTATTTTAAAGATTTTAAGACTTGTTATAAAGTAGCTGAATACTTTGTAAATAAATTTAATGATGATAAGAAAGAGAAGAAAGCAGTATTAAAGATACAGACTTCTAAAGAGTTAATTGAAGGTGTTGAAAAGTGGATAGTCTTTGATGATGCATTAAAAGAAATTGCAGATAATAAAGAACCTAGGATAAAGATATTTATCCAAAGTGAAGGTGTAGCAGGAAATGAAGAGGTTGAAGATGATGAAATGCAAACTAATATAACACCACAAACTGATATGAACGAGTGCGAAGAAACTCCTAAATATAAGCCTAAATTTTTAACATCAAATGCTATTTCACTAACTGAAAAAATTCAATTAGTAATTAGATTCTATGGGGATCCGGGTAAAATACATGATAATTATGATTTTGTTCATTGTACAAATTATTGGACAAGTTGGGATAGAAAAGTGTTGCTTAAATTAGAAGCTGTGGAAGCTATTATAAATAAAGAATTGATATATGTAGGTAGTAAATACCCATTATGTTCAATTGTAAGAACTAGAAAGTTTATTAATAGAGGCTGGACTATAAATGCAGGACAATATTTAAAAATGTGTATGCAACTAAATGAATTAGATTTAAAAAATGTACAAGTGTTAGAGGATCAATTGGTAGGTGTAGATAGTACTTATTTTAAGATGTTAATTAATGCATTAGAGGAAAAACAAAAATCTGATAATGATTTTAAGGTTAGTTCATCCTATGTAGCAACTATAGTAGATAAGATATTTTAGGAGGAGATGGAGATGGTAGTAGAAGCGAAGAAGTTAAATATATTTCAAAAGATACAGAAGGCTAGGGTAGAACTTCAAAAAAGAGATTTAAAGAAGACAGGGCATAATAAACATGCTAATTATAAATATTTTGAACTTGGAGATTTCTTACCTGAAATTAATGATATATGTTGTGAATTAGGATTATATACAGAATTTGAATATAAGGAAAAGGAAGCAAAACTTTACGTTATAGATACAGATAATTTGGATATCAAGAGAGAATGGAGTACACCAATAGAAGTAGCACAATTAAGAGGATGTAGTGCTATTCAAAATATAGGTGGTACACAAAGTTATGCAAGAAGATATTTATATATGATGGCTTTTGAGATTGCAGAAACTGACACTATAGATGGTGGAGAAGTTGATGAGGAAGCAGCATTTGCTAATCAAAAAATAAGTAAAGCTCATATATTCACAATAAATAAATTAATAGCTGAGACTAATACAGATATTAATAAATTTTTAGCATGGAGTAATGTATCTAAAATTGAGGATATAACAAATGAAATGTTTAATGAATGTATTAAAAGTCTTAATGATAAGAAGAAAAAATTAGAGCAAGAAAAGAGCTTAAAACAACAGCAAGAAGAACACCAAAAGGAACTAGAAAAACAAAAAGAAGATTTTGAGTTTTAGGAGGATTTAGAGAATGAGAGAAATAGAAGTTAAAAAGCAGTTACCGGTTATAAGTATGAACTTTGAAGAGGTGAAAGTATCATTACAAGATACTATGAGCAAATATGAGGGCATAGTTGTAACAGAAGAAGGGTTGAAGGATTGTAAAGCAACTCAAAAGGACTTAGCAGGACTTAGAAATAAAATAGATACTTACAGAAAAGATGTTAAGAAAGAAATGGAGTTACCTATTAAAGAGTTTGAAGGTAAGTGTAAAGAATTAATTAGTCTTATATCAGATGTAGAAAAGCCGATAAAAGAAGGAATAAAAATCTATGATGATAAGCGTAGAGAAGAAAAAAGAAATAAAGCTTTAGAGTATATAAAAGAAAGTATAAAAGCTCACAACTTAACTCAAAAGTATGCAGATAGATTAGATGTAAAAGATAAGTATTTAACTCTTAGTGGAAGCTTAAAGAGTATTAGAGAAGATATAGAAATGAGAGCAGTAATGCTAGAAAAAGAGCAAGAAGATGAAATACAAAGACAAGAAATGCTTAAGGTATCAATTCAAAATGCTATAGATAATGCTAATGAAGGCATAAATACAAAATTAAAATACGAGGACTTTACAAAGTATATAGAGTTTGGATGGCTTTTAGATAGGATATTAAAAGAAGTTAATGATAAGGCAACTATGATAAAAGAAGTTGAAAAACCAAAGGAAGAAGTACAAGCTCCTATAGAAAAAGTAGAAGAAATTAAACAAGTACCAGTAAAAGAAATAAAGAAAGATGAAGAAAAATATTTTGTAGATATTCATGTAGAACACAGTTTTGAAGGTATTCAAATATTAAGTAAATTCTTAAAAGATAATGGATATAAATATGAGGTCCATAATAAAGGAAAAGTTAAGTAAGAAAAGGTGATTAATTTGGATAAGTCTTCAAAGGGATTTATAAAACTAGACAGAGCCATCTTTGAACATTGGATATTTCAAGATGCAGAAAAATTTAGAGCATTTGTGGACCTTATCCAATTAATGAGGTGGAAAGATGAGAAGCTTGTAATAGGTAATAAAGTTGTAGATATTCCTAGAGGAAGTTATTACACTTCTGAGTTAAAGCTTGCTGAAAGATGGGGTTGGAGTAGGAACAAAACAAGGGACTACCTTAAGTTATTAGAAAGTGAAGGCATGATAATTAAAAAAGGTACAGCAAAAGGAACAACTCTAAGCCTTGAAAACTATGACTTTTACCAAGGTGAGGGTACAACAAAAAGTACATTAAAAAAGCAGCAGGATATATATCAAGATGTACAACAAAAAAACCATCAAGAAATACATCAAGAAAACATTGAAGAATACACAGAAAAAGATACAACAAAAAGAACAACTTCAAGCCTTGGAAACAGTAGCTTTTATCAAGATGAGGGTGCAACAAAAGGTATATCAGAAAAACAACAACAGGTACAGCAGGAGGTACAACAGAAGGTACAACAAAAAAACATCAAAAGGTACACAAAAGAAGAAGTTAAAGAAATTAAAGAATATAAAGAAGTTAAAGAAGGAGAAGAAGTTAAAGATAATATACCAGAACTTGAACCTATTTTCTTTCCAACTCAATCATGTCAAAAGATTTATAAGTTGTTAGGAGAAAATGGCTATAGATTCTTTATGAATACAGATATAAAAGAAGATGATAATACTATATCAATAAAAACTAAGAGCAACGTAGACAAAACTATAATAGCTCAATATATACCTAGAATAGATTGGCAGTTGAATAAAATAATAGAGGTGACTTAATGAGAATATGTGAGATAGAAGAGTGTGGATCATCTCATTTAGTGGAATTACACCATATAGTATTTAGAGGACAAGCACCAGCTTTAATTAATTGCAAACATAATTTAATTCCATTATGTTATGAACACCATAGAGGAACTTATGGAGTGCATGGAAGTAAAGGGCATGAGCTTGATATGAAATTAAAGTATGAGTTTCAAGAAAAGTTAAGAATGGTATTTGGAGAAGATATTTATTATACAGTTGATGAAATAAGCAATAGGCTAGATATAAAATATAAAGAAACAAATAGACTTGTAAAGACATTGTTACCTAAGGAAGGTAAATATAAGGGGGAAGACATTATAAGGTCATGTATGGGAGGAAAATTAGTTTTAGGAGGAATAAATTAATGAAGTTAGATTTAGGAGACTACAGAATAGAAAGTGATGAAAAACAATTTATAGTTCAAGCTAAAAGTATTATCAGAGAAAGTAAACTTACAAAAGAGGAGAATGTAGGTAAAGAAGTTTTTAAAATAGTTGCATATCTGCCAACTTTACCAAAGTGTTTAAAATTTATAGCTAATAAGGTGGTTTTAGATAATGATGATATAAATACTATAAAAGATAAGTTAGACAGCTTACACAAAGAAATTTCAAAGCTAAATCAAGCGTTAGAGGTTTAGTATGGATTATAAAGAAGAATATGACCAAGATGTTATTTTATATAACAACATATGGAATAGATACAAGAGTTTAAATGAAAATGATATTTCAGGAGCCTTTAACTTAATGAAGGATAGTTTAATAGTTTCAGAGCGTTGGAGTGTTATAAGAGAAGATTATAAGAAGATATTGAAACGTGGAGAAAGGGCAGCAGAAAAAGAAAGAATAAATGATATGTGTAAGAAATTAGATGATATTCATGCAGATACTAAAGCAATGTGGAAAGATGCAGTTTATAGATTTAAAAATAGGGAGGATTACTAAAATGAAGAAACTAAAGATAGGGGAAGAGTTTGAAGTTAAAGAAGAAGGTTATTTACAAAGTGTAATTGATGAAAAAAATTACTCCATTAAAGGTCGGAGATAAAGGAATAATGACTAAGAGTGGGATTAGATATTTAAGTGGAGAAGCTAAAGATAGTATAGTTTATAATATCGTAGATAGACCATCTTATGATACAGAAAATATTGCTAAAAGGATATTACAAAATCTTAAATATGATGTATTCAGATTTGAAGATTTATTATATGACGAAGAGATAAAGGATGAAGAAGTTATAAATTCTATATTAGAAGAGCTTGAAGAATTTATTTAAATAACTAAATATGAGAGTGAATTGAGTTATAGCTATACTCTTTCATTCTCATATGATAATCAAATGATAGAAGGTGAGCTTATGAAGTTGAAAGAGGGACAGGATGTAAAGTTAGTCCATAGAGATTACCACTATAGAGCTAAAGAGTATTATGGGAAAGTAAATAAAATATATAAAAGATACATTTTACTAGATTTAAATAACTATAAGACTTGTGTTTTATTAGCGGATATAATTGATCCAGTTCAAAATATTCTTAAAATTAAGAAAAAGAAGAAGTGGATAAATGTAACTAAAGAAATGTTAGAAGCAGGTGTAGTAAGTTGAAGAATGAAGGGAAGAGATTCGAGGAAGATTTTAAGAAGTCAGTTCCAGAAAAGTATTTTATATATAGATTCAAAGATGGTACAGCTAACTTTAAAGGAACTAAAAATGAAAATGTAAGATTTCAAGCACATAATATTTGTGATTTTCAAGTAGTTACAGAAAATAAAGTTTTTCTATTAGAGCTTAAGAGCTATAACGGTGTAAGTATTCCTTTAAGCGGAATAAGAAAGACACAACTAGAAGAAATGTTAAAGGCAAGTAACTATAAAAACATAGAACCATATTTTATGTTTAATTTCAGACCTTTACAGAAGGTTTATGCGGTTAAGGTAGAAAATGTACAAGCATTCATAGAAAAGGCAGAGAGGAAGAGTATACCAGTTAGATGGTGTATAGAAAATGGAATAGAGATTGATGGGATTAAAAAGAAGGTTAGATTTAAATATAATCTGGAGAGCTTTTTTAGAAATATATATTCTTAATAGATTTACTTGTAAATGATAATTAAACAATAAAAATAAATCCAGAAATGAGGTATATAGAAATGAGTAAGTTAAATATAAGATTAAATTATAAAAATGCATGTATATTAAAACATGCATTAAGAAATCAAGTAGAATTAACAAAGATATTTTTAGAAGGTCCAGGAGTAGTGGATTTCTCAAAAGAAGATCTAGATAAGATGGAAAAAGAACTAAAAGAAGAAAAAGAGCTTTAGCATCTATGGGAGAAGCAATGATTAATGCTACGGAATGTCATGGGCGTAGTTGGTATAAATCAAATACACAATAGTGAGATAGTCCGCAATATGAGGAAAATGTAAAGGGGAGTTTGAAATGGAAAGAGAAGAAGAGCTTCTTAAAGATACAGAAGAAAAGCTTGAGAATTATTTTAAAAGAGAAAATATATTAAAAACATTAGACAAAAGAATCGAGAGTTTAAAAGAAAGAATAAATAAGATAAACAATGACTTAAGAGAAGTAAATATTAGTATTCCAGAAGAAAGCAGAGCTATTACTTATGAGGAAAGAGTACAAACATCAGGTACAGGAATAAGTTATGCTGAAAGTTCTGTTATGAATATAACATCAAGAATGCAAAAGATATTAGAGAAAAGTAAGTTAGAATTAATTGATCTTGAAGAAAAAAGATTTAATATAGAAACAGATAATGAAGTTATAGAAGATAATATTAAAGAGTTAAAAAATGAATATATAGATATAATAAGGTTAATATATGGAAAAGGAGAGACAGAGGAATTTGTTGCTCAAAAGTTAAACATAGATAGAAGTAATGTAAATAGAAGAAAGATATCAATATTGAGAAATGTAGAACATTGGTTTTATTGGTTTAATAAAAAATAGCGCACGAAAATCGCACAAAGGTTGCACAACATTATTTACAAAAAGCAGTATACTAAGTATATGGACAGGATGAAATTTCTTGTGCGTCCTCCTGATTAATAGATAAGCAGGGGTAAAACCCTGCAACATGGAAAGTCACTAGATAGGAGTGCTTAAAGAAGGTTCGAATCCTTTGCTTTCCTGCATGACCTCTCATAAATTCTCAATACCCAAAATTAAGGTAGGATTAAGTTCCTACCAATATGTCGATGTAGCGTAATGGTAGAGCACTAGGGACGCGTCGTAAAAAAGACTAGAGGGAGTTGGTTCAATTCCAACCATCGGCACCATTAATAAAGACTAATAGTAGGGATTACAACGTGCTATTAGCGTAAGTTTACTAAAGAACCTAGTGTAAAAGCTGGGTTCTTTTTTAATTATTGTTACGGTTAAGGTGTGTAGATAAATTAACTCAAATAATAATTAAAGGAGAAAATAAAAGATGAAAGTTTTAAGTTTATTTAGTGGAATAGGAGCATTTGAGAGGGCGATATCTAATAAAAATATTGAACATGAAATAGTAAATTATTGTGAAAAAGATAAGTATGCAAGTTATGCATATAGCATATTACATAATATTTCAGAAGAAAAGAATCTAGGTGATATCGTAGAAGCTAAAGGGGAATATGCAGACCTTATTACCTATGGATTTCCTTGTGTAGATATTAGTTTAGCAGGAAGTTGCAAAGGGATAATAAAAGGTAAGACTAAAAGTGGTTTACTATTTGAAGCATTAAGAATAATAGAAGAAAGTAAACCAAAGGTTGCTATTGCTGAGAATGTAAAAAATTTAGTCAGTAAGATGTTTATAGATGATTTTAATAACCTAATAGAGGAATTAGATAGATTAGGATATAACTCTTATTGGAAAGTATTAAATGGAATAAATTATAATTCAGCGCATTCAAGAGAAAGAATTTTTATTGTTAGTATAAGAAAAGATGTAGATAAAGGAAATTTTAAATTTAAAGATGGTACTGACAACCTAGTAACTTTACAGAGTATAACTGAAAAATCAATACAAGAAAAATATTATTGTAAAGATAATGAGTATATTAAAGAGTTTACAGATAATATTCATAAAAGAATAAATAACTTTAAGGAGCCTAGTAAATATGGACTTATTAAGGTTGGAGATATAAATAATCCAAAATTAAGGCAGATGAATAAGAGAGTCTTTTCAGAACTTGGGGCAAGTCCAACATTAGTTACTGGATCAGATAGCATTCCTAAAATAGTTCAATGTAGAGTTAGAAGATTAACTCCACTTGAATGTTGGCGCTTAGTTGGGTTTAATGATTCTGATTATTGGAAGGTTAGAAAAGCTTTAGAGAGTAAGTTCTATTACGGTAAAGACATTACAGATACACAAATGTATAAAATGGCTGGTAATAGTATTGTAATACAAGTTGCAGAATATATAATTGATGGTTTAAGAGATGTTATTTACTAGAAAAATACATTATTAAAATATTTTAATAGATTAGAAGGAATATGTATATTTTGGTCGAATAATATAATTACAACATTATGGAAGAGGTGAATTATTATGAGAGAAAGTATGGAAGTTAAATCAAATCCTATACAAAGAAATAAAAGAGATGTTGCAACTGAGTTAACTAAATTATATGTCGCAACATCAAATAGATCGGATTTTGAAATAGAAGAAATACAGCAAGCATATATAAGATTTTATGCAACTGTATCTTCAGTTGAGAATGTAGAAGGTGGATATGGAGTAAAGTCTAAGTTTGCATCCTTAATTCCTGAAATATTATAATTTATTATATGAAATAAAAACATTCATAGAAATATGAATGTTTTTTATTTTTTAGGAAGATCATAGTAATAAAAATATAAAGTATTACCAAATAGTTTAATTAAGAGTTATTTTAGTAGATACTCCATTATTTAAAGGTGGGAGATAATGAATATACAAGGAAAGATAAATAAATTAATAAAAGGATTAAATATTTATGGATATATATACTTAGTAAATAAAGAACAATTTATAAGTAATAAAACAGGAAATATATGTACTGTATATAAGTTATTTCACTTAATAGATGTTGAAGAGTATAACGAAATGTATCCGGAAAACAAAAAAGATCCTAATAAGTATTCTAAAGTTAAAGTAGAAATATTAAGTACTTTTAAACAACAAGAAATACTTTTAAAATTAGTTGAGTTATATAAAGAAGTAGGTGGAGCAGATGGATAATAAGAAGCTTACACCAAAACAAAAAGCTTTTGCAGATTACTATATAGAAACTGGTAATGCAACAGAAGCAGCAAGAAGAGCGGGATATAGTAAGAAAACAGCAGCAGTAATAGGAACAGAGAACCTAATAAAACCTAATATAAAACAATATATAGATGAACGCCTAAAGGAAATAGAAGATAAGAGGATAGCAAAAGGTGAAGAAGTTCTCCAATACCTCACAAAGGTTATGAGGGGAGAAGAAAAAGACCAGTTTGGATTAGATGCATCACTTCAAGATAGGACTAAAGCAGCAGAACTATTAGGTAAAAGATATAGATTATTTGTTGATAAGGTTGAGAGAGATACAAACTTAAATGTTAACTCAACAGATAAATTAGATTCCATACTAGGACAGCTAAGGGAAAGAAATAGAGATGAGTGATGAATATAAATTATCTGATAAGTATTTAGATTTTTTAGAATATAGATCACCAGTAGAAGCACTAGAAGGAACAACAGCAGCAGGAAAAACTACAGTAGGAATACTTAAATTTATGTTGATGGTTGCAGAGTCTAATAAGAAAATGCATGTTATAGCAGCTAAAACAACTGGTGTTGCTGAAAAGAATATAATACAAAAAGAGTATGGAATCACTGATGTATTTGGTGATTTAGTCAGATATAATGGTAATGGAGATAAAGATAACAAAATACCTCATATAAGATACAAAACTAATAATGGAGAAAAAGTAATATACATACTAGGTTATGATAACGTAGATAAATGGAAAATGGCTTTAGGCTCTCAATTTGGATGTGTACTTATAGATGAGGTTAACACAGCAAGTATTGATTTTGTAAGAGAAATATGTACTAGAAATGATTATCTTATGATGACACTTAATCCAGATGATCCTAATTTACCTATATATGATGAATTTATTAATTGTTGTAGACCATTAGAAAAATATAAGAAAGATGTTCCGAAAGAAATATTAGAACAACTAAATAGTGAAGAGAAGAAGAACTGGTGTTACTGGTTCTTTTCTTTTTATGATAATGCAAGTTTATCTGATGAAGATATAGAAAAGAAAAAGACAAGTGCTCCTAAAGGTACAAAGCTTTATAAGAATAAGATATTAGGTTTAAGAGGAAGAGCAACAGGGCTTATATTCTCTAACTTTGAAAGAAAGAACAATGTTATATCTAAAGGTTATGTTGTTAAACAAATAAAAGATAATAAATTAAAATTTGTTCAGTTTACAGCAGGACTTGATACGGCGTATAGCCAAAACAGTCCAGATACTATAGCAATGACATTCTTAGGCATTACAGATAAGAAAGAGTTAGTAATGTTAAATGAAGAGGTATATAACAATAAAGATTTAGAAATACCTTTAGCACCTAGTGATATAGCTCCTAAGTTCTTTAGATTTTTAGAAAAGAATAGAAAAGAATGGGGATTTGCTAGAGATGTATTTATAGATTGTGCAGACCAAGCAACAATAACAGAGCTTAATAAGTTTAAAAGAACTAATGCTTGTATGTATAACTTTATTAACTCTTATAAGAAGGTAACTATATTAGATAGAATACATTTAATGCTAGGTTGGATAAATGTTAATAGCAAAGTATTTTATTATGTTATAGACACTTGTAAAGAACATATAAGAGAGTTGGAGTGCTATTCATGGAAAGAAGATAAGTATGAGCCAGAAGATGCAAATGACCATACAATTAACTCTGTACAATATGCATGGATACCATTTAGAAAGAGGATAGGAGATTATAAGGAGGAATAGAAGTGTGTGAGATTTGGAGAGATATACCTGAGTATGATGGTTACTATCAAGCAAGTACATTAGGAAATATAAGAAGTACTAATTACAGAAGAACAGGAATTGTTAAGAATTTAAAATTAAAAAAAGATAGGGATGGCTATTTGAATGTGAATTTATGTTACAGAGGTAAAAGAAAAACCGAAAAGGTTCACAGACTTATAGCTATTACTTTTTTAAAAAGGAATCAGGGAAAAGATATTGTTAATCATATTGATGAAAATAAATCAAATAATAATATATCTAATCTAGAATGGTGTGATGCAAAATATAATTTGAATTATAAAAACTTAAGAAAAATAAGTGCTAAGAAAAATCAAAAAGCAGTAGTGAAATTAGATAGAAATGGTAATGTACTAAATGAATATTCTAGTATAAAAGAGGCTCGTGAAAAAACTAAGGCTAATAATATATCTGAATGTTGTAATGGAATTTATTTAACAAGTGGTGGATTTATATGGGTATTTAAGGAGGATATTGCATGAGTCTATTAGGAGGATTTAAAAATATGTTAACACAAGCAGCAATTAAATATTTAAATGTTCAACCAGCATTAACGAATCCTATAACTATACAAGAAGCTTATACTTATGAAACTAATTTAATTAGAAATAAGCTTTGGTATAGGGGTGAACCATATGAGTTGGACCAGTTCTTTAAGAATGTATCTAGTGATCCAGTAAATAAAGCTAGGTTTTGGAGCGCTGTTCCAAGTGAAGATTTAAGTATAAGAAAAATACATAGTGGGTTACCTGCAATGATAGCTGATAAGTTAAGTGATATAGTAGTAGCTGATTTAGATAGTATAGAAGTTGCTAAAGAAAGTGATAATGATATTTGGGAAGAGATAAGAAAAGATAATAAGTTTGATGATATGCTAGGTGATATAATTGCTACAGCTTTAGTTAGTGGTGATGGAGCTTTAAAATTAGCTATAGATACTGATGTATCTCATTATCCTATAATAGAGTTTTTTGATGGTGATAAAGTAGAGTATGTAACTAAAAGAGGAAGGCTACAAGAAATAAAATTCTATACATTCTATGTTAAAAATAATAAGCAATATAAATTGGCTGAAACTTATGGTAAAGGATATATTAATTATAATTTGTATGATAGTAATGGTGATGAAGTTCCTTTAAATACACTAGATGAAACTAGAGAGCTTGTGGATGTAACATATAAAGATGATTTTATAATGGCAGTTCCATTAATGTTCTTTAAATCTCCTAAGTTTGATGGAAGAGGTAAAAGTATATTTGATAATAAATCAGATTCATTTGATGCATTAGACGAAGTTATATCTCAATGGATAGATGCTATTCGTGATGGAAGGGTGCAAAAGTATATTCCTGAAGATTTAGTACCCAAAGACCCAAGGACAGGAAATTTAATGAAACCTAATCCTTTTGATAACAGATTCTTAAAGGTAGGTTCTAGTCTTGCAGAAGATGCAAAGCATGAGATAGATATGAAACAAGCTAATATAAACTATGAAGCTTATGTTGAGAGTTATTCTAATGCTATTGATATGTGTCTACAAGGTATAATAAGTCCTAGTACATTAGGAATAGACCTTAAGAAAACAGATAATGCAGAAGCCCAAAGGGAAAAGGAAAAGACTACTCTATATACTAGAGGAAAGATAGTTGATGTATTAACGGAGATTATACCGCAGTTAGTTAATATAATTTTAAAAACTAATGATGTATTAAGTAAAAAGAGTGCTGGAGAATATGAAGTAAGTATTGTCTTTGGGGAATATGCAAGTCCTAGCTTTGATGCAGTAGTAGAAACTGTGGGAAAAGCTAAAAGTTTTGGAGTAATGTCTATAGAGCAATGTGTAGAGGAAATGTATGGAGATACATGGACAGATGAAGAAAAGGAAGAGGAAATTAAAAGAATAAAGGAACAGAATGGCTATCTTGAAGCTGATGAACCAAAGGCAGTAGATGATGATGATTTAAATTCAGAGGTTGATGAAGATGGACAAGAAGAATAATCCATCAAAGTTAAGTGAAGTACTTGAAGGTATAACAAAGAAAAAAATATTAGAGGATCATAAAAATGAAAGAGATAAGTCTTATGACATAAGAAAGATATTTGAGGAAATAGAACTTGCTTTAATATCTTCTATGCATAGGGCTTTTTATTTTCATCAAAAACAGCAGCAAGATGAAGGATTTAATTGGGAACAATGGCAACGTACTAAACTTAGAGAGCTGGAGAAGTATAGAAAAAGAAATAAAAAGATAGTTGAAAGTTATAATAAGCCTATTCAAGAAGCAATAGATAGAGAATTAGAAGATAAGTTTATTAGTGGTCAACAGTACGTAGAAGATTCAGTTGATAAAGTTAAGATGCAATTTCCAGAGGATATAAAAGAAACTCAAACAGTTAAAGGATATATAGCAAATAAGTTAGGGAAAGAGAGTACACCGCCTAAAGAAACTAATTTCTTTGGAGTAAATGAAAAGAAACTTAATGCACTACAAGAAGTTGTAACAAAGGATTTAAATAAGGCTCAATATTCTGTTCTTAGAAAGATGGATGATGTTTATAGACAAACTATATTTAAGACTCATATGTACTTACAGAGTGGGACTAAGACTGTAAATCAAGCTATAGACATGGCCACTAAGGATTTTCTTGATAAAGGTATAAATAGTATAGTTTATAAAGATGGCAAACAAGTTAATATTGCTAGTTATGCAGAAATGTGCTTAAGAACAGCAAGTCAAAGAGCAACATTCTTAGGTGAAGGTAAGAAACGTGATGAGTATGGAATACATTTAATAGTAGTAAGTGCTCACGCTAATACTTGTAAGATGTGTGAACCATGGCAAGGTAAAATACTTATTGATGATGTATTTAGTCATGGAACTAAAGAAGATGGAGAATATCCACTACTTAGTAAGGCTATAACAGAAGGTTTATTACATCCTAACTGTAGGCATACATTAATAACATACTTTCCTGGCATAACAAGACTTCCAGTAGTTCCAGATGGTAAGGAAGCTATAAAACTTTATGAGAAGGAACAGAAACAAAGATATTATGAAAGACAACTTAGGAAGTGGAAAAGGTTTGAGGCTGGTACTTGTGATGAAGAAAGCAAAGAAATAGCACATAATAAAGTAAAAGAACTGCAAAATGTATTAAGAAAGCATATAGAAGATAATAAGCGGCTTAGAAGAAATTACAATAGAGAAGATGCAAGAGCAGGATTAGATATTGAAGATAAGAATATAAAAGCAGAAGTATTGAAGCAAAAAGCTTTGAATGCTAAAATTAAAGAAACTAGAGAATATATAAAAACTATACAGCCTTTAAAAATAGAAGTTGGAAAACAAGGGAAACATATTCTAGGACATAATAACTATATTGAAGGTAGAAGTTATTTAACTATATCTTTAGATGAAGCTCAAGAACTTATCAATAAGTGTGCTGGTACTGGTGAGATAAAAACTAATTTAAAAGGTGAATGGGATAAAAAAGAAACTATTAGTGATAATAAAGAAATTGGTATTAATCTTAATGCATCAACTGGTAAGAAAACTGCAACAAGTAAGTTTAAAATACATTATTCAAAGAAGGGAACACATATTGTGCCAACATTAAAAGGAGGAAGCTAATAGATGAGATTATGGGAGTATGTAGGAAAGAACATAAAAGTTACTTGCATAGATAATCAAATAATAAAAGGGAAATGTGATGAATATACTCAAGCGTTAGATAATGAGCCTGAGATAGATAGTATTTCAATAGCTAAAGAAGGTTATGGAATAGAGGTATATGAAAATGAAATAAAATCTATAGAAGTAATATAGAGCACTTACTTATATGAAAAAGTAGGTGTTTTTATTAGCTTAAAATAATTAATAAAATATTAGGAAAAACTTGAAATAATTTAAAATAAATGGTAATATATGAATATAAATACATTTAGGGAGGTTTTTATGAGAAGTAGAAAAAAGCTAAATAAGGTGATAATAGCATCCGTTTTATCACTAATGATGGTATTTGGAATAGGAAGTACTGCTTTAGCAGCAAGTGCGACATATAGTTTAACGCCAGGACAATCTAGAGATTTTAAAATTGAAAAGAAAAATTATAGTGACCAAACAATCAAAACTAGTATTACAAACCTAACTCCATCAAATTCTAAATATAATATTAAATTATATAAAGATGGAACTGAAATTAAAAGTAAAGACTATTCTGGTAGTAATACTTTTTCCTATGATGTTTATGATGCTGGAAGTTATAAAATTAAAATCACAAGTAATAATCTATCAGAGAATATGTACTTTGATACAACACCTAAGCTAATAGATAGGTAAAATAATCTAAATAGGAAATGAAAATAAAAAGTCTTAGAAAGATCTAAGGCTTTTTATTTTGCCCAAAACTTGCTTAAGGCGTTAAAAGATGCATGGAATTAACAGCCGACAGGCTATAAATGGAGGTATTTATGTTTATAGTAAATTGTAATTTAAGAAAAAGATTAGGAATCTATTTAGCTGCTGATGATGGAGCAGGAAGTGGTGGAGAAGGTTCAGAAACTAATTCAACTGATGGTACAGGTGGAGAAGGTGAGGGAGCAGAAGAAACTACACCAGAAGAAAACACTTTTACTCAAGCTGATGTAGATAAGCTAATAAAAGATAGAGTTGCAAGAGAAAAGAAAGGTCAACTCTCAAAAGATGAGATTAAAGCGTATCAAGATTGGAAGGAAAGCCAAAAGACAGATGAAGAAAAGAAAAATGAAGCTTTAACTAATGCGGAAAAGGCTAAACAAGATGCAGAAGAAAGAGCGTTAAATGCAGAAACTAAAGTAACTTGCTTATCTAAAGGTGTTATAGCAAGTTCAGTTGATGATGTTGTTATATTAGCTAAAGCTATGGTTAATGATGAACTTACAATAGAACAGGCTATTGATAAGGTGTTAGAGAAATATCCAAGCTTTAAAGGTGAACAACAAAAGAATAATGAAGATGAAAGCAAAGGATTTAAAATTGGTGCTGGTACTGAAAAACAAAAAGGAAATGTTGATGATGTATTAGCAAGAGCCTTTGGAAATAAATAATTTTAAATTTAGGAGATGATTAAATGGCAGTATACAGTTATGCTGAACAATTCGAAAGACAATTACAACAAAAATATGCAAGGGAATTAACTTCATATGCATTAGAGCAATCTAACCCACAAGTTAAATTTATGAATGCTCAAACTATTAAGCTACCTAATATTACAGTAAGTGGCTATAAGGATCATAATAGAAGTGCTATGGGATTTAATACAGGTTCAATGTCAAATGATTGGGAACCAAAGAAACTATCTCATGATAGAGATATTGAATTTGCAATAGATCCAATGGATGTTGACGAAACAAACTTAACATTAGAGATGGCTAATATTCAAAATGTTTTTGAAACAGAACAGGCAATACCAGAGAAAGATAGTTATAGATATTCTAAGCTTTATGCAGAAGCTAAGGCATATAAATCAAATGGTGCTGTTATAGATAATACAGCTTTAACTACAGCAAATGTATTAGATTGGTTTGATACTCAAATGGAAAAGATGGATGATGAAGGTGTTCCAAGTGAAGGTAGAATACTTTATGTTACACCAGCTATTAACAAATTACTAAAAAATGCAGAAGGATTAACAAGAAATATTGATGTTAATAAAAATAATGGAAATATAGATAGAAGAGTATATTCATTAGATGATGTTACTATTACTAAGGTTCCAAGTTCAAGAATGAAAACAAAGTATGACTTTACAAATGGATGTGTTCCTGCAAGTGATGCTAAGCAAATAAATATAATACTTATACATCCATCATGCCAAGTAACAAGAAGTAAATATTCTTATATTAAAGTATTTACTCCAGGTACAGATAGTAGAACAGCAGATAAGTATGTATTCCAAAATAGAAGTTACGGAGATACATTCCTAATAAAAAATAAAGCTTGTGGTATTGCTATTAATGCAGAATCAGAAGCCTAGGAAGGAGCATATAAATGAAGGCAAGTAAAGAAAATAAAGTTTATACTATAGCAGAATCTGAAAAAGATTTATATAAACAACAAGGCTATGACATATTAAATGATGAAGATGAAGTTATAGAGCGTGGATTAGGAAAGTCTGTTTCATATGAAGAGTATAGAAAGTTAAAAGATGAGTTAGATCCATTAAAAGATGAACTGATTGATTTAAGACAAGAAAACGAAAAATTAAAAGAAGAAAATAAAAAGCTTAAAGCTGAAA
Source organism: Clostridium sardiniense (assembly GCF_019753795.1). Taxonomy (NCBI): domain Bacteria; kingdom Bacillati; phylum Bacillota; class Clostridia; order Eubacteriales; family Clostridiaceae; genus Clostridium; species Clostridium sardiniense. Next base: position 85,442 of record NZ_JAIKTU010000011.1, on the reverse strand, counting down.
ATAAAGAGTTAAAGAAGTCTTAGAATTTAGGACTTCTTTTTCTTTATAAGGATGTGAGAATATGTCTTATGTAGATAGTTCATATTACAAGGATGAATTTAAAGGTAAAATTCTTAATGATGATACTTTAGAAAATAAATTAGAAAGAGCATCAGATCAGGTTGATACTCTAACCTATAACAGAATAATAGGAATAGAATTTAAAAACTTATCTCCATTTCAACAAGATAAAATTAAGAAAGCAATATGCTTACAAGCAGAGTTTATAGAGCAATATGGTGAATTTATTAATATGCCTTTAAGTGGATATTCAGTTGGTAGTACATCTGTTAGTTTTAACGGAAGTATTGTGAATGGAATAACTACTACTAAAGAAGTTATTAATTATATATCTCAAACAGGTTTAAATAGTAGGAGGTTATAGTTATGGGAGTTAAATTACCATTTCCTAAATGGATTCTAAATACTCCAGTACAGATATATCAAACATTTATTAATGAAGATGGAGAGCCTGTAGAAGATTTAATTTATGATGGACTATGCAATTACAATGAAAAAAGTAGGCAAACACTTGATGCGGAGCGTAGACTTGTAACCTTAAGTGGCACTGTGATAGTTGAAGGTGATATTAATCCAGATAAGTTAATAGAAGGATATATTAAGATTGGAGAACTTAAAAAGGATATTTATAAATCTTCAAGGCCAAGAAATCCAGATGGTTCAGTCTTTTCTACTGAATTGGAGTTGATATAATGAAAGCCAAAGTAAAAATTAATTTAGATAATACTAAGATAAAGGCTTTAGCAGAAGCTCAAAAAAAGGCTTTAGAAATGACTACAGAATCTGTTTTAAGTGATATAAAAACAAGTGCCGTAGTTCCTAAAGATACAGGAGAGCTTGAACGAAGTAGTTTTGTAGATTTATCACAAGTTGATAAAGGTAAAACATCTATAATATTTGATACACCTTATGCAAGAAGATTATATTACCATCCAGAATATAATTTTAGACAGGATAAAAATCCAAATGCACAAGGCAGATGGATGCAGTCTTATGTTGATGGAGATAATAAAGAATTTGTAATAGATACTTATTCTAAATTCTTAAAAATGTTTAGCAAAGGATTGATTAAATAATGTTGCTAAGTGAAGTAAGAGAATATTTAAAAACAAAGATAGAATGCCCTCAATGGTACATAGGTAAAATAGATGGAACTAAGGAACAGTGTATAGGAATATACAGTATTCAAGGTGCTAAAAGCAATATAGCCTTAGGTGGATTAGTAAATACAAGCTATTCTACTAAGGCTATTTCTATATTAGTCCATTGGGGTAAAAATGCTAATACAGCAGAACAAAAAGCACAAGAAGTATATAATAGTTTATTTGGTCAAAATGCAGTTATAGGCAATAAAAGAATTATTAAATTTGATATGAGAACATCAGAGTCTATAGGCGTTGGTACAGATAAGAATGGTATATATGAATATGTGATAGAGGTAAATATAATACATGAAAGGTAGGTAATAATATGGCAGGATTTACAGGAGTATTTCCAGTATATAATTTAGATTTTAAAATTGGTACAAAAGGTCTAGCAAGTACAGATAAAGACATGGTTACAATTTCTGATATGGAGAACTTTGGTATAAAAATAGATGGTAAAGTTGAAGATTGGACACCTATGACAACAAATGGATGGGCAAGAAGTTTAATGACAGGTAAGAGTTTCTCTATATCTTTAAAAGGAAAAAGAAGTGTAGGAGATCTAGGTAATGATTATGTTGCTGCAACTGCATGGAAAGATGGGCTTGAATGTAGCACAAAAGGTTCTATAGGTTTTCCTGATGGTTCAAAGCTTGCGTTTAATTGTGTAATAAATGTAACTAATGTAGGTGGAGATGATAGTACAAAGGTTGCACCACTTGAATTTGATTTGAAAGGTGATGGTAAACCGGAGTTCATTCCAGCAACAGTGTCACCAAGTGTAGGAAGTTAGGAGGAGTAAGTTATGGCAAAAGTATATAACATAATGGATAAGTTGGTTAATGATAAACCAATTTTAGAAATAGACGAAGATCATAAGTATAAAATAAATAATAGTAAAAATAATGCTATATATATTCAATCTTTGGTTAAACAGAATAAAAATAAGAAATCAAAGAATAAAGATGAAGAAATTAATGAAATAGAGATGTTAGAAAAGATAATAAAAGCATCTTTAGGAGTGGAAGCATTTGAATATATAGAAAGCCTAGAATTAAGTTTTGAATGTTACAATACTATAATTAATGCAATAATGGCTGCAATATCTAATTTAGAATTAGAAGAAATTGAGGAAATCAGTAAAAAGGAAGTAGAGCGATTTCAACAAGAAGAAAAATAGTCAATGGTATGATTTGTATGAAGATTGGGAACTTATAGATGCTTCATTTACAGCTCAATACGGGATAAGACTTAGAAATGAATCTGATATGTGTTGGGATGAGTTTTGTACCCTACTTAGTGGAATAATGCCTAAAACTCCACTAGGTCAAATTGTTTCTATAAGAAGTGAAGAAGATGAAAATATATTGAAGAGTTTTACTAAGGAGCAACATAAAATTAGAGATGATTGGAGAAATAGGCAATTAGAAGAAATGACAGATGAAGAAAAAGAACAGCAGATAAAAGAAATACAAGAATTATTTAAACAAGCATTTAGTTAAACTAGATGCTTGTTTTTATTATGAAAGGTAGGTGAAATTATTGGCAGGTGATGATTCAGTAGGAAAGATTACTTTAGACTTAGAACTCGGTGGAGATACAGAAAAGCAAATTGAAGAAATATCTCAAAAGATAGGTAATCAGATAAGTAAAAGTTTAGAAGGAATAACAAGCAAAATTGATTTTAGTAGTTTAACTAATTCAATGACAGAAGCAATTAAAACATCATTAAACTCTATAGATAATACTATAAAAAGCAGTATTCAAAAGAATAAAGAATTAGTATTAAAGTCTATACAAGAAATGAAGGCAAGTGCTTTAGAAGCAATAAAAAGTATAATGAATAATGCTAAAAAGATTAGAGTACCAATAAACTTTAATCCTGTACAGAATATAAATCCTACTTCTACTAGAACGAGTTCTCCACCTACTACTAGAGGTCCACCACAACCGAAAGTAAACTCAAGTGTAAATCTGGAAAGTGTAAGAGCACAAATAGAAAATCTAACAAATAGTCTAGAGATAACTAATAGAAGAATAGAGCAACAACAAGAGAAGTTAGCAGGATTAAGACAAACTTATAATAGTACATTTAATCAAGCTAGAAAAAATAGAATACAAGAGCAAATATTAAAAACAGAAACAGCTATAAATAAGTTAACAGCTCAAAGTGATAAAACAGGATTTAAACTTGCTGATTTAGATGCAGAATTTGAGAGATTAAGTAGTGCGGCTCAAAGGTCTAGCAACGGAGTAAATTCAGCTAATAACAGTATTAAAAGAACTGCTAGTGTTGCAAAGAGTGCAAGTAGAAGTCTGAAAAGTGCTAATAATAATACAAGAAGATATAGAGAGAATATGAATGGTGCTAGAAGTGCTACAGGAATGTTTATTGATAGCATGTTTAAATGGGGGATAGTGTTTCCTATTGTTATGAAAGGTATATCAGCAGTCGCAGGATATATAGGAAATGCATTAATGACAAATGCACAATTTGCAAATAGTTTACAACAAATTAGAAGTAATTTAATAGTTGCTTTTATGCCAATTTATCAAGCTGTTCTACCTGCCCTTAATGCTTTGATGAGTGCTTTAGCAAATGTTACAGCATATATAGCAGCTTTTGTAAGTGCTTTATTTGGTAAAACATATCAAGCTAGTTTTGGGGCTGCGAAAAGTATGAATGCTTCTATAGCATCAATGCAAAATATGGAGAAGCAAGGTAAAAAGACTTCAGGAGCAGTAGATAAGATAGGAGATTCAGCAGAAAAGACTAAGAAAAAGATAAAAGGTGCTTTAGCTGGATTTGATGAAATTAATAAATTAAGTTTACCAAAAGATACTGATAAGAATAAGAAACCTAAAACACCAAAAGATGGTGGAGGAATAGATCCTATTCCTATGGTTGCTCCTAATGTAGATTTAAGTCCTGCAAGTGCTGCTATGAAAAAAATAAATGATATGGTAGCAAAATTAAAGGGTATAATATCAAAAGTATTTCAACCTTTTAAAGTAGCATGGGCAAGAGAAGGAGCTGCAACTATTGAAAGTATAAAATATGCACTACATGGGATATGGTATCTTATAAAAAGTATAGGTAAGAGTTTTCTTGAAGTATGGACCAATGGAACTGGAGAACGAATACTCGTTGTTATTCTTCAAATATTACAGAACATATTTAATATTATAGGAGATATTGCTACAACTTTTGCTAATGCTTGGAATGCTGGGGGTGTAGGAACACATATAGTTCAAACTTTAGCAGATGCCTTTATAAATGTACTAACTCTTATAAAGCACATGGGAGATTCACTTAGAGATGTATGGGGAGAAGTTGGACCAGGAGTAGCAAAAACATTTATGAAAGTTTTAGATGCAATATCTGGAGTACTTAAAAATACTACAAAGAATTTGTTATATGTTTGGGATAATGGTGGAAGTCATTTATTTAAAGGATTTGTAAGGTTAGGAGCTAAGATATTTGAATTAGCTGGATATATTTATACAGATTTTGTTGCTCCTTTTGTTATGTGGTTTGATGATAGTATAGCACCAGTTATCGCAAAAGTGGCAGATGTAGTTGGAACTGTTTTAGATGCATTTAGCAGTCTTATAGATTGGTTAATGGGTGAAGGAAAACCAGCTTTAGATTCAATGATAACAACAGTTACTTTATTTTTTGCAGCTTGGGAAACAATGAAACTAATGTCATTCATCCAACAAGCTGGCGGTGTGATAGGTGCTGTTGGAAGTATATCTAAAGTTTTAAAAGAATGTACTTTGTTGAAATTAGCAGATAAACTAGAGACTATCCAACTTACTGCTATGTATGCAGGAGAGTTTCTAGCATCAATAGGAAGGGGTGCATTAGAATTAGCAGGACAAGCAAAGCAATTTGCAATAAATATAGGAATGAAGATAGCAGATAAAGCTGAAACATTAGCATTGATAGGTCTATATGCGGGAGATTTCATAGTTGCATTAGCGACTGGAACACTTGAATTAATTAAGCAAGCTGGACAATTTGTAATAAATACAGGACTTAAAATAGCAGATACTACAGCTCAAATAGCAATGACTGCTGCAACAGTAGCATGGAATTCAGTTTGTGTTATAGCAACAGGAGTTACAACTGCTTTAGGGGTTGCGATAGCATTTCTAACATCACCTATAGGAATAGCTATTGTGGCTATAGGTGCAATAATAGCTATTGGAGTTGCATTATATAAAAATTGGGATGTTATTAAAGTAAAGGCACAGGTTATATGGGCTAAAATAAAAGCTATTTTTTATGCTTTTAAAGTTTGGTTACAATCAGTATTCCAAAGAGATTGGAGTAAATCATTTGGAGCTTTGGGAAATTTACTTAATGCCTTTCTAAGAAATGTAAGTAATATATTCGGTGGTATAAGAAGAGTATTTGGAGGAATTATAGATTTTATTGCAGGAGTATTTACTGGTAATTGGTCTAGGGCATGGAATGGGGTTAGAAATATATTTGGAGGGATATTTGATACTCTTGGTGGAATAGCAAAAGCACCTTTAAATGCAGTTATAGGACTTATCAATATGTGTATTGATGGATTGAATACTATTAGTTTTGATGCTCCTTCATGGATTCCAGGCGTTGGAGGAAAACATTTTGGAGTAAATATACCTAAAATGACTTACTTGGCTAAAGGTGGTGTAGTTGATAGACCTACGCAAGCTGTAGTTGGTGAAGCAGGTACAGAAGCTGTTGTGCCTTTAGAAAACAATACACAAGGATTAGATTTACTTGCTAATAAACTTACTGAAAGAATAAATAATATATTATTAACTTCTAGTAGTTTATTGCAGCAACCTGATTTAACAATGCTCGGACAAAATTCTAATATGGATAATAAAAATATTAATGATTCTAATTATTTAGATAAATTAAAGGAAGCTATTATTGAAGCTATAAAGGAAAGTAAAGACAATAAAGGAGCAGGAATCAGCAACAGCACAGATTCTAAAGAATTTGGAGATATAATTCTAAGAATAAATGATACTGATTTTGGAAAGATTGCTATAAGTGCTATAAATAAAGTTCATAGACAATCAGGAGAATTGTTACTAGAAATATAGAAAGGAGTAGTAAAAGATTGAGCCTAATAGTTAATGGAGTAGAAGTTACTGCCCCTAAAAGTTTTAAAGTAAACATAATGGATTTGGATGGGGAAAATACTAATAGAAATGCAAGAGGTGTAATGCTTAGAGATAGAATAAGAGTTACTAGAAAATTAGAATGTGAATGGGGCCCATTAACATCTGATGAGATAAAAACAATATTAAATGTAATAAGTAATGTATATTTTTCGGTTTCTTATCCAGATCCAATGGAGGGACAAACTTCAAAAACATTTTATACAGGTGATAGATCTGTACCATCATTTAATTTTAAAAATAATATGTGGTTAGGTCTATCTTTTAATTTAATAGAAAAATAGAAAGAGGGAATTTAAAATGGCAGATGAAATAAAAGTAACAAGTACAGTAAGCGAAACTACAAACTTAAATGGAGCTGTAGAGATAGAAACAAATGGAATGAAACAACAAATTATGAATATGAATTGTAGTTTAGTAGAAAATGGAGTTGCCAATATACAAACTTATGTAATTGATATGAATTTATTTAAAGCTAATTCAGCTTTAGTTGCAGCAGAAGTACAAAAATTTAGAACAAAAGCAAATGAGGTAGCAAAAGGATTAAATTGTTTTGTATTTTAGTTTAAGAGTTTACATTATGTAGACTCTTTTTATATTAAATAAATTAAAGAAAGAAGGATTTGAATATGACAAAGTTAAAAAATAAAGAGATATTAGAAAAAGTAGGTATGCTAGGAGAAATTAGTGGTAAGAGTTTACCTGTAAAGGTATCTTATGCAATAGGTAAAAATATTGGAAAGATAGAAAGTGAATTAAAACACTACAATAAAGAAAGAGAAAAGATAGTAGATAAATATTGCGAGAAAGATGAAGAAGGTAATTTTAAAATAGAAGATGGCAACTATGCTATTAAAGATGATGAAAAAGAAAATTGGAATAAGGATATGAAGGATTTACAAGATATTGAGGTTGAAATTGATGCACATAAGTTTAATCTTGATTTGTTAAGCGGGTATGATATGACTGCAAGTGAAATGATCTGTATAGATTTTATGCTAGAAGAATAATTAAAATATTAATCTTTAAAGGAAGGAGGTTAATATTTGTTTAAGGTATCAGATGAATATAAAAAAGAAATAAATAAACTTGGTGGAAGAGGTTTTGTAAGTAAAGTATTAATAAGAGATAAAACATATAATGATGATTTAATAATAGATATGAGCCTAGAGGAAAGTGTTAATCCGGGAGATAACTTTTCACTAGGTTCTGTTGTTTCTAATAGTTTTAATATAAATCTATTTAATTTAGATGAATATGAAATATTTGATAATGCTACTGTTAAGCCATATATAGGCTTGAAAATAGATCAGGCTATAGAATATATACCATTAGGAATCTATACAGTCTCTAATGTAACAAATAAAAATAAAAAAGTTAAATTAGAGTGTGTAGATAATATGATTAAGCTAGAAGGAACTTATTTTTCTGATTTAAGTTATCCAGCTAATATTAATGCTGTATTAAAAGAGATATGTTCCAAAGTTAAAATAACTTGTAATTCTACTTTACCTAATTACTCTATAGAAGAAATAAAAGGATATAGTTTAAGACAAGCTGTAGGAATTATAGCAACTCTTTGTGGGTGTTTTGCTAAATTTAATAGAATTGGTGAGTTAGAAATAAGCACTTATAAAAATGAAGGCTTAAAAATAACTCCAGATATATTCTTTACTTTTGAAAATAATGACAAAGAGTATACTATAGAAAAGATAACAGCTAAAAGAGGAGAAAAAACTTTTAGTAAAGGCGTAGATATAGGAAGAGAAATACAAATTGATAATCCAGTAATTACTGAGGAATTTTTAAATGATCTTTATACTAAGTATAAAGGGTTTTCTTATATGCCTTATAGTTTAAAGTGGCAAGGTAATCCAGCAGTACAGGCAGGAGATAGAGTTACTATAGTTGATTTAGACGGTAAAGTTTATAATACGCTAATAATGGAACAGAAGCTTACTTATAAGGGATCAATATCAAGTGAAATAAAAGCAACAGGAAAAACAAAGGCTGAAAGTAAGTTTGATAGAAAAGGTTCTATAACACAGGCTATGGAAAACTATGCTATAGAACAGGCTACTATAAAGAAAGCATTAATTGATAAAGCAGATATGAATGAGTTAAATGCTTTAAATGGTAAAATACAAATTTTATATACTGAAGATTTAACAGGGATTAGAGCAGATATAAAAACTATAAAGACTAAAGATTTAACAGCTTTAGAATCTAAATTAACTCATGCTCTTATTGGAAAGGCAGATGTAAATGAGCTTAATGTAGCAGTAGAAAGAGTTGGAATTTTAGAAGGTAAAACACTTAGTGTAGAAAATCAGCTTGCTGGAAATCTTACAGCAAAGAATTTTCATACAAATGCAATAACTGCTGGGAGTGGAATAATAGCAGATGGTGCCATTGGTTCAGCTCAAATAAGTTCACTTGATGTAAATAAACTTAGAGCAGGAGATATAAGTACAAGTAAATTTAGAATAATTAGTGCTAATGGATCTATTCAAATTGTGGGCAATCAACTATTAGTTAATAGAGATAATATTAATAGAGTTATTTTAGGAGAATATAGAAAACAAGATAATATAACAGATTATGGATTACTAATAAGGGGAAAAGATGGTAAGACTATAATGTTTGACTCTGAAGGAGTTCATAATGCTGGTATTACAAATGGTTCTATAGATAATAATAAAGTAGCTGATAATGCTAATATAGCTGGTAATAAATTAGATATAAATAGTGTTATAAGAGAAGTAAATAATAATGGTACTGAAACTATTAAAGGTACTAAGGTTACTGTAGGGGATAGAACTTTAGATGTAGAACTATCTACACAGAAAAATATTATTACAGAGCATGGTAAGGAGTTATCAACTCAAAAAGCTTCAATACAAGCATTGGATAATGTTATTAATTTAAAAGTAGATAATCAGACATTTACACAGGCTACAACTACTATAAACAGTAATATCAATAATGCTTTAAATAGTGCTAAAGAATTTACTACAGCTCAAATAAGAACAACTAATAGCAATTTAAGTAAAGCTACAAGTGAAATAAATATACTAAAAGAGCAAATAAATACTAAAGTAGGAGAAGTTGATATAGATAAAAGTATTAAAGCTATTGAAATAGGTGGAAGAAATTTAGTATTAAATTCAAATTTACTTAAGTTTGATGCTAATAATATAGGATTAGGCATTTCTACATTACAAAGCGATGGTACAGGAAAGTTTTATAGAGCTATTCCAGCCAGTGGAAAAGCAGTTTCTTTATATTATTTTTGTACTGGAAATAGGATGAGTGAACAATTAATAACTGACAGAAAAACTTTATATTCTATGTCTTTAGATGTTAGAGTTCCTAAAAATTCAGTTATAACTAGATTTAATTTTGAAAATGAAAAATGGGAAAAGGTCACTTTATTAAAAGATAAATGGACTAGAATTAAGTTAGAAGGGTTTACGTTACCTAGTACAACTAATAAAGCTTTAATAATCGCTTTAGATACTAGTATAGATGTTTATTTGGATTATAGAAATTTAAAAATAGAAAAAGGTACTAAGTGTTCAGAATATACACAAGCACCAGAGGATACAGATAAATTAATAATAGATAATATTAAAGTAGTTACAGATAAAATTAATGATGTATCTACTAAACTAACTCAAACTAAGGATAGCTTACAAGCGAGTGTAAATAGCTTAAATAGTACAACACAAACTATAACAACTAATCTAACTAATACTACTAATAGCTTAACTAATAAAATAAATACCGCTAAAACAGATGCTATAAATAGTGCAAATAACTATACAAATACTGCTAAGCAACAAGCTATAGTAGGTGCTAGAAATATTCCTGATACAAGAAGCACTAATGAGAGTCCACAATGGTATATGCAACACTATTCTAGACAATTTATAACAGAATTTAAGTATTCAAACACTGTCGGTATATCAGCAAGTGGAAATCCATATGGAACGCTTGAAACAAAAGTTCCATGGAATGATGCTAGTGGTGGGTATCCAGTGCAAACTTTTAGAAGCAATAGTACAGCAACGTATCAAAGGCATGGTACAAGTAATACTGCTTGGAGTTCGTGGGAGCAAATAGAAGATACACAAGGTTCTCAAAATAAAGCTAATTCTGCTTTAAATAATGCAAAGACTTATACTAATGCACAGATAACAACAGTAAATACAAGAGTTAGCAATGCAGAAAGCAGTATAAATATTTTGAAGGGGCAAATATCTACTAAGGTGAGCCAAAGTGATATAGATAGAACAGTTAATAATATAGAGTTTGGAGGGAGAAATTTAATCCCTAATTCATATATAAATGCTGAAACAAGTGCCTATGGTTCATTTGGAAGAACATTAACTATACATCTTGAAGAAGATAAAACTTATTGTTTTTCAATTATGGGGCATATAGACAAAGTTGCTTCAGATAATGGTAAATCTTTAACTTGTTTTATTTATGAAGATACTTGGAGTTATGGAAGTGTTTCAATAAATATATTTTCTGTAAATTCAAATGAAACTAAATATGCTTTATTTATTCCTAAAAAAACTGGAGTATATAAATTTGCTGCATATATGTATCCTAGTGGTGGGAATAGAGAAGGTAAAGTTGCATTGGAATGGGCAAAGTTTGAAAAGGGTACTAAGCCTACCGATTGGACTCCAGCTCCTGAAGATGCTAATAAAGAAATTAAAGATAATATAACAACAGTAACAGAAAAAATAAATACAGTAGAAAGTACTTTTACACAAAAAACAAATAATATAAATGCTACAGTTAGTAGTGTACAAAGTATATTAAAAACTAAAGCAGATGGAAGTACAGTAAGTTCTATGCAAAGTCAATTATCTAGTTTAAATATTGGATTAAATGGTATAAAAACAGAAGTAAATAAAAAGACAGATAAAGGATCTATAATATCTGAAATTAATCAATCAGCAGAAAGTGTAAAAATTAATGCTAGTAAAATAGAACTCAATGGTGTAACAACTTTTTCTAATGCTACAGGATTAAAAGCAATAGAAATACAAAATAATTCAATAGATTTATACAACTTTAACAATAATGGAGAACTTATAGGATCATTAACCTCAGTAGTTAAAACAAAAGATAATTCTAAGCCAGGTATTGAGCTTGTAAATTATAAAAATAGCTTTTTAGATATCGGATATTTTGATGGCTATTTAGATAGCGGAGCTAGTAGGCTTAAATCATATATTATCTTTGATAAATATAAAGTACGTGGAGAAGTATGTCCAATTGCTATTTATGAAGATGTTTGCTTGCATGGACGACAAATATTCCTTGATGATAACAAAGGAAATAGTTTTTTTGAAAGCACTACTAAAAAATTTATATTAAAAGCAAAGCATGGGGTTGAAATTGAAGATACTGATACTGGAAATGTTACAGCGCTTTTAGGTTCAGATAGAGCTGCATTTTCTAAATGGAATCAAAAGTATTATTATGCTGAATTCTTTCCAGGCGGATTTAGTCTTTCAAGTGGCAATGGAGAATCATATCTTTGGGCAAAAGCAGGTTCTTCGGATATATGGACTAAAGTAGGAGTAAACATGAGAATACAGGGAGATTTAAGTGTAAGAGGTTCTAAGAATAGAATAGTAGATACTATATATGGAGATTTAACACTAAATGCGGTAGAATCTACAGAATGTTGGTTTACAGATATGGCTATAGAGCAAAATAGGACAGACAATAACGGTGATTGCATTATTTGGTTTGATAATAAGTTTTTATCAACTGTAAATACAAAACATAGATATAAAATAGATGCAACTCCAATAGGAGAGTTTGCTAGTAATGGTAAATTAACATATGTAAGAGTTGTAGAAAAAACAGAGAAATATTTTAAAGTTAGAGGAACACCAAATACGTTATTCGACTGGACCATAACAGCAAAACAAAAAGGATATGAAAGAGATAGGTTAGAAGTAATGGAAAAGGCTAGTTAATTCTAGTCTTTTTTAGTTATAAAAATTTAAACAGAAAGAAAGTGCATAAATGGAAAAAGAATTACTAACACAGATAATAGGACAAGGAGCATTTGCAGCTCTTTTTGTATGGCTATTATGGGATACAAGAAAAGAAGCAAGAGAAAGAGAGAATAAGCTTCAAGAAATAATTAATAAATTCGCAGATAAATTTAACATTGTAGAAGATATAAAAGAAGATGTAGATACAATTAAAGAGCATCTTTTTAATAATAAAAATGAATAGAAAGAAGGAATTAACATGGATAAAATATTAGACCCAATATTAAGTGCTGTAGCGATAGGAGTTGTAGGGATTCTAGTAGCTATTATAAAAAGCGTTGGAGATGTATCAACAGAGTATATAGCAAAGAAAAAGGATGTTGTAGAGCAAAGGTTACAACTAGATAAGCATGTAGAAGAAATAGAAACTGCTAAGCAAGTATGGAATATAGTAGAAGAAAAATATAGAATTACAGATAATATTAAAGAGTTAGTTAAATCTAAATCTGATATGTTCGATAAATTACTTCTTGAAAAGATACCATATTTAACAGAAGAGCAGGTAAAAATGCTACGCCAAGCTATAGCTGGCGAAGTTAATAAAGGTAAAGAAATGTTAAACAATGATAATTTAAGAAAACAAGCAGAAGAAATAATAAATAAAAATACTACTTTAGAGCAAGAAAATGCAGAACTTAAAAATAAATTAAATCGAATATCACAAGTTGTACCAGTAGAGCAAGGACAATAATCTTTGCTCTTTTAGTTTACAAAATTATAGTTAAAACAATTATTTAAATATATAAGAATACGAAAGAAGGAATGTTAAATGTTAAAAGGAATCGATATATCAATGCATAATGGGACAGTGGACTTTAATAAGGTTAAACAAGGTGGGATAGAAGTTGTTATTATTAAGACAACTGAAGGAGTAGAATATATAGATCCGCTATTTCAAGAACACTATAATGGAGTTAAAAATACAGGGTTAGAAATTGGATTTTATCACTTTATGTCAGAGAATACAAGCCCTAGTCAACAAGCTGTAGACTTTTGGAATGCTATAAAAGGAAAAAAGTTTAATATACTACCTTGTTTAGATATAGAAACTAATAAGAAGGGAAGAACTAGAACTCAAATTTCAGATAGATGTATAGAGTTCCTTAATAAGTTTAAAGATTTAAGTGGATTAAATTGTATGATTTATACAGGTGGATATTTTGGAAGAGATAACTTAGATAGTAGGGTTAAAAAATATCCTGGTTGGATAGCTCATTATGGAGTAAATAAACCAATGGAAAATGGCTTTAGGGTTATAGGACATCAATATACAGAAAATGGGACAACTGAAGGAGTTAAAGGCAAAGTCGATTTAAATAACTTTACAAAAGAAATATTTATTAATTCTGCGACAAAACCAGTTCAAAAACCTTCTACATCAGATAAAAAAGAATTATGGGAATTAAGTATAAATGGAGAAGAGGTGAAAAATCTTCAAACTGAATTAAATAGACAATTTGATTCAGGATTAAAAGTTGATGGATATTTTGGTGAAAGTACATTAAATGCTTGTGTTATTGTAGGACAAGGAGCTAGAGGGAATATTACTAGACTTATACAGGAAAGATTATTAAACAGAGGATATACATCTTTAAATAATCATGGTGGTGCAGATGGAAGTTTTGGAGCAGGGACAACACAAGCTATAAAAAATCTGCAAAGAAATAAAGGATTAAGTGTAGATGGTATAGTTGGAAGAGATACTTGGAAATCATTATATATTAAATAATTGATTTTAATAAGGAATTTATTAAAATATATATACCAGGATAAAATAAAAAAATAATAATTTAAAAGTTAAAGAATAGAAGAAAACAAAAACCTCATTCAACAAAGAATGAGGTTTTTATTAATTCTTATTTTGCTTATTCTGTTTTGATATTATTGAAAATAAGCAAATTATTAATATAGACGAAAATCTTGACCAAGTTCCTGCCCTTGAATTATTAATTCCACCTTCTATAGGATTGGCTTGGAATATAATCCAGGGAATTATAATTGCGATAATTATAGCTGTTATCCAATAAATATATTTATTTTTCAAGATGATTTGTAGATATTTATTTTGCATTAATTTATTCATATTACCACCATGTATCAAAAGTTATACTAAGAACAGGATATCCAGATGGTTTTCCTTTCATGCTTAGTTTTATTCCTCTAGCACCTTTGTATAAAATATTATTTTTGATGTTATTTAGAGTAGAAGCTCTTCTATTAACTGCTTCATCTACCATAGCAAAAGTAAGACCTGTAAAAAATCCTAATTGTGCATTTTTAACACCTATAAGTGCAGAGACTATATAATCAGCTGTACTACTTCCTGAAGTGAATTTTTTACCATAATATTTTTCTAATTCATATTTTGATAAATAAAGTATTTTTGATGTTTGAGGTCTAAGGGCTCCACCACCACCTGTAATATGTGCTCTTGGTGTTATTGTATGTACTGGATTTATTTCACTAGCGAATGATGAAATTGGAGTAAATAGAACTGATGAAACTATAAGAGTTGAAGTGAATAGACTTATTTTTGATAATTTCATAATTAATCCCCCTTTTTATTGATATATGCTAATTGTAGCATTTGTGGGATATTTATACATTACAAAATGGTGAAAATAATATTAAAATAAAAAGTTGAGTATAGGAGGGGATTATAGTTGTAGATGCATTGGCGGAATAATAGGTGCAGTTGTTGGACTTACTAACAAGAAAGGTTATGTTAAATGTTTAAATTGTGGTCGTGAATGAAAAATATAGATAGTACTACTATAATTAAAGTGATTTTATATAAATAATATCAAACTTATTGTGGTTTATTTAAGAAGAAAAAATCAAAGAAAAGTGAATAATATATAATATTTAAGACAACACTCCTTATAAAGGAGTGTTGTCTTATTTTTTTATTTTTATTTATAAAGGGGTATTCATATACAAACATAAAAAAGAAGTTACAATTATTATATATTTTAAATATAAGTGACATAATACTTACTTTAATTTTATTAAAAACAGGCTTGTTTAAAGAAGTTAATGGAATTATGGTTAATATAGTAGAAAATCCTTTAATAAGTATTTTTATTAAGGTAGGTTTAGTCGGATTACTTATATATTACTTAATTAAAAGAATGACTAATGCAACAAATAAGCAGTTATTAATATCTAATTTTATATTGAATGGAGCATTAGGTATTTACTGTATAATTAATTTAATGCATATATCATATATATTTTTATATCTAATAATATTAAATATAATTTAAGGTGCTATTATAGGGCATCTTTTTTGTTTTAATAAACTGTTTACATAATAGAAATATAATTCATGGTAAAATATTCTTATAACTACTAAGGAGGAATAATAATGGCGAAAGAAAAGAAATCAATTTTTAAAAAGTGGTGGTTTTGGCTTATAGTAATAATTATTATAATAGGGGCTATAGGTTCAGGGGGGAAATCTGATAAAAGCACTTCATCAAAATCAGATAGTAATGTTAGTAAAAACGAAGTAAATACTTCTAATAATAAAAAAGAAGAGCCTAAAAATGAGAAGACTGAAGGTAGAGATAATTCAACTGCAAAAGAAACTACTTTATCAACAGGAACGTTTGATGTTGGAAGTGATATACCAGAAGGTAGATATGTTTGTAAATCTCTAGATGGGTCAGGAAATTTTGTAGTTAATAAAGGTGGAGTACCTGTAGTTAATGATATATTAGATCCTACTGGAAAAGATGGAGTTAAGACAGTAACTTGTGATTTAACTAAAGGAGAATCTATTCAAATAAGCAGTATAAATAAAGTAAGATTTACTCCGGCACAAACAAAAGTAAGTGATAAATTAACTACTGGAACATGGAAAGTTGGAATTGATATAAAACCAGGGAAATATGTTGCAACTGCTAAGAGTGGGTCAGGAAATTTTGTTGTTTATAATAATGGAGTACCAACAGTAAATGAAATTTTAGATGCTAGTGGAGAAAATGGAGTTAAGACAGTAACTTGTAAGTTAAAAGATGGAGAAACAATTGATATAGCAAGTTTAAATGAAGTATATTTCGAAAGTAAATAAGAAATAAAAAGACTAGGTTAACTCCTAGTCTTTTTATTTTAGTGAGATTAAATGGTATTTTTAATGCATTTGCATTTTAATTATTGACATAAATTGAGATATTATACATTAGTATAATTAAATAATATATTATAAATATTATACGAGGTGGTTCAAGTGAGTAATAATGAAAGACTCTTAACTGTTAAAGATTTAGCTTCAAGATGGCAAAAGACTGAATTAACAATAAGGAGATATGTAAGTGAAGGGGTATTAACTCCTTGCAAGGGAGTTCCAGGAGTTATGTTTGCACCTTCATACATAAGAGAGCTTGAGGGCGTAAAATTAGATAAAATGTCTCCTACAGAAAGAAAAAGGTTAGAGGATAGAATAATAAAATTAGAAAAGATAATACAGTTACAATCTGAAAAGCTAAGCGAAATTATAAACTTGGGTGCCAGAAGTATGGAGTTATTAATAGATGTAAACAAAAAAGACTATATATAACATATAGTCTTTTAATAGATTATCATAAACATTTATTAAATTCGTCAAAAATTCGTCAAAAATATATTATAAAACTATGCAAATAAAGATATTTTATATATCTTATATAGTTCTACTAAAGCATTGAAATAACTAAGTTTTATAAGATTATATAAATTTTTATTACTCACAAAGTTGTTATGTGGGATAATGTGATGAATAATTGGAATTAACCTCTGAATATCAGTGTTTAAGCCATTCTTAAATTTGAAAAACAGCTAAAAAGGCGATTTATCAAAAATTCGGTAAAAATTTAAAATAAATTAGATATTAATTCAGCTGCTTTATTATACATTTAATCTGTTATATGTGAATATACTCTCAAGTTTGTTCTACATCGTGACTAAGTATATGGGCAGCTGTTTTAAAGTCTAATCCATTTGCTATAAGTTTTGTTGCGTAAGTATATATACATGTATTAAATTTTTACGTAATTGTTTATCTAAGTTTGTTCTCATACTTATCAGGTCTACATATATCAGAAATTTTTTCAGTTATTAATCTCTGATCTATATTTAAAGGTCGAGATTTTTTTATTTTCAATAATATCTTTTTAGTACTAGGAGGTAACGGAACTCTTCTATTAAAATTTTACTCTTTACATCAGTGAATCCAAAAACAATCATCCTTTCTCTTTTTCCATTGCTTAGTTATAGGTATAGAATTATTTTTAAAATCTATATCATTCCAAGTTAATCCCATAATTTTGCCAACTCTAAGACCACAAGTTAAAGCTAATGATACAATAATTTGATAATAACTATCTTTTTTTAGATAGTAATACATTATAGTTTTTTCTAAAATACATAAGGCTTTTCTTTTATTAGGTTGCTTATTAATAAGAATACTGTTAAATGGTGTATAGAAAATGGAATATAGATTGATGGAATTAAAAAGAAAGTTAGATTCAAATATAGTCTTAAGAATTTTTTCGAAGATATATTCTTAATACATTTACTCGTAAATGATTATTAAATTAAAACAAAAAAGAAAGAGCACCATAAAAATCAAATATTAAAAGAGAGGTGATATAAATATAGCCTACTAAATTAAAAAGTTAGCAATATAAGGATTAAGCGAATTAGTTAAGAAAAATTGATCTTTGAAAATTGAATAGTATAGTATTTACTAAATACGTTATAATTAACATATAGTGGTAGAATGTTGTACAACTAATGAATAACTACAAAATATATTTTGTAGTATTAAATGGAGGTGTTAATAGTGAAAATAGTTTTTATGGGAACTCCTGATTTTGCAGTTCCCTCATTGAAGAAAATGATAGAGAAATATAATGTAAGTGCAATTGTAACACAACCTGATAAACCAAGTGGAAGAGGGAAAAAGGTAGTAACTTCGCCAATCAAAAAGGTAGGACTATCGAATGAAATTCAAATTTTTTAGCCCGAAAAAATAAGAACAGATTCTGTAATTATTGATAAATTAAAAGAAATAAATCCTGATTTTATTATTGTTGTAGCATATGGTCAAATCTTAACTAAGCAAATACTTGACATACCAAAACTTGGATGTATTTGTTTACATGCATCTCGCCTTCCAATGTATAGGGGGGCAGCACCAATAAATTGGAGTTTAATAAATGGTGAAACAAAAACTGGAAATACAACTATACTAATGGATACTGGTATAGATACAGGTGATATGCTTATGAGAAGTGAGTTTAACATATCTGAATCTATGACAGCAGGAGAATTGTACAATTTATTAAAAATAAACGGTGCTGAACTGTTAGAGGAAACAATAAATGGAATTGCCACAGGTAAAATTTGTGGGATAAAACAACCCAGTGATGGAAGTTCTTATGTACAGATGTTAAACAAGCAAATGGCAAAGATTAATTGGAATGATAGTAGTATTAAAATACATAATTTAATAAGAGGATTGAGTTCTTAGCCATATAAAAATATAAACTCATGGCCAACTTCTCATACTTATTATAAAGATATTCCAATTAAAATATTCAAATCCAAGTCATTAGAGGCAAATATTATTAAACCACATGGTTATATTATAGATGCAAATAATGAAGGAATTTGAGTCGCCACCAGTAATGGTATTTTGATTATAGAAATATTACAGTTTCCAGGGGGGGAAACCTCTTGAGGTAAAAGAATTTTTAAAAGGAAATAAAATAGAAAAAGGCATTGTATTATTATAATCACAATTTATTAATAGTCTATTATAGGACTAGAATAGGACTAGAATATTATGATTATTGGTTCATAATATATAAGGAGAATTTGGTATATGAAATATATAATAAAAGAATCAGAAAATATAATTTTGAGAAAGACTAAAGTTGAAGATTTAGAATTTGTTATTAATGCAGAACAACAGAAAGAAAATGCTCAATATATAGGTCAATGGACAAAAGATCAACACATTAATTCATTAGTTAATAAAGACATTTTACATATAATTATTGAAGAATCTGCTACACAGAAACCTATTGGATATTTAATTATATCAGGAATTGAAAATAAAAATAATAGTATAGAATTTAGACGGTTTGTAATATGTGAAAAAGGTAAAGGGTTTGGCAAAGAAACATTAAAATTAGTAAAAAGTCTAGCCTTTAATGATTTAAAGGCTAATAGAGTATGGTTAGATGTAAGAGTAAAAAATATTAGAGCGCAAAACATTTATAAATCGGAAGGATTTAAAGAAGATGGAGTTTTAAGAGAATGTATTTTTTATAATAATAAATATGAGTCATTAATAGTAATGTCAATTTTAAAAAATGAGTATTAATATTTATAATATGTTATTACGGACTATTATAAATAAGGAAAAAGAGATAAGAAAATTATCAATAGAGTTAAATAATAAGAGAACTCTTAATGATCAAATAGATAGTACAGTAAAAAGAATGAACGATAATGAGAGAAAACTAATAGAGTTTAAATATACTAATAGAAATATATATTTTGGAATCAAGCAGAATCCATTTTATGATTTAATGTAGATTACGTTAGAAAAGAAATAAGGTAGGATGCAATAAATAAATTAGGTAAACTATATTTATAGACAGGTGTAAACGAGAAAGGTTGGAAATATAAAAATCCCCCAGTTTATACCCAATTTACACTCAACTAATACCAAAAAGTTTATGTTAGTATATATATGTATGGATATTAAATGTCATTAGTATTCATCCTATTATTGATAAAAATAGGGATAAAAAAATTAATTTATGGGAAATAATAAAATGTAGAAATAAATAAGGCCAAACTTATAATTGTTTATTAGTTTTTATATAATTTCTCAGACCACTATGTATGATTTAATAGTAGGTGTAAGAGCCTACTTCTTGGAGATATAACTCAAGTGGCAGAGTGAATAGGTTATAAATCCTATTGGGTGTGAGTTCAAATCTCGCTATCTTCATCAATATATTTTAGTTACTATATGCTATTATAGAGTTTAATACAGTTCTGTAACGCGTATAGCAAGATAGAGACTAACAATAGGGATTACATGTGCTATTAGTTTAAGTCTATAAAGAAAAGAACCTAGTAATTGATTTAGTAGGTTCTTTTTGTTATGAATAAATCTATATTTACATATGTATAAATGAATTGTATCAACAATTAAGGTTATTACTCTGTTCTATAAAAGGCAGAAAATATTAAAAGTACTTGTATAAATATAAGTGCTTTTTTATTTTATATAATTAGGAATTATGAAACACTTAACAAAATTATTTAAATTGAATAATATATTTTTCTAGCTATTTAATGTTCTAAAAAGATAAAGTATGTATGATGTATTAAATAATTTAGGTACTGAAAAAATGGCTCATGTAGAAATGACTGGTACTATAATTTATCAATTAATGGATAATGCGTCAGTTAAAGAGTTAAAAAAGGCTGGACTTGGTGGGCATTATACAGATCATGGTAAAGAACTATATTATTCTGATGCTCAAGGAAATCCATGGACAGCAACTTATATTCAAACAAAAGATGATGCTATAGCTGATTTACATGAGGATATGGATTTAGAAAAAAATCTAGAGCAACTTATGAATGGCTTATAAGTTTAACTGATGATGAGGAGGTAAAAGATGTATTAGAAAATATTGAACTTACTGATAAGAAAAGGCGCTTTTGCATTTATTATATAAATTATTTTAATGCTGCTAAGGCATATTAGAAAGCATATGAGTGTAGTTATGAATAATCATTATCTAATGGATATAGGATAATGGAGAATAATAGTATAAAAAAGCTTAAGTAACATAAAATCAATAGAGTAATGTTAATTAAATTTGCAAATAATAATTTATATAAAGCAAAACTTATTGGTAAATCATTATTTGCAAATTTTTAATATAGGAGGATTATTATGAATGATTTTATTGAAATAAAAAAAGAAATTGAAGAAATTAATAAAGCAATAAGAGAATTAGGAATTAATATTAAAAATATAAGGTTAAATCAAGATGATGAGATAGATATAATAGATGCAAGCAATAGCTTTGATAAAGTATCAGATTTATTTGATAATATAAATATTGATGTTAATAATTTACTAGATAATTTGAAGTCAAATGAATTTAATATATATCAAAAAATTCAACAAGCTAGAGTTGAACTGCAAAATAGAGAACTTAAGAAAACAGGATATAATAAATTCGCAAACTATAAATATTTTGAATTAGGAGATTTCTTACCTCATATAAATGATGTTTGTTTAAAGATTGGATTATATACAGAGTTTAAATTTACATCACAACAAGCTTGGTTATATATTAGAGATATTGATAACCCAGATATATTTAGAGAATGGTCAACACCTGTGGAGATTGCAACTTTAAAAGGGTGTAGTGCAATACAAAATATAGGAGGTACTCAAAGTTTTTCAAGAAGATACTTATATATGATGGCTTTTGAGATAGCTGAAACAGATGTTATAGATGGAGGAGCTGTTGATGCAGATGCAGAAGCAGGAAAACAAAAAATAAATAGAGCAAGTGTAATGACTATAAATAATTTAATAGATGAAACTGGAGTAGATAAAAGAAAATTTTTATCATGGGCTGGTGTAAATAAAGTTGAAGATATACCTAATTCAGCTTTAAATATATGTATTCAGATGCTTAATAAAAAGAAAAAAGATATTGAAACAAAGAAACAACACGAAGAGTATCAAGAAGAAGCGGAAAAACATACAGAAGAAGATTTTGAATTTTAGGAGGAAAATCCTATGAAAGAAATAGAAGTAGAGAAGCAATTACCAGTTATATTAATGAATTTTGATGAAGTTAAATTATCATTAAATGATACGATGAATAAATATAAAGGCATGGTAGTTACAGAAGAAAGTTTAAAAAAGTGTAAAACAACTCAAAAGGATCTAGCTAAACTTAGAAATAATATAGATAGTTATAGAAAAAATGTAAAAAGGGAAATGGAAAAACCAATAAGAGAATTTGAATCTCAATGTAGAGATCTTATAAAATTAATCTCAGAAGTAGAGAAGCCAATAAAGGATGGAATTAAAATATATGATGATAAACGGAGAGAAGAAAAAAGACTTAAAGCTATTGAATACATAAAGGAAAGTATAAGAAATCATAAATTAAAAGAAGAGTATGCATCTAAATTAACTATAAAGGATCAATATTTAAATCTTAGTGGAACATTAAAGAGTATAAAAGAAGATATTGAAATGAGAGCTGCAATATTAGAAAAACAGCAAGAAGATGATATGGAGAAAAGATTAATATTTGAAGTGTCAATAAGAAATGCAATAAATTCAGTTAATAGAGATATAAAAACTAAACTTACTATGGATGATTTTACATATTATATAGAATTAGGATGGCCCTTAGATAAAATATTAAAAGAGATAAATGATAGAGCAGAAACAATATTAAAAGCAGAAAAAACAGTACAGTATATGGAAAAAAATGTACAAGCAAAAAATAATGAAAATGAGAGTGGAAAAATAGATAATGATATAAAATTATCCCAAGATAATGTTAAGTATTTTGTAAACATAGATGTTATACATAATTATGAAATGATAAAATCCTTAAGTAAGTATCTGAAAGAAAATGGGTATAAGTATAACGTAAAAGAAAAGAGAGTTATAAAATAGAGATATTTATATAGAATAAATTTAGCTTATTTAACTTTTAGAGTACTTTAAAAATTATTATAAACTACTAATTTTATAAAATTAGTAGTTTATGAAAATAAGGATAATTATCTTTAAAAAGAATACTGTGAAGGGATAAATTATTATATGAAAGATATAACTAAATTTTATTCATATAAATAAAATTCATATTTACGAATATAATTAAATTTAATGAAGAAAATAATTAGTGACTCAGTAAAAGTTTAAGAGGTATTTATTTTGTTCAAACATGAAAAATAATTATTACACGAAGTAAAAGTAGAAAAACCAAATCCGCAATATGCGGTATTAATGCAAGAACAACTAGGGGGAGGAAATGGTGAATTAAAAGCAGCAATGCAATATATATCTCAAAGTTTTAGGATAAAAGATCCTGAAATAAAAGATTTATTTTTAGATATAGGTGCAGAAAAATTAAGCCATATGGAAATGGTAGTTCAAACAATTAATTTATTAAACGGACATGAAGTAGATTATAATAAAACTGAGGTTGGAGAAATAGAAACACATGTACTTACTGGATTATCTCCAGTATTAATAAATTCTTCAGGTGCTCCATGGACTGCTGATTATGTTACAGTTACAGGTGATTTAGTTGCTGATTTGTTATCGAATATTGATTCAGAACAAAGAGCAAAAGTTGTTTATGAATATTTATATAGACAAATAGATGATAAATATGTTAAAGAAACTATTGATTTTTTACTAAATAGAGAAGAAGCTCATAATACACTATTTAGAGAAGCGTTAAATAAAGTACAAAAAACAGGATCAAATAAAGATTTTGGTGTAACTGAAGATTCAAAACTTTACTTTGATTTATCTACGCCAGGGCCAGAGCACAAGCATCCAGAACCTACACCACCATCTTTTGATAATCCTAGAAGATAGTTTTTGTAGATTAAAAAGATAGTTATTTTAAAGAAATTAACTAAAAAAGAAGTAAATATTTGTACAATGTGGATATAAATAAAAAAGACTAGAATTAATTCTAGTCTTTTTTATGAGATTAAATGTTATTTTAATGAAGTTGAATTTTAATTATTAATTTATACATTTCTCACCTGATAAATATTATCTTTAATTCATTTTTTTCATTAATTTAATTAATATATATATATATATATATATGATAACAGATATTGATTGATAATATATTGAGAAAAGGTTGATTGAATTAACATATAGATAAAAATAAGCTAGTATATAAATTATACTATTGATTATATTAGTAAATAATAAAATTTAAGAGGCAGTTGGGTCTTATATTAGTGAAATTTAAAATTAGAAACCGTATAATAGAAGTCTTATTTTATTGTTTTGAATTCAAAACCTTTATCTTTAAAATATTTAATTATCTGAGGTAAAGCTTTCACAGTTTCATCTTTCCCATATGCATCATGCATTAGAACCACAATATTGTCTGCGTCTTCACCAAGCTTCTTAACGGTCTTTTTTAGGTAGATAACTAATTCTTGTGCATTTTTCTTTTTCCCTTCTGCATCACCATTTAAAGCATTCCAATCAATATTTTGAATTTCAAGCTCATTCAGCTTATTTTTTAATGCTTCCTTTCCATTCCATGTACGATATCCACCTGGTAATCTAATAATTCTAGTAAAGAAATCCTTGCCCAAAATACTTTGCATTAACTTTTCATTTTTATGTAAATCATCAATAACATGATCTACATTTATGGTCCTACTTGGATAAAGGTAATGGTAGTTATGACTATATGTATGATTTCCTATGGCATGTCCGTTGATAGCAATTTCTTTTAATAATTCTTTAGCTTTATCATTAGCATTTAATGATACTCCAGTTACAAAGAATGTTGCTTTAATATTGTGTTTATCTAGAACTTTAAGTAAAGCTGGAGTATTTGTTGTTGATGGACCGTCATCAAAGGTCAAATAAACTATTTTTTTTCTATCATTTCTAACGGGATATTGTTTGTAGCCTTTATATAAATCATTCATAAATTTAGATACGATTAATGCATCATCTGCATTAGGATCATCCTTTAATTGTAAGTAATAAGAAGTACCCAAGTCATTTTCAGATGCCACAACTTCTGTGTTATTAGAATTAGGTTTTATTATTGTAAATAATGAGATACATATTATTAATATAATTGTAAAAGGAATTAGGATTATTTTTTTCGGTTTGGTGAATTTCGGTTTCCTATTATCTGAATTCATATTAAGTCCTCCTTACTTATATAAGTAAATCAATACCTTTAGTATATTACTCAATAAGATTTTTATTCTTTAATTATATAAGAATAGATAATATAATGAATTAATATAAAAATTTAATAGTATGGCAAGAAATATATAAAAGTTACACAGCTTAATTCCGTCATATATAAGAGTTTACATTAATAGTAAATTTTAAAAAAGCTTAACAACATATTTTAATATGTTGTTAAGCTTTTTTTATCTATATAAAATTAGTATTAATAAATTGATAAGAGTAATGAATTTAAATTTTGCGGGTATATTATAAGAATATAGAAAAAGTTATATATAACTAAATGCATATAATATATATAAAAAAATACTCTTTCACTTATCTATTTTTATTATATATAATTAATCATGTAAATAATATACGGAGGAATCAATATGAATCAAAAGAAGAGTTTAATAAGTAAATTAGAGAATTATCCAATAGGCATATGTGGAACTTCTCTTGGTTTAATAACAGTAAGTACAGCATGGCAAATAAATGGAATAAATTTTTTAAAGCCATTAGCAATAATATTTACAATTTTAGCATTATCATTAATGCTTATAAGAATAGTAGTATTTCCTAAAAAAATTATACAAGAGATAAAACATCCAGTTTTAGGAAGCTTTTATCCAACAATAGATATGGGATTAATGTTAATAGCAGCATACTTTTTAAATGTTGCACCAAGATTTGCAAAAGGGTTATGGCTTGCATGTATAATTGTACATTTTATATTATTCATAGTTTTCTTTGCATTTAGAATAAAAGGTTTTAAGCTTGAACATATGGTTCCAAGTTGGTTCGTAGTTTGGGTTGGAGTAGTTGTTGCTTGCGTTACAAGTACAGGAATGGGATATGATAAATTAGCACAATGGTTATTTTATTTTGGATTTATTATATATATAATAACTTGGCCAATAATGTTATATAGAGTATTTAATCATAAAGCTATAGAAGAGCATCATCTACCTACAATAGGAATAATGGCAGCTCCAGCTAGCCTTTGTTTAGTTGGATATATTACTGCCTTTAAAACTTTAAACCCTATAATTTTAGGAGTATTAATAGTTATTTCAATAATAAATTTATTATTAGTTTATACATATATAGTAGGTTTTATAAAAAAGGGGTTTGCACCAATATATGCATCACTTACATTCCCGCTTGCAATTAGTATTATGGCTGCTTATAAAGTAAGTGAATATTTAATGAATGTAGGAGGAGTAGGTGGCGGAGTTTTTAAAGTATTAGGAGATATTGAAATATTTATAGGAACAGGAGTAATCTTCTATGTAGTATTTAACTTCTTATTGTTATTTGTAAAAGCTATAAGTCCAAGAGCAGAAGAAACTTTAGAATTAGAAGAATCTTTACTTGGAAAAACTACTAAAGAAGAAACTTTACCAGATAATACAGTAGAAGAATTATTAAAATAATATCAGCTAACTAATCTTTAATAAAATAAAGATTAAGATAAATTTATAATTAACAGTATCAAAACAAAACATTAACTTAAAAAACATCAATTTAAACAAACATTAACTTAAACAAAATAATAATTTAAAGAAAACCCCTAGAGTTTAAATTCTAGGGGTTTTCTTTTTTATTTAAAAATAATTCTAAAGAGGTTACATAATGAATATATTATGAATAAGTATTTGAGAGGTGGTGACTACTATATTGTATGGAATAAAAGAGAAGATAAATTCTGCAATTATAAATAAGAGAAATATAGATAAGATAGAGATTTCTATATCTAAAGAGGAAAAAGAAATAATAGAAAAACTTGCAAAGTTACATAAACTTAATACTAAGGACTTTATAAGATGGGTAGTATTGAATAAATTTCTAAATGATTTTATAAAAATAAATTAAAAATATTGACAGTTAATGTTTAACATGGTATTCTACAGAAAAGATAACCTTTAATTTGATCCAGAGAGATCAGTAAGGAAGTAATAGTAATGCAATTGTATCGTAGAATAACTGCGTCTTCCTTATGTCTTGTGAGGAAGACTTTTTTTATATACTTATACAATTGTAAGAAAATATTTCCCTTTTAATTTAACACAGAGAGGTTAAGAAGGAGTGAAATTATGTTAAAAGATAAACATTTAATCGATCCTATGGATTTTACTATAGGACAACTAGAAGAAATTTTCAAATTAGCACATCAAATTATTGAAAATCCAAAGGAATATTCTCATATATGTGATGGGAAAATCCTAGCGACTCTATTTTATGAACCTAGTACAAGAACAAGATTTAGCTTTGAAGCAGCTATGATGAGACTAGGTGGAAATATCTTAGGTTTTTCAGAACCAAATTCAAGTTCAGCATCTAAGGGAGAAACCCTTGCAGATACTATAAAAATGGTATCAATCTATTCAGACATTATAACAATGAGACATCCAAGAGAAGGCTCTGCAAGAGTTGCAAGTATGTACTCAGAGGTACCAGTTATAAATGCAGGAGATGGTGGACATCAACATCCAACTCAAACATTAACAGATTTATTAACAATAGAAACTTTAAAAGGAAGTCTTTCAAATCAAACAATTGGTTTATGTGGAGATTTAAAATATGGACGAACAGTACATTCATTAATAAAGGCAATGTCTAGGTATGAAGGTAATAAATTTGTATTAATATCACCAAAGGAACTTCAAATACCAGATTATATAAGAGATGAAATCTTAAAAAAGAATAATATAGAATTTAAAGAAGTTGAAAGATTAGAAGATGTAATAGAAGAAGTAGATATACTTTACATGACAAGAATTCAAAAAGAAAGATTCTTTAATGAGAAAGAGTACTTAAGACTTAAAGATAGTTATATATTAGATATGGACAAGATGAATTTAGCTAAGGAAGATATGATAGTTATGCATCCACTACCAAGAGTAAATGAAATTGCTGTAGAAGTTGATTCAGATAAGAGAGCTGCTTACTTTAAGCAAGCTGAATATGGAATGTATGCAAGAATGGCGTTAATATGTAAACTTTTGGGGGTATGTTAATATGTTAGAAATTACAAGTATAAAAAATGGATTAGTTATAGATCATATAAAAGCTGGAATTGGAATTAAAATATTTAATCACCTAAATTTAGAAGAATCAGATTTAAGCGTAGCATTAATCATGAATGTTAAAAGTAATACTTTAGGTAAAAAAGATATTATAAAAATTGAAGGAATACAAGAAATAGATTATAGAGTATTAGCAATGCTTTCACCTAATATAACAATAAATGAAGTTAGAGATGAAAAAATAGTTAACAAGCTAATACCAGAACTTCCAGAGAAAGTTGAAAATATAATTACTTGTGACAATGTAAGATGTATAACAACTGATGAAAATTATGTTCCTCAAATATTTAACTTAGTAGATAGAGATAAAGCAACTTATAAATGTGAGTATTGTGATCACATAATGAAACTAGTATAAGAGCTTAAAGAGGTGCTTGATTTGAATATATTAATAAAGAATGCAAATGTAATTGATTCATGCCAAAATTTTTTTGGTGATGTTTATATAGAAAATGGAAAAATAAAAGAAGTAGGTATAGATATAAGTAAAAGTGGAGTAGAAACTATAGATGCAAATGGATTAACCTTAATGCCAGCATTTGTTGATACTCATGCTCACTTTAGAGATCCTGGGCTTACTTATAAAGAAGATTTAGAGACTGGATCTAGATCTGCACTTAGAGGCGGATATACAGGAGTATGTTTAATGGGAAACACTAGTCCTATATGTTCAACTAAGGAAGTTTTAAATTATGTCAAAGAAAAGGAAGAGAAGTTAAACCTTATAGATATACACCAATGTGTAACAATAACAAAGAATTTTGATGGGAAAACAATATCACACTTAGAAGAATTTAAAAATGATTCTAGAGTGAGAGCAATATCAGATGATGGAGTTGGAGTATCAGATTCAAGAGTTATGATGGAAGCTATGAAGATAGCAAAAGAAAATGACTGGATAGTTATGTCTCATGCAGAGTCAGGTGAATTTTCAGATATAGATATGAGACTTGCAGAAAATATGATGACTTGGAGAGATATAACACTTGCAAAGGTTACAGAAGCTAAGCTTCATATGGCTCATGTAAGCACTAAAGAAGCTATGCAATATATAATAGATGGAAAATGCAAAGGGGTACAAGTAACTTGTGAAGTTACCCCACATCATATTGCACTAACTAATGATGTTAGTAATTATAGAGTTAATCCTCCAATAAGGGAAAGAGAAGATGTTGACTTTTTAATTAAAGCAATAAGTCATGGGGATGTAGATTGTATAGGAACAGATCATGCACCGCATACTTATGAAGATAAAAAGAAAGGTTCACCGGGGATGGTAGGACTAGAAACAGCTTTTCCAATATGTTATACAAAACTTGTAAAAGGTGGAGTTATATCAATAAATAAGCTATCAGAGATGATGTCAAGAAATCCAGCTAATATATTAAAGATGAATAAGGGGAATATTAGTATTGGATTAGATGGAGATGTAGTTTTAATAGATCCAAATAAAAAGATAGTTATAAATTCAGAGGAGTTCCACTCAAAAGGGAAAAATACACCATTTGAAGGTATGGAGTTTTATGGTGAAGTAGTTATGACAATAAAAGGTGGAAGAGTTTTATATAAAAAATAGTGGGGGATTAAAAGATGAAGAGTAGAATAATAGATAAATTATATAATAGAGTTAATGAAAGAGGAGTGGTGTGTGTTGGTCTTGACACATCACTTGATTACATACCAAGTTTTATAAAAGAGGGAAAGTCAAATAAAGATGCTATTGTTGAGTTTAATAGGGCAATAATTGATGCAACATTTGATGTAGCTGCATGCTTTAAAGTGCAAATAGCTTATTATGAGGCATTAGGCATTGAAGGACTAGAAGCTTACAGAGATACATTAGCATACCTTAGAGAAAAGGGTGAAATAATTATAGCTGATATAAAAAGAGGGGATATTGCAGCTACAGCAACAATGTACGCTAAAGCTCATTTTGAAGGCGACTTTGAAGCAGACTTTATAACATTAAGCCCATATATGGGGATGGATAGCATAGAACCATATATACCTTATATAGAAGGTGGAGATAAAGGAATATTTAGCTTAGTTAGAACTTCAAATAAAGGAGCAAAAGATATAGAGTATATCAAAACTCCAGCTGGAAGAAATGTTTATGATATAGTTGGCGAAAAGGTATTAAACATGGGAAAAGAATATATGGGTGAATGTGGATATACTCCAATGGGTGGAGTAATTGGATGTACACATATAGAAGAGGGTGCAAAGATTAGAGAAACTTTAAAGGAAATGTTTTTCTTAATACCGGGATATGGAGCGCAAGGTGGAAAAGCTGAAGATGTTGCAATGTATCTTAATAATGGAAACGGAGGAGTAGTAAACTCTTCAAGAGGAATACTTCTAGCTTATAAAAATAATGGAGCTTCTGAAAAAGACTTTGTAAAATGTGCTAGAGAAGAAGTAATTAGGATGAGAGACGAAATAAGATCAGCGTGTAATAGATAGGGAGGATTTTGACTATGGGAATTGTCTATAAAGATGTTACTGTAATTAGTAATGATGAGATAGCAAAAGGGATATTTAAATTAGTAGTAAAAGATGAGAATGAGATAAAGTGTGGTCAATTTTATATGCTTAAAGTCAAAAATGCACTTCTTCCAAGGCCTATAAGTATTTGTGAAAAAGAAGATGATAAGCTTACATTTCTTTATGCAGTAGTTGGTACTGGAACAGAAGAAATAAGCAAGATTAAGGAATCAGATGAAATAAAAATTACAGGACCTTTAGGAAATGGATTTAATGTAAATGAAAAGTTAGGTAGAGTTGCTTTAGTATCTGGAGGGATAGGAACTGCACCTATGCTTCAAGTAGCTAAAGAACTTAGAGAAAAAAATAATGCATCTAATATAGATCTATATGCAGGATTTAGAGATGATGTATATTTAATAAATGACTTTGAAAAGTATGTAGATAATATAAATATAACAACTAACACAGGAAAGCACGGAAAGAAAGGTTTTGTAACAGAAGTCTTAAATCCAAGAGATTATGATGTAGTTTTATGTTGTGGACCGGAAGTTATGATGAAAAAGGTAGTAGAAATGTGCAAAGAATGTGGTACAAAGATATTTGTATCAATGGAAAAACATATGGCTTGTGGAGTCGGAGCATGCTTAGTTTGCACATGTAAGACAAAGGATGGGCATAAGAGAACTTGTAAAGATGGACCAGTATTTGATGGAAACTATGTAGAACTGTAGAGGAGGAGTTATATGCTAAAGGTTAATATAAATGGAGTAGAATTTAAGAATCCTGTTATAGCAGCTTCAGGTACATTTGGATTTGGAGAAGAGTATAAAGATTTTTATGATGTTGGTATTCTAGGTGGAATATCATCAAAAGGATTAACTATAAATCCAAAGGATGGAAATGAAGGGATAAGAGTATATGAAACTTCAAGCGGTATGATGAATTCAGTTGGACTTCAAAATCCAGGAATAGATCACTTTATAGAGCACGAATTGAAGAACATGAAAAAGCTTAATACTAATGTAATTGCAAATATTGGTGGTGGATGCATGGAAGATTATGAAGAAGCCATAATTAATCTTAATAATACAGATATTGATATGATAGAACTTAATATATCATGTCCAAATGTAAAATCAGGTGGTATGGCTTTTGGAATAAAATCAGAAGTTGCATATGATGTTGTAAGTAAAATAAAGAGTATCACCAATAAACCTCTTATGGTGAAATTATCACCAAATGCAGAAAATATAGTGGAAATGGCTGTGAAATGTAGAGAAGCTGGGGCTGATTCATTATCCTTAATAAATACATTAAAAGGATTTGCTATTGATATAAATAAAAGGAAAGCAGTATTTAATAATACATATGCAGGATTATCAGGACCAGCTATAAAGCCAATAGCACTTAGAATGGTACACGAAGTATCAAAGGCAGTTGATATACCGGTGGTAGGACTAGGTGGAATTTCTAATTGGCAAGATGCTATTGAGTTTATGATGGCGGGAGCATCAGCTATACAGATTGGAACTGTTAATTTTACAAATCCAATGGCAGGAAAAGAAATAATAGAAGGAATGGAAAATTTCTTAATAAAAGAAGGAATAAAAGACATTAACGAGATAATAGGGATTGTTTAAAATTTAACGAAAATTTGGAGGTTTTTAGTATGAAAGCGTATAAAAAAGAGTTTATAGAGTTTATGGTAGAGTGTGGAGTTCTTACATTTGGAGATTTTGTAACAAAGAGCGGAAGAAAAACACCGTTTTTTGTAAATACAGGAAATTACAAAAAAGGAAGTCAACTAAAGAGACTTGGAGAGTTTTATGCAGAAGCTATAAAGGAGAATTTTGGAGAAGAATTTAATGTTTTATTTGGACCTGCATATAAAGGAATTCCATTAACAGTTACAACTTCAATTGCATTATCAGACATGTATAATATAGATGTAGATTACTGTTCTAATAGAAAAGAAGTTAAAGATCATGGAGATAAGGGAATACTTCTTGGTGCTAATTTAAAAGATGGAGATAAAGTTTTAATAGTTGAAGATGTAACAACAGCAGGTACGTCAATATACGAAACAATGCCTATTTTAAAGGAACAAGGGGATGTTGATGTTACTGGACTTATAATATCTGTAGATAGGATGGAACGAGGAAAAGGAGAAAAATCTGCCTTAAATGAAATAAAAGAAAAGTTTGGATTTAAGACATGTGCTATAGTAACTATGGAAGAAGTAATAGAGTATCTTTATAACAGGAAAATAAATGATAAAGTAATAATAGATGATGAAATTATGGAAAGAATAAATAATTATTATAAGCAATATGGTGCAAAGTAAAAACAAACTCATAAAAATGAAAAATATTGTTAAAAAAATATAAAAAAAGGACTAATTGTTAAAAAAACTTTTACATTTAGTCCTTTTTCGTTTAAAATATAAAGTGAAAGAAGGTTAGATTGATGATAGTAAGTTTCAAATGAAAATAATTATTGACTGTGAAAAATTTATCATTTATAATTTAATCATAAATTAATTATGAAAGAGAGGCGACGCATTAATGTTTAGGGAATGGGAAGGCTTTAAAGAAGGAAATTGGCAAAAAGAAATTGATGTCAGAAACTTTATTCAAAATAATTATACTCCATATGAAGGAGATGATTCTTTCTTAAAGGGAGCAACTGAAAATACAACTAAGTTATGGGATGAAGTAAGTGAGCTATTTAAGAAGGAAAGAGAAAATGGTGGAGTTTTAGATGTTGATACTAAAACAGTATCAGGAATAAATGAATATGCGCCTGGTTATATAGACCAAGCAATAGAAAAGATAGTGGGTGTACAAACTGACGCTCCACTTAAGAGAGCTGTTATGCCACAAGGTGGTATAAGAATGGCAGAAAATGCAGCTAAAGCTTATGGATATGAAGTTGATGGTAGAATATCAGAAATATTCACTAAGTACAGAAAGACTCATAACCAAGGTGTATTTGATGCATATACTGATGAAATGAAGTTAGCTAGAAAATATGGTATAGTAACAGGACTTCCAGATGCTTATGGTAGAGGAAGAATTATAGGTGACTATAGAAGAGTTGCTTTATATGGTGTAGATAGATTAATAGAAGATAAGATGGCTCAAAAGAAGAGCTTAGAAGTTAACACTATTGATGCAGATGTAATTCAATTAAGAGAAGAAATTAGCGATCAAATAGTAGCTTTAAAAGAACTTAAAGCAATGGGATCAAGCTATGGCTTTGATTTATCAAAGCCTGCAATGAATGCTAAAGAAGCTGTTCAATGGGTTTACTTTGCATACTTAGCTGCAATTAAGCAACAAAATGGTGCGGCTATGTCATTAGGTAGAACTTCTACTTTCTTAGACATATATATTCAAAGAGATTTAGATGCAGGAGTAATAACTGAAGAAGAAGCTCAAGAAATAATGGACCATTTCGTAATGAAACTTAGATTAGTTAAGTTCTTAAGAACACCAGAGTACAATGATTTATTCTCAGGAGATCCAACTTGGGTAACTGAATCAATTGGTGGCATGGGATTAAATGGAAAGAGTTTAGTTACTAAGAATTCATTCAGAGTACTTAATACACTTTATACATTAGGACCATCACCTGAACCAAATTTAACAGTATTATGGTCAACTAGATTACCTCAAAACTTTAAAGATTTTTGTTCAAAGGTATCTATTGATACAAGTTCAGTTCAATATGAAAATGATGATTTAATGACAGAATACTGGGGAGATGACTACGCTATTGCTTGTTGTGTATCTGCAATGAGAATAGGTAAGCAAATGCAATTCTTCGGTGCAAGAGTTAACTTAGCTAAGACTTTACTTTACACTATAAATGGTGGTATAGATGAAAAGTCAGGAGTACAAGTAGCACCTAAGATGGCACCTATAACAAGTGATTATTTAGATTACAATGAAGTTATGGAAAAATTTGATGTAATGACAGATTGGTTAGCAAACCTTTATGTTAATACTTTAAACTGTATCCACTACATGCATGACAAGTATTCATATGAATCACTTCAAATGGCATTACATGATAGAGATGTATTTAGAACAATGGCTTGTGGTATAGCTGGTTTATCAGTTTGTGCTGACTCTTTATCAGCTATTAAGTATGCTAAGGTTAAACCAATAAGAAACGAAGAAGGAATTGCTGTTGATTTCGAAGTTGAAGGAGATTTCCCTAAATACGGAAATGATGATGATAGAGTAGATGAAATAGCTGTATTCTTAGTTAAGAATATGATGGAGAAGATCAGAAAGAATAAGACTTACAGAAATTCATACCATACTCAATCTGTATTAACTATAACTTCAAACGTAGTATACGGTAAGAAGACAGGAACAACTCCTTGTGGAAGAAAAGCTGGAGAACCATTTGCACCAGGAGCTAATCCAATGCATGGTAGAGATTCAAGTGGATCACTTGCATCATTAAATTCAGTTGCTAAGCTTCCATATGAGCATTCACAAGATGGTATATCAAATACTTTCTCAATAGTTCCAGATGCTTTAGGAAAGTCAAAGGAAG
Source organism: Clostridium sardiniense (assembly GCF_019753795.1). NCBI lineage: Bacteria > Bacillati > Bacillota > Clostridia > Eubacteriales > Clostridiaceae > Clostridium > Clostridium sardiniense. Next base: position 49,813 of record NZ_JAIKTU010000011.1, on the reverse strand, counting down.
ATAGAATATCTAATTTAAGCAATATGTTAGATGGATACTTTGGTCAAAAAGCGCATCACTTAAATGTTAATGTGTTTAATAGAGAGACATTATTAGATGCAATGGAAAGACCAGAGGAATATCCACAATTAACTATCAGAGTTTCAGGATATGCTGTAAACTTCATCAAGTTAACTAGAGAGCAACAACTTGATGTTATAAACAGAACATTCCACTCAAGAATGTAATATTTATACTATTAAAACTTAGTATCAATTAAATTATCCTCTGCTAGGGTTATGCTTAGCAGGGGATATGTATTATAATTTTAAATAAGTAATTGATGATTTAAAATTTATAAATAGAAGGTATATTTATAAACTTTAAATCATCAATTGTTCAAGGAGGAAGTTAATGACTATGAATATAGGAAAAATTCATTCAATAGAAACTATGGGACTTGTAGATGGGCCTGGTATAAGAGTTGTTGTGTTTTTGCAAGGGTGTTCTTTAAGGTGTAAGTATTGCCATAATCCTGATACATGGGAATATGGCTGTGGTGAAGAATATACTCCATCTGAATTGGTAAATAAGATAAAAAGATATAAGGCGTATTTTAATACTTCAAATGGTGGCGTTACATTTTCAGGTGGCGAACCTTTAAGACAACCAGAGTTTTTAATTGAAGCATTGAAGCTATGTAAAAAAGAAGGTATACATACATGTATAGATACTTCAGGATTTGGAGTTGGAATGTATGATGAAATATTAAAATATACAGATTTAGTCCTTTTTGATATAAAAGATCTAACAAGAGAAGGATATAAAAATGTAACTTTAATGAATATTGATGAGTCCCTAAAGTTTCTTGGCGCAGTGCAAAATGCTGGAACAAAAATGTGGATAAGACATGTTGTTGTGCCTGGATTAACTGATGGGGAAGAACATATAAGAAAGTTAAAGGAATTTATAAAAACTTTAGATAATGTAGAGAAAGTAGAGCTTCTTCCATACCATTTACTTGGAGTAAATAAATACGAAAATATGGGACTTAATTATCCATTAGAAGGTGTTGAAGCTATGGATAAAGAGAAAATTAAAGAGTACCAAAAAATATTAAATGAAGAATAAAGAGTTAGATTTTAAACTAACTCTTTTTTATTTAAGTCTATTTAGTTTTCTTCTTCTTTTTATTTGAATTTATACTAGTTGATCTAGTAGAGACATCCTTATTTTTACCTTCTTCTTCTTTTTTAGCAATAAGCCTATCAGGTGAATAAAAGAAAGTAACAGATATTAAAAATGCAACACCTGAAGATAAAATTACATTACGTAACATTATATCTAATATGAATGCTATTAAAATTATAGAAGCAACGAATTTTAAAAAAGTTTTTGATTGAGAACTCATAATAAAATCTCCCCCCACCATTATGATATATTAAAAATTATACAGTATGATAAAAAGAGTTACAATATTTTCATATTGTAACCCTTCTAACCTAATATAGATTAATTTTTAGATATATTTGAGAAGTATCCATGAGGTATTATCTTTCTTTTTAGACCTTCTATTACTGTTAAATAAGTGGCAGCTGTATCAAATCTAGCATCATGATAGTTTCCACTTCCGCCAAATAACTCTTTTGCCTTACTTTCAATTTGTTCTTTTGTAATATTTAGATATGATATAACCTCTTCAAGTTTTGGATTTTTAAAAGTGCCATTAGGTTTTAGCATTTTACATATATCCTTATAGTATGACATAGTACAGAATGTTCTCTTTGGTTCATAATTTGCTCCAAGGAATAATAATTCACTATGCATAAATTTAACATCAAAATTTACATTATGACCTATTACAAAGTCTGCTTCCATAAAATCATCTATAAATTCACCAACGGAATCTTCAAAATACATTCCTTCTGAAAGCTCGTATAATTTTTCAAGAGAAAAACCATGTACTGCTTCAGCATTTGGATCCATCTCATCAACTGCAAAAAAGAAGTTTTTACCTGTAGTAGTTTGAGGCTTTGTTGATGTATCCACCACTATGTAGCTTAGTTGACATATGTGTCCAGGGCGTATGCTTGTTGTTTCTGTATCGAAAAAAAGTAATTTCATTGAATATCCTCCTAGTGTACAAATATAATTATAATTATATACCATATCTGTTCATAATAAAATAACAAAAAATCAGATGAAAACAGTAAGAATTAATTGAAATTAATTATCGCTGATAGTATAATTAAATTATAATAAAAAATAGCAAATTGGTTAAACTAATGGAATCATGGAAACCGGAGGGAAAGTTATGTTAGTTGAAAGAAAAAGAAAAGTATCAATAATTGGAGCAGGTTTTGTAGGAGCAACTACAGCTTATGCATTAATGAATAGTGGAATAGCAACAGAAATTTGCATATATGATATAAATATGGATAAAGCAATGGGAGAGGTAATGGATTTAGTTCATGGAACATCTTTTGTAAAGCCAGTTAATATATATGCAGGATCACTAGAGGAGACTGCAGATTCTGATATAGTAATAATAACAGCAGGTATTGGACAAAAAGAAGGAGAAACTAGATTGGATATGATTGGAAAGAACTTTGAAGTTTTCAAAGGGTTTGTTCCTGAAATCGCAAGATTAAGTCCAGAATCAATTTTATTAGTTGTATCTAATCCAGTAGATGTATTAACTTATATAACTTATAAGTTATCAGGATTCCCAAAAGAAAGAGTTATAGGATCAGGTACTGTGCTAGATACTTCTAGATTAAAGTATGTACTTGGTAAATACTTTAGTGTAAATAATAATAATATACATTCATATGTTATTGGAGAGCATGGTGACAGTGAATTAGTTACTTGGAGCAATGGTAGAATAGGTGGAGAAGATTTTGATATATATGCAAAACAAAAATCACTTAACTGGGATGAAGAAATTAAAAAAGTAATAGAAGAAGATGTTAAAAATGCTGCTTATGAAATAATAAACAGAAAAAAAGCAACATATTTTGCAGTAGCACTTGCTGTCAATAGAATTGTTGAGGCTATATTTAGAGATGAAAATAGTATATTAACTATTGATTCTTTATTTGAAGGGCAATATGGAATTAAAGATATGTATTTAGCAATTCCAACTATAGTTAATAGAGAAGGAGCTAAAGAGATAATAGAGATACCATTATCAAATAGTGAAGAAAGTAGACTTAAAGAGTCAGCAAAAATATTAAAATCACATTTAGACCAGTGTCATATTTAGAAATTAACAAAAAGTATTCTTTATATTTAAAGAATACTTTATTTTTTTTATTTTTTTGTATATAATAATATTTAAAATTAAAGGAGGGCTATTTATGAAACAAGAAGGTATTATTATACCAGAAGGATATAAAAGTAAAACAACACTAATTGAAACAGAAGTTCATATTAAATCTATAAAGGATTATTTTGAAAAGAATTTAGCAGAGAGATTAGACTTAATCAGAGTATCAGCTCCTCTTTTTGTTGATTCTAAATCAGGATTAAATGATAACCTAAATGGAGTTGAAAGACCAGTAAAATTTGATGTTTTGGCATCAAAGGAAGATGTAGAAATTGTACATTCCCTTGCAAAGTGGAAGAGAATGAGTTTACATAGATACAATTTCCCAGTTGGTAAAGGTCTGTATGCTGATATGAATGCTATAAGAAGAGATGAGGATCTTGATAATCTACATTCTATATATGTTGATCAATGGGATTGGGAGCGTATCATAAATAAAGAGGATAGAAATTTAGAAACTTTAAAAGATACTGTAAGAAGAATATATAGTGTATTTAAGGATACAGAAAAGTTTGTAAAAGATAACCTTATAGATATAAAAGAAGAACTTCCAGAGGAAATATTCTTTATTACATCTCAAGAACTTGAGGACATGTATAAAGATTTAACATCTAAGGAAAGAGAAGCTGCAATATGTAAAGATAAAGGGGCAGTCTTTATAATGCAGATAGGACATGAATTAGCTTCAGGTGAAAAGCATGATGGTAGAGCACCAGATTATGATGACTGGAACTTAAATGGAGATATTTTATTCTGGAATCCAGTTTTAGACGATGCTATGGAATTATCATCAATGGGTATAAGAGTAGATGAAAAATCTTTAGAAATTCAGCTAGAGAAAGCTGACTGCTTAGAAAGAAAGAACTTAGAATTTCATAAAGCATTATTAGAAGGAAAGCTTCCTTATACTATTGGAGGAGGAATTGGACAATCAAGAATATGTATGTATTTCTTAAGAAAAGCACATGTTGGAGAAGTTCAAGCATCTGTTTGGGATGAAAAAAATAATAGAATATGTAAAGAAAATGGAATAGAATTATTATAAAAAATACTTGATATAAAAAAATACTCAACGGCTAAACTTAGCTATTGAGTATTTTCATTTTTAAATGTTATTTCTCCACTGATTACTTTTCTTATATTTCCAAGTTCATCCTTAATTATAAGTTCTCCATCATCATCTATTCCAAGACAAGTTACTAACTCCTCACTTCTAGGAGTAACTAGTCTAGCAGTCATATCAATAAGAAGTGAATTGTTTCTACAAATATGTATAACTTCTGATAAATCATTTTTATCTACAAAATCATCATAAAAAACTTCAAAATTATTTAAAAAATCTGCAAGTATTTTTGAACGATTAAATTCAATATTTTTTTCTATTAATAGAGAAGTTGCAGTATTTAAATCAGAAGTAAACTCCTCTTTAGTAATATTTATATTCATACCAACTCCTACTATAATATGGTTTATTGTATCCATATCACAATTCATAAGAGTAAGTATTCCACAGCATTTTTTATTATTAATATATATGTCGTTTGGCCATTTAATTTTGCAAGGTATATCAAGTTCATGTAAAACTTTAAATACTGAAGCTGCTGCGATTAGTGTTATTTTGTTTGCTTGATTTGGACTTATATTAGGTTTTAAGATTAAAGAGGTCCATATACCTCCCTTAGGTGACTGCCAAACACGATTAAATCTACCTGTACCTTTAGTTTGAATTTCAGATGTTATAACAGAATAATCACTATTATTATTTTGAGCGATCTCTTTAGCTTTTATATTTGTAGAGTCAATTTCTTTATAATAAAAGTAATTTCTTCCTAAAATTTTAGTTTTTAAGAATTCACTTACTGAATTGAAATCTATATTATCAGGAGTTTTAATAATTTTATATCCTTTATTTCGAATTGCATCAATAACATACCCATCTTTTTTTAGGCTATTAATATGTTTCCAAACAGAGTTTCTAGATACTCCTAGTACTTCGCTAATATACTCTCCAGAAATATATCCATTATTATTTCTAAGTAGATTTAGAACTTTATTTTTCATATTTTTCCTCCAAAGGTACTCTGAATCTTTTTTATTATTATATCATAGCCTAAAAATTTAAAAAATATAATAAATAAATACAAAATTTGAATAATATTAATAAATTTTAGTCTAATTGTAAGGAAAATACGTATAAAAGTACTGGTTTTAAGATAAAAAGTCGATTATAATAGTATTATTAGACTGAAAAATCACAGATTAAGTTATTTTGAAAATTGTAATTAAGATTTAAGATCTTGATTCATTAGGGAGGGAAGACATGCAAGATAAGGGAGATAAGAAGAAGAATACAAAAATCATAAAGAAAAAGATGTCTAAAAAGAAAAAGATTTTGATTTCAATAGGGATATTATTCCTTCTTATTATATTAGGAGCTGGAGGAGCTTACATGTATATTAGAGGACAAATATATCAAGGAAGTCCTCAAGCAGAAACTGTAGATTATAAAGAACAACCAGGAATTACAAACATATTATTAATAGGAACAGATGCGCGTAAAGTAGATGAGGCTGCAAGAGCTGATTCTATAATTATCGCTACAATAGATAATAATCATAAAAAACTTAAATTAACTTCAATCATGAGAGATACATTAGTTAAAATACCAGGTCATGGAGAGCAAAAAATAAATGCAGCCTTAGCATATGGAGGGCCAGAGTTACTAATGCAAACTATAAAGGATAACTTTGATTTATCATTAAATAAATATGTAATGGTTAACTTTAGTGGATTCCAATCAATTGTAGATCAAGTTGGAGGTATTGATGTTGATATAAAAGATTATGAGATACCAGAACTTAATAAGTTTATTGGAGAGTATGAAGAGGTTAAATCACCGAAAATAGAAAAAACTGGAATGCAACATTTAGATGGTCAACAAGCTTTAGCTTATGCAAGAATTAGAAAAGTTGGAGATGGAGACTATGAAAGAACTGAAAGACAAAGAAGAGTTATTGATTTAGTTACACAAAAGTTTAAAGATTTAAGTGTACTTAAATACCCTTCTGTAATGTCAGAGTTATTACCATATGTTAAGACAAATATAGAACCAGTTATGATTCTTAACTATGCTTATACTGTTTCAAGGTTCCCAAGCTTACAATTTGAACAATTAAGAGTTCCAGTAAGTGAAGATATTTCATGGGGTGGACTTTACAAGGAGAAAGGTTGGGTTCTTATCGTAGATAAAGAACAAAATGCAAAGATGATGCATGACTTTATATTTAATGATGTAAAGCCAACAGACAAGAGCTATAGTGTTGCAGCATGGAAAGATAAACTTGCTGAGTATATGGGTGAAAATGAACAACATATCAAAGATAATGGACCATTACCAGAAGATAAAGAAAATGAAGGTTATGTAGCACCTACTAAGAAGCCTTCAACTAATACAACTAATAACAGTAGTTCAAAACCAGCTAAACAACCGGCTAAGCAACCAACTAAACAACCGGTTAAAGAACCAGTTAAAGAGCCGGTTAAAGAACCAGATAAGCAACCAGATAAGCAACCAGATAAGCAACCGGATAAAGATTCGGATAAAAATCCAGCTAATCCACCATCATCAGGAGGAGATGATAATCAACAACCATCTCCTGATAAAACGGATCAAACACAAAATAAATAATTTAAATAATAAAACACAGCTCATTTTTTAAAGCTGTGTTTTATGTTATAATACTTTAAAATGAGAGAAGGAGAATTTATAGATGAGCTTTTTGCAAAATATTATATTTATGATACCTGCTATATTAATTGGATTTACATTCCATGAATATGCTCATGCTAAAATGGCAGACAGATTAGGTGATAAAACACCAAGGTTTCAAGGGAGATTAAATTTAAATCCCATTAATCATTTAGATCCATTAGGAACTATATTAATCTTATTTTGCGGTATAGGATGGGCAAAACCAGTACAAGCTAATCCATCAGCTTTTAAAAATTATTATAAAGATGACCTAAAGGTAAGTATTGCAGGACCAATTGCTAATTTAATTGTTGCATTCTTTGGTACTGTATTGTACTTTATTTTAATTCTTGTTAATAGAGAGTTTATTTTAGGTGGATCGTTACTTTCAGTACTTATAATAATAACAAAATATATAATACAGATTAATATAACTTTATTTGTATTTAATTTATTGCCACTACCAGGACTTGATGGATTTAGTATTCTTAGAGACTTAAGTCCAAAACATTTTTATAAAATATCAGATAGTCTTTATAGATATCAATTTTTAATATTTATAGCTATAATTTTTATTGGAGGTCCGATAATTAGAATACCGTCAGAGTTAATATTAAAATTATTATCAAATATAGTAGGTTCAATATTTGGTATAATATTCTAATGATAAATAAGCAGTTAGTCTTAAATGGCTAACTGCTTTAATTATTATATATTAATTTTTTAATTTACTTTTTCTATTACTAGATCTCTATTGTATATTTCTTTAAATGAGCGAGCACTTCTCATAGCTTGACGAATTTCAAGTTCTAAATCTAATTGAGATTTAACTTCTAATTTAACTGTTTCATTATCAATGGTTGCATGTATATCAGAAACGGTACCCTCTAAACTTCTATCAAGTCCTTCAGCTATTTTAAGTATAGAACCAATATACTCTATAGCCTTAATATCTATTCTATTAATTATAGAAGTATATTGAGGGAATGGAATATGATATTGATTGTTTCTATGACAAGCAGCAATGGCAGCGCTCATTAATAATTCTTTTTGTGATAAGCCATTTATAGATGAGTTTAATATTACATAAAAACTGTGTTTATGATGATTATAATAGTCAATGCTTATACCACAATCATGCAATAATGCAGAGGTTATAAGTATTCTTCTATAAGAATCATCTAATCTATGTATTGGCTTTAAATCTTCAAAAATATTTTGTGATATTTCATAAACATGTTTTGCATGATTTTTATTAATATTAAGTTTATTCATGATTCCTTTAATACTAAATACTAGCATATTTTTTTCATAATCATAATTATCTTGAAGGTACTCATAGATAATACCATCTCTTAAACCTCTAGCTGAGGTTATTACATTACTTGTTGATGTATATGAAAGTATATTATGGAATATACAAAGTCCAGCAACAATTATATCTGCACGTTCAAAAGGTAGACCAGGAACTTGTTTACGTTGCTTAAGACTCTTACACTTTAATAAATTATATATTTCATGAACATCAATATCTGTTAGGGTATAGTTATGCTCAATATCAAAAGGATAGCGCTTTCTGATTCTATCCATCCTTCCAAGAGCTTTAATAGTACCACCAACGGCTATGATTGAATCAAAACTAGAATTTTTAAGCCATGTACATTCATGAATTAAATCATTAATTGTACTTTTAGCAGCTTCTAGGTCTTCTCTTAATATTCTATCTTTAAGATTATATTCAGAAGTAAGGTTTAATGTACCTGCTGGGATTGAATAATGTTTTTCTATTTCTCCATCTTTAACCCAAGCTAAATGGGTAGCGGTACCCTCTATATCAACTATTAGAGAATTTTTAAAATATATAGTATTTACTACTCCTAGAAAATTATAATATATTTCTTTATCTACATCTAAGATAGTAATATCAATATCAAGTTCATTTTTTATTAGATTTAATAATTCATCGCTATTTGATGCAGTTCTAAATGTTTCTGTAGCAACTGCAATAATTTTTTTAGCTCCTGATACCTGACACATTGATTTAAATGCTCTTAAATTTGATAGGGTAATATTAAGTTTTTCACTTGATAATTCAGTACCATCTATTAAATCTTGACAAAGTCTTATAGATGTAGTTAATTCATCAATTTGCCTAAAATAACCATCTTCTTCTACTTCATTTAAAGTCAGCGTAACTGAGTTAGCACCTATTTCAATAACACCAATTCTTTTCATAACAAACTCCTTAAACAATAGTTAATTTTAAATATGTATTACTATTATACAACATTTTAAACTGTTGTGTTAAAAATAAGAATATTTAACTATTTGTTGACATTATGTAAGTACTCTATGTATAATATATGAAAGAAAGTAAAATATAAATTCAATGAAGAGGAGAGTAGAGTAATCGATTCTTTTTAGCGAGTAAGGAGTTTTGGTGGAAGCCTTACAGATAGATTATTTGAAGAGAACCTTGGAGAAGCACCTGAAATGAGTAGGGATCGCCGCAAATTTTAATCATTTGCGTTATCAAAAAAGAGTGGCATTTCTTTATGCAAGTAGAGTGGTACCGCGGAAAAAATGATATTATTCCGTCTCTTATTTTATAAATAAGAGACGGTTTTTTATATTTTACGGAAAGAATACGAGGAGGAATAGAAAATGGATTATAAACAAATTATTGCAGAATTAATAAAACAATATGTTGATTTAGATGTAGAAGATATTAAAAAACTTATAGAAATACCACCAAAATCAGAGATGGGAGATTATGCTTTTCCTTGCTTCCAATTAGCAAAAGTTATGAGAAAAGCTCCAAATATGATATCTGAAGAGCTAGCTTCAAAGATAAATAAAGAAGGGTTTGAAAAAATAACAAACTTAGGACCATATGTAAACTTCTTTGTTGATAAGGCAGCATTTTCAAAAGCAACTATAGAGGAAGTTATTAAAGAAGGAGATAAATATGGTTCATCAAATATTGGTGAAGGAAAGACAGTATGTGTTGAATATTCATCACCAAATATAGCTAAGCCTTTCCATGTTGGTCATCTTTGTACAACAGCTATAGGGAATTCTCTTTATAAGCTATTTAAAGAAGAAGGATATGATGTAGTTGGAATAAATCACTTAGGAGACTGGGGAACTCAATTTGGTAAGCTTATATCAGCTTATAAAAGATGGGTTGATGAAGAAGCTTTAGAAAAAGATCCAATAGCAGAGCTTTTAAGAATATATGTTAAGTTCCATGATGAGGCAGAAAAAGATCCATCATTAGTTGATGAAGGAAGATTACACTTCAAGAGACTAGAAGATGGAGAGCCAGAAGAAACAGCTCTATGGAAGAGATTTAGAGAGCTTAGCTTAAAAGAATTTAATAGAGTATATGATTTATTAGGAATTAAATTTGATTCATTAGCAGGAGAAGCATTCTATAATGACAAGATGCAAGTTGTAATTGATGAATTAAAAGAAAAGAACTTACTTACAGAAAGTAATGGAGCACAAGTTGTTATGCTTGATGAATACAACATGCCCCCTTGTATAGTTCTTAAAGGCGATGGAGCAACTATATACGCGACAAGAGATTTAGCTGCTGCAAATTACAGAAAGAATACTTATGATTTTGATAAGTGTATCTATGTTGTAGGAACACCTCAAGCATTACATTTCAAGCAAGTATTTAAGACATTAGAACTTGCAGGAAAAGATTGGGCTAAAGATTGTGTCCATGTAGGCTTTGGATTAGTTAAGTTCCCGGATGGCGGAATGTCAACAAGAAAAGGTAAAGTAATACTTTTAGATGATTTATTAAATGAAGCTATAGCTAAAACTTTAGAAATCATAAATGAAAAGAACCCAGAACTTGAAAATAAAGAAGAAGTTGCTAAAAAGATAGGTATAGGTGCAGTTGTATTTACTTATCTTAAGAATTCAAGAGAAAAAGATATAATCTTTGATTGGAAAGAAATACTTTCATTTGAAGGAGAAACAGGTCCATATGTTCAATACTCATATGCAAGAGGTAACAGCATATTAGAAAGAGCTGGAGAAGTTGATTTAACAAATGTAGATTATAGTAAGTTAGATTCAAAAGAAGAGTTTGAATTAATAAAAGCTTTAGAAAGCTTTAAGAAAAATATACATTTAGCAATTGAAAAGCTTGAGCCATCAGTTGTAACTAGATATGTAGTTGATGTAGCAAAATCATTTAATAAATTCTATAATGCTCATTCAGTATTAAATTTAGAAGATGAAGAACTTAAAAAAGCAAGACTTGCATTAGTAAAGGCAAGTTTACAAGTAATCAAGAATGGGTTAGGATTAATTGGAATAGAAGTTGTAGAAAAGATGTAATATTTTAAAAGTGCTAGAGAGTTTATATTCTCTAGCACTTTTTTAACATTTCCTAAGAATATGTTAAACTTTATTACTTACTTGTATACAGAAATATCATATGTGATATAATTCAATATAGACGGAAAAGACTAGAAGAAAGGTGATGGGATGGAGTGAGTTTTAATAAAAATATAAAGTATAAAGATGTTTTAATATTCGCTTTAGTAGCCTTTATAGGTTATAAAATTGTTGATAACTATGCAGTTTATCTAGCTGTATTTAAACAGTTTTTAGTAGTACTTAAGCCATTTATGTTTGCATTAATTTTTGCATATGTATTAAATCCAATTATGAAATTATTTGAGAAGAGATTGAAGTTAAAGAGGGGGCCAGCGGTAGGATTAACATATTTTATTGTACTAGGAATAATAGTTCTTATAGGATTATATGGTATACCTAGTATTATAGATAGCATAGTTTCTATTACCAAAGATATACCAGACTATGTAAGCACAGTACAAGGTTGGGTCAATTCAGCACTTGAAAATGATAAATTCTATGAATTAATGAAAGATGCTGGCATACTACAGACTTTAACATCATTGTCAACTAAGGCGGGAACTATTTTAGTTTCAATATTAGAAAGCACAGCTGGATCACTTGTATCTATAACTACAGATATAATAATGTTTGGCTTTGGATTCTTAATATCAATTTATATATTACTTGATAAAGAGAAATTTATAAAACAAGCAAAGTTATTACTTATGATGCTTATAGGTGAGAAGTGGGGAAATAAAATACTTAATTTAACTAGAGTATATAATTATATGATTGGTACATATATAGGTATAAAGGCTCTAGATTCATTGATAATAGGACTTATGTCTCTTGTTGGGTTAATGGTATTAAAAGTGCCTTATGCCATATTATTAGCAGTTGTAGTTGGTTTTACTAACATGATTCCATACTTTGGACCTTTTGTGGGTATGGTAGTTTGTTCTATAGTAGCTGTATTTGTATCTCCTTGGAGGGCACTAGCTGTATTTATATTCTTACTTGCACTTCAACAATTCGATGCTTGGTATTTAGAACCTAAGCTAGTAAGTGGAAAAGTTGGAATTGGACCATTTTGGGTTATATTTGGAGTAACACTTGGTGGAGGTTTCTTTGGACCTTTAGGAATGCTTTTAGCATCACCAACAATGGCTACAATAAAGATATATTATGATAAAGTAGTAAATAAGTATAAAGATGAACATAAAGAATTGGTAGATTCATTATAGTAAATAAAAAAATCAGTAGCTTAAAGCTACTGATTTTTTTATTTGATATTCTTTTAATTTTTTCTAGAAGGACAGCTTTTGCTACATGAACCACAATTACATTGTCCTTTAGAGGATTTCTTAACATTTTTATATATTATATATACAGCTACAGCTGCAATTCCTATTGCTATTGCTATTTCCATTTATATCACCTTCGTTTTTAAATAAATATTGAAGCTACATTATAGAATATAAATGCAACAACCCATGCAAGTACAAGTTGATAACAAACTGAGAATATTGTAAGCTTTGTTCCATACTCTTTTTTCATAGTACCTACTGCAGATACACAAGGTACATAAAGTAAAGTAAATATTAAGAATGAGTATGCTGAAATTGCTGTAAAGAACTGAGGTAAAATAACCTTTAAATCTCCATTGAAAATAACTTCCATTGAAGAAACTACACTTTCTTTTGCAAGTAATCCACTAAGTAATGATACTGAAGATTGCCAGTTACCAAATCCAAGTGGTGCAAATATTGGAGCTATAAATGATCCAATAGAAGCTAAAATACTTTCATCAACACTTTCAACTACTCCATGTAAATTAAAGTTTGATAAGAACCATATTACTACAGTCATTGCAAATATTATAGTACCGGCTTTTTTTATGAAGCCTTTAGCTTTATCATAAGTTTGTTTTACTATTGAACTTAATTGAGGAATTTTATAATTAGGAAGTTCTATTATAAAAGGTTCCTCATCCTTTTTAAATAAAGTATTTTTAAATAAGATACCAATTAAGAATGCTATAATTATCCCTAATAAATATAGTGATGCAACAACTAAGCCTCTATGTTCAGTAAAGAATACTGAAGCAAATAATGCATATACAGGAAGTCGTGCATTACATGACATCAATGGAACAAGAAGAGCTGTAAGCTTTCTGTCTTTTTCACTTTCAAGGGTTCTAGCAGACATGATTGCAGGAACTGAACATCCAAATCCAACAACCATAGGTAAAAATGCTTTTCCTGAAAGCCCCATTTTTCTCATAAATTTATCCATTAAAAATGCTATTCTTGCCATATATCCGCTATCTTCTAAGAATGCTATACAAATAAATAGTGCAAGAATTACAGGTAAAAGTACTAAAATACCACCAACACCACCGATGATACCATCAACTAATAGTGATTGGAACCAAGGAGAAGTACTTGAAAGTAATGTATGCATCCAAGGTATAAATGAATCATTTAATACTCCATCTAAAAAGTCTGATATAGGTTGTCCAACCCATGAAAAAGTAAATTGGAACATAAATACCATTATTAAAATAAACAATGGATAAGCTAAAAATGGATTTAAGAATATTTTATCTAATCTTTCCGTTAAATCCTTTTTATTAGTATCTTTCTTATTTAAACAGTTATGTATAACTTTTTCTATATATTTATAAGCTGATTTCTCATCTTTAAAATCAAATTTATTTACATCTTTTATGTGTGTAAAGTTCTGTTTCTCTATTGTTTCCTTTAATAAATCTATACCTTGTCCTTTAGCAGCTATTATTGGAATAACTGTAACGCCTAATTCTTCAGATAGTTTTTTATAATCAATTTCAAAGCCTTTGCTTTGAACAACATCAATCATATTAACTGCAAGTATTATTGGCTTATTAAATTGTTTAAGTTGTGTTGTTAAATATAGATTTCTATCTAAATTCGAACCATCAACAATATTAAGAATAATATCTACATCGCCATCTTCTAAAAAGTGTTTAGCAACCTTTTCCTCATGTGAGAAAGTATCCATTGCATAGATTCCTGGTAAATCTACTATTTTTACATCTTTATAGTAACCTTCTTTTTTCTCAACTGTAACACCAGGCCAGTTTCCAACATATTGTTTTGAACCAGTAAGTGAGTTGAAGAGAGTTGTTTTACCAACATTTGGATTACCGAGTAGTGCAATTGTTGTCATTATATATTCCTCCTAAGTTAGTAAAATAATATTTTTTGCATCTTTTTTTCTTATAGCTAAGTCAAAGCCTCTAAAATTAATTATTAATGGATCTCCTAAAGGAGCAATTGCCTTTAAGCTTACATCAGTTCCTTCTATACAACCTAATGCTAATAATCTCTTAGCTAGTTTGCTGTCTCCACCTATATTACTTATAATTCCGTGTTCTCCGGGTTTTAATTTTATTAGTTCCATTTATTTAACACCTCGCAATGAAAATCATTATCATATATTTATAATATCACTATATGAATTTAGAAGTCAATGTTTAATATAAAAATAATATACTTAAAAAATAATGGAAAATTATCTACAATTGTAATGTAATATAATATTATAGTTATAATATTATATTATATTGCAAAAAAATATTTTATAGGTATAATATAATGAATAGTTATTTACTAAAGAAAAAGGAGGATTAATATGGAAAAAAATATAGCGGCTTTTTTTGATATAGACGGAACTTTATATAGAGAGGGCTTAATTACAGAAGTTTTTAAAAAAATGATTAAATATGAAATAATTGAACCAGAAAAATGGTACAATGATGTAAGGAAAGACTTTGAAAAGTGGGATAAAAGAGAAGGTGACTATGATATATATCTATTAAAAATGATTGATATATATATGGAAGCAATTAAAGGCCTAAATAAGCATCAAATAGAATTTATAGCTAAGAGAGTTATAGAACAAAAAGGTGACAGAGTATATACTTTTACAAGAGATAGAATAAAATGGCATAAGGAACAAGGACATATTTTAATTACAGTATCTGGTTCACCTTTAGAATTAGTTAAGGAAATGTCACTTAAACATGGTTTTAATGATTTTAAAGGAGCAGAGTATATTTCAGATGAAAAAGGGCAGTATACAGGAGATGTAATTCCTATGTGGGATAGTGAAAGTAAAGAGAAGGCTATAAAAGAATTACAAGAAAAGTATAATATAGATTTAGAAAATAGTTATGCTTATGGAGATACTGCGGGAGACTATACTATGTTCGGTAAAGTTGGTAATCCATATGCTATGAATCCTACAAAAGAACTTTTAAGAAAAATTATATCTGATAAAGAATTATCAGAAAGAATAAATATTATTGTAGAAAGAAAAGATGTAACGTATAATCTTAATGTAGGGGATATCCAATTTGAATAAGAAAGAGTGATACTGTGATTATAAAAGAGAACATTATACCTGTAGGAAATTTAGAAGAAGATCATTTTTTAGAAAATGAGCATAAAATTTTACCAGAAGATATAATATTTTTTGATTTAGAGCATTATGTATATAAGAAGCCAAAATGTATAGGAGTTTTTGGAGCGTGTATATATAATAAGGAAAAGAATATACTTCATGTAACTCAATATATGATTGAAAATAAAAGAGAGAGTAAGGATATTTTAAATTTAGCTTTAAGATATTTTAAGGACATGAAGGAAAATGGTAAAAAGGCCATATCAACATTTTCAGGTAATAATGACTTTACAGTAATAAATTACTTATTCAATAAATATAATATATCTTATAACTTTGAGACAGAATTTATATCAATAGATATTCAAAAAGCTTATGAAAAGGATATGAAGACATCTATAGGTCTTAAAAAATTAGAAAAGATTTTTGATATTGATAGACAAGGAGAAGTTATAAGTGGTTCTAATTTAGCTAAAACTTTTCATAAGGTAATGAAAGATAATGATTATATAAAGAGAATGCCTAAAGAAAAGATAGAGAAGATATTACTTTATAATGAGCAGGATGTTGTTAATTTATATTATATATATACTAATTGGAAGAAATATATTAAGTTAACTAAATTAAATGAAGAAGATAAAGTAGAAAAAGAAGAGCAAAAAATAGAGGTAGATATATTAGAAGATGAAGTTGATAATATAGAAACCATAGAAGAGAATAAAGAATCAAATATTAAAAATAATAAAGTGAATTTAGAATATAAGAATTTAAAAAGTAAATCTAGAGATAAAAAAGGCACCTAAAAGTATAGCTAACTTTCAGGTGCCTTTTTTTATTTCTTAGATATAGTTGTACCATTACTTTCTAAAACGATATCTCCATCTTTATCAGTTCTATAAATTTTAACTTTATATTTGTTAAGCTTTTTTAAAGTTTCTTTGTGAGGATGTCCATATGTATTATCAACACCACAAGATATAATACCAATTGATGGATTGACAGCCTTTAAAAATTGTTCAGTTGTTGAAGTTGATGATCCATGATGACCTAGCTTCAATACATCAGCTTTAAGATTATAGCCTTTTTCTATAACGTAATTTTCCTCAGTCTTTTCAGCATCACCTGTAAATAGGAATGAATTATTACCATACTCAACTTTTATAATAGGTGAGTAGTCATTTAAGTTGGTATTTTTACCATATCCATCAGCTTTAGGTGAATATACTGAAACTTTAGTATTTTTTCCTAAATCAATGGTATCAGTACCCTCTTTGATAACATTAATTTTTAAGTTTTTCTTTTTAAGAGCTTTAACCATATTTTCAAAAGTCTTAGTAGTATGTTCCACCTTAGGGGCATAGAACTTACCTATTTCATATTTATTTATTATATCATCCATATTACCTATATGGTCTTCATGAGGATGAGTTGCTATAACATAATCTAATTTCTTGATTTTTAGTTTATCTAAATATGAAATTATATCTTTTTCATTAGCTCGTGGACCAGCATCAATTAACATGTTTTTACCGTTTACTTGTATTAATTCTGCATCACCTTGTCCTACATTTATATAATGAACAAGTATATCAGAATTAGATGCATTAGAGCTATTTTTGCTATTAGTATTTGAAGCACTATTACATCCAATTAAAAAGGTTGATAATAATAGTAATAGTATACAAAGCAAAGATTTTAAATTTTTCTTCACGAGAAAACCTCCTTAGATAATATATACTGTATTAGTTTATCATCATATTGTATAATAATAAAGAGAAGTTAAGAAAGTAATATAATACAAATGAATATTATCAAGAGGTGAGAAGATGCAAATATTTAAGATGATTCAATATGGTATATATATGATTTATGTAAGATTAAAAGGGATTAAGTTTAAATATATATATAAGACCAAAGGGGAGAAAGCAGCTTTTGCATATGGACAAGATGTATTTGGTAAGTGGAGTGATTTCACAATAAATATGGTTGGAATGGAAATTGAAGTTAAAGGTTATGAAAATATACCAGATGAGGCTTGTGCTTTTATAGGTAATCACATGAGTATATTAGATATACCAGTACTTAGACAATCAGCAAAAAGGGATATAGGATTTATAGCTAAAAAAGAAGTGCTAAAGGTACCGATATTAGGTTTTTGGGTTAAAAATATGAACTGTGTGGCTTTAGATAGAGAAAATCCAAGATCAGCTATAAAGGTTATTGTTAAAGGAGCTGAATACTTAAAAAGTGGTTATAATATGGCAATTTTCCCAGAAGGAACTAGGGCTAAAGATGGAAAAGTTCATGAATTTAAAAAGGGAAGTATGAAGCTTGCTGTAAAGGCACAAGCACCAATAGTTCCAGTATCTATAGATGGTACTTCAAAATGCTTTGAAGATAACAGAAAATTTACTAAGGGAAAGGTTACTATAGTATTTGGCAAACCTATATATACTAAAGATTTATCTAAAGAAGATGAGAAAACTTTAACTGAAAAAGTTCATGATGAAGTTTTAAAAAATATGATTTGGGTAAAATAAAAAGAACTACTTTAAGTAGTTCTTTTTTGTTTAAATATAAATTTATAAACACTTAGATTTATATTTAGTCATATTATATATACATGAATATTAGGTAGTAATTTTTCTGTTATGTACGGGAAAAATATAAAACTTGAAAAGACGAAAAATTTACCGAAAATTTTATAAATAGTATGTGTTTTTGCAGATTTGAAGAAAAAATGAAAAAAAATTATTACCAAAATTTCATAAGGTATGATATAATGTGTATAAATTAATGGAATTAGAGAAAAAATGCAATTTTTCAAGTGTGAAAATTGCATGAGGGGGCAAGATTATGCAAAAAGAATTTTCAATGAGTAATGATAAAGTTATAATTAATTTCACTGCTAAGTATTGTGCAACTTTTGAATCTTTATTAGAAAGCGAAGCTTTTAGAAGAATTTTAGATTCTTTTTTAAGAACTGCAAAAAGTAAAAATTCATTAAGCTTTAGATATTTAGAAAAATCACTAAAAATAAATGATGTTATATTATTAAGAGGTGAGTTATCAAAAATATTTAAATTCTTAACAGTTATGAATGTAGAAGAGATAGTTGAATTTAATGAAAAATATAGAGAGTTATTAGAGAATAAAGAAGATTTCATAAGATTAATTGAAGAACTATATCTATTCTGGAGAAGACTTGAAAGATATACTTTAATTCATGGTGGAAAAGTTGACAATGGATTAGCTCAAATAAGCTTTACAGAAGCTAATGATGGATTATCAAAACTTATATTACGTCTTTACAGAAAAATTGAAAAGAATATACTAGGTGTTCAGCCAAAGGTATTTAGACAGATACCTGCTGGTGGTAATTCATGTATTATGATAAGTAAGATACTATGGCCAATGCCAAAAGGTTATGAAATGTTAGAAGATATACCATTTATAGACAGCATTCTTTTAGAAACACCATTTATAACATATCCAAAGAGAAATACAAGAACAGGAATGTTTAGTGAAACATATGAAAATCCATTAAATTATGCAAAGTTAAATGAAGATCATTGGTTCTGTTATCCTGCTAAAGTGGGGGAACTTCTAGCGTACATTTACTTCCATAGAGATTTTATGGAGCATGGAATAACTTTATGTAACCTTTTTGAAATGGCTAGAAAGGAAGAGTGCAGAGGAAGAAAACCAGATATGATATATGTCTTTGGGGCAAAAGATGAAGACAGTGATCATGAATTAAAGACTGTTTTCTATAATGATGAAAAGAATGATATAATGCTTGGATATGTAAATCATTCAGAAGAAATAGATTACTTTGGATATATGAAGAAGATGACATTAACACTTCATAATCTAATTATGATAAAAAGAGGAAATCTTCCAATACATGGTGCTATGGTTAATATAGTATTGAAGGACGGAAAGACTGCAAATGTAGCTATAATGGGTGATAGTGGTGCAGGTAAATCAGAAAGTTTAGAAGCCTTTAGAACATTAAGTGAAGATTATATATCAGATATGACAATAATATTTGATGATATGGGTACATTCAAATTAAAAGATGGAGAGATCTATGGATATGGAACGGAAATAGGTGCCTTTGTAAGATTAGATGATTTAGATCAAGGTTATGCATTTAAAGAAATGGATAGAAGTATATTTATGAATCCAGATAAAATAAATGCAAGACTTGTTATGCCAGTTGCTCCTTATAATGCAATTATTAAGGGATATAAAGTAGATTTATTCTACTATGCTAATAATTATGATAAGGTTGAAGAAGGCGGTAAGTCATTAAGCTACTTTGATAATGCAAAAGATGCAATTAAAGTATTTAGATCAGGTGCTAGAATGGCAAAAGGAACTACATCAGAAACAGGTTTAGTTGAATCATATTTTGCTAATCCATTTGGGCCAGCGCAAAAGCAAGAAGAGACTGATAAATTATTAAATAAATACTTTGCTGCAATGTTTAATGGAAATGTTAAGGTTGGACAATTAAGAACATGTCTTGGGGTTAAAGGGCATGAAAAGAATGGACCGAGAGAAGCGGCATTAGAACTATTTGAAGAAATAAAAAAATTATAAAATAAAAAGGTTGAGCTTTAAAAAGTTCAACCTTTACTTATATCTTTTTAAAATATTTAGTAAATGGATTGTTACTATCAGTAATAATTAATTTCTTTAGTGTAATTACTCCATCAATAACAAAATATGAGATAATAAATATTGTGATAACTCTACTAGTTTCTAATGGTATTAAATTTATTACATCCATTATTATAGGGTGAATAATTTTAAATACTATCATAGCAGCAAGGCCCCAACCTAATGAAAAATGTAAGCATATTCTTCCATTTAGATTTAGAGGATCTTCAGTATAATCCCACCATTTTAAATGAAATAATTTTTCTAATATATAGCTTGTAATATATTCAATAAAAGAAATTAGGATTGTTGAAATAATAAATAGAGTAAATAGATTAACATGAACTTTGTCTAATAAGTATACAAATAAGTACATAACTAATAAAATACATGCTCCATAAATAGGGCAGAAAGGTCCATGAAGAAAACCTCTATTAATAAATTTTTTCTGAGTCCAATACTGGTACGCAACCTCAGCACACCAACCTAGAAAAGAGTATGCAGTAAAAACTATAAAAATATTATTAATATTCATATATCCCTCCAAATTTATTTTTTAAACTAAATAAGGAAGGTATATACCTTCCTTATTTAATTTGAGAATTAATTAATCATTTACATATCTGCTTTTAGCAAAAAATGAAATTGCATAAAGTCCAGCAATACCTACAAGTGAATAAACAATTCTACTTACAGTAGACATATCACCAAATAGGGTTGCAACTAGATCAAAATGGAAAAATCCAATTAATCCCCAGTTAATAGCTCCTATTATTACTAATAATAATGCTATAGTATCTAAAAATTTCATAAAAAAAACACTTCCTTAAAATATTTTTTCATAATATAGTATTAACATTTTAAGAAAGCATTATGCATCAAAGCTTATAAAGTAATATTTCTATCTATTGGTTGAGATAGAGATATAAATGTATCAGTTCTCTGAATACCTGATATAGTGTTTATTTTATTCATTAATATTTCCTGTAAATCAGCGATATTTTTGCATATTACTTTCGCAAATACTGAATAGTTTCCAGTAGTTAAGTGTAACTCAACAACTTCTGTAATTTTTTGCATTTCATCAATAACATAATCAAATGATGAAGTTTTATCAACATATATACCAACAAAGCAACATACATCATAACCAAGCTTTGGAAGGTTAAGAATAATACGTGTTCCTTTTATTATGCCCATATCCTCCATCTTTTTCATTCTAACGTGAATAGTACCACCACTTACATGGCATATTCTAGCTATTTCTAAATATGGCGTTCTACAGTCCTTTATTAATAAATCTAATATTTGAAGATCTAATTCATCTAATTGTAAATGTGCGTTTATAGCCATTAAACCACCTCTTGGAATTAATAAATTTATAAAATAGTATTATTATATTAATATTATTATTTTTATAAATCAAGATATATTTTAACAAATAATCACCAATTCATAAAGCTATAAATGGAAAATGTTTAAAAACTTTATGAAATATTATTATTTTAATAAAATGCAAAATAAAATTAATTAAATAGAAACAAAATTTTGAAAAAGTTAATCTTTTAATTATTATACTTGAAAAGATTAGTAATTTAAATTAATATTAAATATATAAAGCTGATGAGGAGGACAAGTAAAATAATGAGTATACTAATGTCAATTTTATATTTTATAATAATGTTAGCTGTTATATTTGGTATTTATATGCTTTGTAAAAAATATGTATTTCCAAAAGTACGTGTAAATAAATATATACCACTTGCAGTAGCAATTATATTACTTATAGTACAAATGACTGGAGTAGTTAAAAATCAATGGATTACGATAATTATAACTCCAATTATAGTAGTATGTTTCTTATGGTTTATGGATATTCAACAAACTGGTGGACCAAAGAAAGCTGATAAGAAAATTGTTATAAAGTCAAAAGCAAAACCAAATAGAGCTAAACACTTAAAGAAATAGTAAATTAAACAAAAATCCAAAGTATATACTTTGGATTTTTTAATCTACAAATATAGGAGAACTTATAGCAATCCTAGTACCTTCTTGATAAACTTTTATTACAAACCAGCTTTGGTTATCTTCTAATTTATGAGAGTATAAATATTTAATTTTATTTAATTTTATATCTTGAACAGAATGAAGAATTTCTCCACCATTAGTTATTATCTCTATTTTTTCTATTAAATAATATTTATCTTCTAGAAGAATAGAAAAATCTATAGTATCGCAATTAGATGAAATTATTCCACCCATTAACATATCATTAGCAAAAAAATAAAATAATAAGCTTCTACTTTCAGAAGAGAATGTGTTACGGTTTCTAAAACATTCTATCAAAGTATTTTTACTAAGCTTTGGAAGTAGTACTCCTGTTACGTTATCATAATTTCCAAAGTCTAAATTCCCAGTACTTTGACTATTTATAGCACCAAGTTTCCAACCAATATCTAGGAGTTTAAAGTAATATTTTTCTCTTCTATTATACCGTTCTCCAAAAGCTCCACTACATACCTCTACAGAAGTTATCATGTTATTTAACACTTTATTATAAGGAAGAGATAAGATGCTTTTAATAGGTCTTTTAATAATTATAAAAGCATCAGGGTTATTAATCATCCAAAATATCAATAAGTTGATGTCTTTAATATCTCCAGTAAAAAAATTATTTGAATTTATTACATTTATATCTCCATAGGGTATAGTTTTTGCTTCAAAACCTTGAAGTGCAATAAAATTATCTTTTTTTCTTGAAAATTTTTTGCATATATTATATGAAGAATTCCATCTTGTTATATTATGACCATCATAAGAAACACTTTTAGTTAAAAAGCTATTTTGGTCTGTAACCATTAAGAAATCTAAATGACTTCTATAAGTATAGTTTAGTGTATCATTAGGTGAAGCAGAGCCTAATGAATAAGAGGTGTAGCAATTTGGTATACCATAGAATACACTAATATCTTTTAAGTTGAAAATATTTATATCATATTTATTATGTTTACCCATATATATTATCCTTAAAATTGATTATAATTATATATAGTGGTATATAGTATAAAATAATGACAACAATTTATTTAAATGATAAAATAGTATAAGAATTTTACATGGAGATGAGAAGAATGATTAAGAGTTTTAAGAACAAAATACCAATGGTTAGTAACAATACATATATATCTGAAAGTGTAGATATAATCGGAGATGTTACAATTGAAGAAAATTGTAATATTTGGTTTGGTGCTAGATTAAGAGGAGATATGAATAAAATACATGTAGGAAAAGGAAGTAATATTCAAGAAAATTCAGTTTTACATGTAGATACCGATTTTGAAACTATAATCGGAGAAAACGTTACAGTAGGACATGGTGCTATTGTTCATGGATGTACTATCTGTGATAATGTTTTAATAGGTATGGGGTCAATAATATTAAATGGTGCAAAAATAGGTAAAAATTCAATTGTTGGAGCTGGAGCTTTAGTTACCCAAAATAAAGAATTTGAAGAGGGAGTTTTAATACTTGGTAATCCAGCAAAAGCTGTTAGAAAACTAACAGAAAAAGAAGTAGAAAGCATAAGAGAGTCAGCTAAACATTATATAGAGCTGAGTAAGGAGTATGCTTAATTTAGGAGGAAAAATGATAAAAATAGGTGAATATAATAAACTAGAAGTTGTTAAAGAAAGGGACTTTGGATTCTTTTTAGCAGATGAAAAGAAAAATGAGATATTACTACCAAAGGCTTTATTAGATGGAAATGAGATTGAAGTTGGTGATGAAGTAAATGTATTTACATATATGGATTCGCAAGGTAGAGCAGTTGCAACTATGAAGAAGCCATTAATTGAAGTTGGTAAGGTTGCATATTTAGAAGTTGTTCATCAAAACGATTTTGGTGCATTCTGTGATATGGGACTTGAAAGAGATTTATTTGTACCAATGAGAGAACAAAGATTTAAACTTTTAGTAGGTAAAAAGTATTTATTCTATGCTTATTTAGATAAGAGTGGTAGACTTGCGGCTACTACAGAAGTTGATGATTACTTAGACCAAGGAGAAGGATATGAAGTTGATGATATAGTAAAAGTTATTTCATATGGAAAAGGTACATCAACAACAATTAAAGTTGCAATAGATGGCAAGTATAGAGGAATAATACTTGGAAATGAGCATATTGAAACTATATACCCAGGTGAAGAATTAGATGCTAGAGTTAAAAGAATATATGAAGACGGAACAGTTGGACTTACTACAAGAAAGAAAAGATTAGATGCTAGAGATGAAATCAAGGAATCAATACTTAAGTATTTAAAATCAAATGGTGGAATGATGGCATATAATGATAAGTCAAATCCAGAAGAGATTAGAGAAATTTTCGGAACAAGTAAGAATTATTTCAAAATGGCATTAGGTGGATTAATGAAAGAAGGCCTAATAGAACAGAATGAAGAAGGAACTAAATTAAAATAATCTCAAAATTCAAATAGTCTATATCATAAAATTTATGATATAGACTATTTTTACTTTAAAACTATTTTCTAAATATACCAAGGATAAGTTTGCTAATTTCATTAATTACTAAAGGAACTAATGAAATTAAAAATACAAATTCAAAATCTCCAAATGATAATGGATAAGTCTTAAATACTGATGATAGGAAAGGAACTGAAATTATTAAAATCTGTAATACTACACCTAAAATAAGTGAAAAAAGTAAAGCTTTATTTTTCAATATACCTACCTTAAATATAGATTTTTTACTATCTCTTAATGAGAAAGATAAAAATAATTGAGATATACTAAGAACTACAAATGCCATAGTTTGTGCATGCACAATGGAATCTGAGTAATATTTAAGCCCAGTTTTGAAAGCAATTAATGTTGTAATTCCAACAGTTAATCCATTTATTATTAAAGTGAATATAGTATCTTTTGTAAATATACTTTCCTTTGGGTTTCTTGGCGGGTATTCCATAACGCCTTCGTCACCAGGATCTACACCTAGTGCAAGAGCTGGGAAACTATCAGTTATAAGATTAACCCATAAAATATGAATAGGTTGAAGTGGGGCAGCCCAATTTAAAACAATAGCAACAAATAAAGCTATTACCTCACCGAAGTTACCTGAAAGTAAGAAAGTTATAGATTTTTTTATATTTGAATAAATATTTCTACCTTCCTCAACAGCGCCAACTATAGTAGTGAAGTTATCATCTGTAAGTATCATATCAGCAGCACCTTTAGCAACATCAGTACCTGTTATACCCATAGCAACACCAATATCAGCAGCTTTAAGGGAAGGTGCATCATTTACACCATCACCTGTCATTGAAACAATATTCCCATGAGATTTAAATGCTTTAACTATCTTTACTTTATGCTCAGGAGATACACGAGCAAATATTCTATATTTATTTATATTATTTTTAATTTCATCATCTGATAATGTATCTAATTCGTTGCCTTCTATACATTCATTAAAATCACTTGAAATACCAAGTTCATGACCAATAGCATATGCTGTATTTTTATGGTCACCAGTTATCATTATTGTTGTTATCCCAGCTTTATCACAAAGGTCTATGGAGCCTTTAACTTCCTCTCTAGGAGGATCAATCATGCCCATTAATCCAACAAAAATCAGATCTTTTTCAATATCAGGTATAGAAGTATTCTCTGACTCTAAATCCTTATATGCACCACCTAAAACTCTTAAAGCTTCATTGGACATTTCATTTGATTTAGATAAAAGATCCTTCTTTATAGGATCAGTTAAATCTTTTATTTCTCCATTTATAAGGATTTTAGTACATACTTTAAACAATGAATCAATAGCTCCCTTTGTATGAACTCTGTAATGATTATCATATTTATTTACTGTACTCATAAGCTTTCTATCAGAATCAAAAGGTATTTCATCAATTCTATTATATTTATTGTTTAATTCATCTTTGTAATAATTAAATCTAACACCAATATCTAAAAGTGCTATTTCTGTAGGATCACCTGTATCACCTTTATCTGATAAAGTAGCATCATTACAGAGAATCATGGTTTCAAATAATATTTTAGAATTATCATTAAGATCATTAATGTCATCTACAGATAAAATGGAATTTGTATCATAAACTTTTCTAACAGTCATTTTGTTTAAGGTTAAAGTTCCAGTTTTATCAGAGCATATAATATTTACAGAACCTAGAGTTTCAACAGCAGGTAATTTTTTTACTATAGCATTTTGCTTTATCATTCTTTGGACTCCAAGCGCAAGAACTATAGCAACTATAGCAGGAAGACCTTCAGGAATTGCAGCAACTGCTAAGCTAATAGCAGTAAGAGCCATTTCAAAGGTATCTCTGCCTTGGAATAAACCAATTACGAATATAAGCACACATATAATTATCGCGGCTATTCCTAAAATTTTACCAAGAGAAGATAATTTCTTTTGAAGAGGTGTCATATCCTCTTCTTCGTTTTCAATCATTTTAGCTATCTTACCTATTTCAGTATCCATAGCTGTTGCAACACATACTCCAATACCTCGACCATAAGTTGCTAAAGTAGACATATATGCCATGTTTTCTCTATCGCCAACTGGAATATCTTTAGAATCAAATACTTTAGTTGCATCCTTATCAGCTGGAACTGATTCACCAGTAAATGCAGACTCTTCAATCTTAAGGTTAGCAGTTTGGATTAAACGTAAATCACAAGGAATATATCTACCAGCATCTATAACAACAATATCACCTAAAACAACTTCTTCTGATGGAATTTCTATAACTTCACCGTTCCTTTTAACTAATGCTTTAGGTGTTGAAAGTTCTTTTAATGCAGAAAGTGCCTTTTCAGCCTTAGACTCCTGAACGACACCAATAATTGCATTTATCAAGATAACTATAAGTATTACAATAGAATCACTATATTCACCCATTATTGCAGAGATAATTGCAGCACCAATTAGTATATAAATCATTGCATCATTTATTTGTGCAAGGAAAATGCTAAGAAGAGTTTTGGGTTTTTTAGATGATAGCTTATTTAAACCATTTTTCTCAAGTCTAGCTTTTGCTTCTGCTTCTGACAAGCCTTTATTTTTATCAGTAGAAAATTCTTTTAAAACATCATCTATAGATTTGTTATACATAAATTATCACCTCTTTACAAAATATGATTAAATAAAAAAATATTTACTAAATATAGGGTAATCAGATTGATGAAAATAAATACATGGTAAATTTATAGAGATATATACTTTTTTTTGATATAATTTAATATAAAGTAAAAAGCTTATTAATTTATGTGTAATAAGAAAGCATATTTTACAAATTATATGCAATATATTAGCTTTAAAATACAATAATATATATTAAATATGAGGAGGAGAAGATTATGAAGAAAAAGATTACGGCTTTATTATTAGTTGTATTATCAATATTTGCTTTTGTTGGATGTGGAAATAGCGAAGAAAAAGCAAAAGAACCTGCAAAAGAAATTAAAGTAGCTATTCCAGATGGACTACCAGCAATAAGTGCTGCTAAATTAATTAAAGATAACCCAGTAATAGAAAAGAGATATAATGTTACTTATTCAATAGAAAAAACACCAGAAAATATTGTAACTTCAGTTATGAAAGGTGAACCTGACATTGCAATAGTTCCATCAAATGTTGCAGCAACACAATATAATAAAGGAGCTGGATATAAAATTGCGGCTACAACTGGTTGGGGATCATTCTACTTAGTATCAACAGAAAAGATTAAAGATATAAAAGATTTAAAAGGAAAAGATATATTTAATATAGGTAAAGGACTTACACCTGATATAGTAACAAGAGATGTATTAACTCATTTAGGATTTAATATTGATAAGGATATTACATTTAGTTATTTAAATGGAATTACAGAGCTTGCACCAACAATTTTATCAGGAAAGGCTAAATTTGCAGTTATACCAGAACCGGCATTAAGCCAAGTTCTTGCAAAGAAACCTGATCTTAATATTATAATGAATCTAAACGATGAGTGGAAAAAACAAAATGATTCAAAATATGGATTCCCTCAAGCAACTATAATAGTTAAAGAAGACTTAATAAAAAATAATAAAGAATTTGTAGATAAATTCTTAAAAGAATTAGAAAATAGCGTTAATTATGCATTAGAAGATAAAAAAGAGCTTGGAGCAATCTGTGAAGAAATAGGAGTTTCAGCTAATAAGGATATAATCACTAAATCTATAGAAAAGTCAAACCTTAAATATGTTCCAATAAAGTATTCAGAGAAAGAATACAATACTTACTTTAAGAAGCTAGATGGTTTTGATAAAAAGTCAATTGGAGGAAAGATTCCAGATGAAGGAATCTACATGGAAAAATAAATTAGAGATACTATTTGGAGCAATTATATTATTAGTAATTTGGCAAATAGTTGCAGTTAAAATTAATAATGATATATATCTTCCAAAACTTCAAGAAGTGTATACTTCACTATTAGAAATAATTAGAGAGAAAGACTTTTTATTAACTGTATTTTGGAGCTTTTATAGAACAATTATCAGTTTTGGAGTTGCACTTATAGTAGCAATAATTATAGGGGTACTATCTAGTATGTACCCCTTTATAAATAATTTATTAAAACCTTTGAATTCTATAGGAAAAACCATCCCTACACTTGTATTAGTAGTACTTGCACTTATATGGTTTGATAAAGATAGTGCACCTTTTGTAGTTGGTATCGCAATTGTATTTCCAATTCTTTATGAGGGTATTATAAATACCCTAACAAAAAATGATAAAAAATTAGAAGAAATGATGTTAATATATGAAGTACCAATGACAGAGAGAATAAAGAAAGTATATATACCTAATATAATATTTTATATACTTAGAATACTTGTTCCAACTATATCATTAGCATTTAAAGTTGTAATTGCAGGAGAAGTTCATGGTCAACCCCAATATGGTATTGGAGCTGCGGTTCAATTAGAAAAAATGAATTTTAATACCCCAGGGATATTTGCATGGATAATAATTATTGCTATAATATCATTGTTGTTTGAATTATTAAATAAGATTTTAACTGGGAAATATTACAGGTGGCAGAGTGAAGATGTGTAAGCTAATATTAAAAGATGTAAGCAAAAGCTTTGGAGAAAAGAAAATACTAGATAAATTTAACTTAGTATTAGATAATCAAAAGATAAATTGTCTAATAGGGGAATCAGGAAGAGGTAAAAGTACAATCTTAAATCTTATTTCTGGACTATTAGATATTGATAGCGGAAAAATAGATGGCTGTAATTTAAAAAGTGTTAGTTATATCTTTCAAGAAGATAGACTAATACCTTGGCTTACAGTTAAAGAAAATCTAAATCTTGCCTTAAAACATTATTATAAAGGGGAAGATTTAGAACTGAAGATTAAAGAGGTGTTAGAAAAAGTTCAAGGCTTAGAATGGGCCAATAGGTATCCAGATAAGCTAAGTGGAGGAATGAAGCAAAGAATTAATATTGCAAGAGCTCTTGGGAAGCCTTCAGATGTAATACTTATGGACGAGCCTTTTAAATCTTTAGATTATAAAACAAAATACATAATCATGGATGAATTTAAAAAAATTTTTAAAGAGGATGGGAGAATAGTTGTATTTGTAACCCATGATGTAGATGAGTGTATTTATTTTCAAGGAAAAATAATAATCCTTGGAGAGAGTCCACTAAAGATAAAGGGAGTTTTTACAGAGGAACTTCAAAAGTACAAAAAAAATATTATTAATTTACTGTAAGGAGAAAATATGTTAAAGAAATTTATTAGTTATTATAAGACTTATAAAAGGCTATTTTTATTTGATATGCTTGCAGCACTTATAGCTGCCGGATGTGATTTGGTATATCCATATATGACAAAGGAGCTTATAAATATATCTATACCGGATAAAAACTTGAGAATGATAATTACTTTTGCAATAGCACTGATTATGATTTTCATTGTTAAAGCACTTTGTGCTTATTTTATGCAATATTGGGGACATGTAGTTGGAGTAAGAATGCAGGGAGATATGAGAAGAGAACTATTTACTCACCTTCAAAGACTTCCAAACAAGTATTTTGACAACAACAAAACTGGAGATATAATGTCTAGAATAGTTAATGATTTAAATGATATTTCAGAACTTGCACATCATGGTCCAGAAGATTTATTTATTTCAATTATAATGTTAGTTGGATCGTTCTTAATACTTATAAATATAAATGTGTTACTTACACTTATAATATTTGCTTTTATCCCTATAATAGTTATTTTTACATTTATACAAAGAAATAGAATGCATAAAGCATTTCTTAAAACAAGAGAAGAAACAGGATTTGTAAATGCTACTTTAGAAAATAGTATATCAGGTATAAAGGTTTCAAAAGCTTTTGTAAGTGAAGAGTATGAAGTTAAAAAATTTGAAGTAGGAAATTCAAGATTTAAAAAAGCAAGAGAGAGTGCTTATAAAATTATGGCTCAATATTTTTCAGGAGCTGGATTCTATGTAGATTTATTAAATTATATTGTTTTAATAGCTGGTGGTATATTCACTTTATATGGAAAAATAAACATAGGTGATTTTATGGCATATGTTTTATATATAAAATTATTTACTGATCCTATTAAAAAGCTTATAAACTTTATGGAACAATATCAAAATGGTATGACTGGATTTAAGAGATTTACTGATATATTAAGTGTCCAAGATGAGCAAGATAAAGAGGATGCTAAAAATTTATCTAATGTTAAGGGTAATATAGAATTTAAAGGTGTTCATTTTAGCTACGAAGATAAAAAAATTCTTGAAGGAATATCTTTAGATATAGAGGCTGGAAAAATGGTTGCATTGGTTGGTCCGTCAGGAGGTGGTAAAACTACATTCTGTAATTTAATTCCTAGATTCTATGAAATAGAAAGTGGAGATATTTTAATTGATGGAAATAGTATTTATGATGCTAAGGTTGATTCATTAAGAAGGAATATAGGTATAGTTCAGCAGGAGGTATTCTTATTTACAGGAACTATAAAAGAAAATATTCTATATGGTAATATGCATGCAACTGAAGATGAAGTTATAGAGGCTTGTAAGCTTGCTAACATTCATGACTTTATAATGGCACAAAAAGATGGTTATGAAACTTATATAGGAGAAAGAGGAGTAAAACTTTCAGGTGGTCAAAAACAAAGAATATCAATAGCTAGAGTATTTTTAAAGAATCCACCAATTCTTATATTAGATGAAGCAACATCAGCACTTGATAATACTACTGAATATATGATACAAAAATCATTAGAAAAACTTTGCGTTGGAAGAACTACTATAGTTGTAGCACATAGATTATCAACTATAAGAAATGCAGATGAAATAGTAGTTTTAACTGATAATGGTATTGAAGAAAAAGGCACACATAATGAATTATTAGAAAAAGAAGGAGTGTATGCAAATCTTTATAATTCAGCTATAAAATTAAATTAAATTAAACTAATACTTTGTAATTTTAAATAGGTTAGAGCAATAAAATTTAAAAAAACTCTAACCTATTTTGTATTTGATAATATTCTTTAATATTATTAAAACAATATTAAAGAATATTATAGGAGTAATTGTTAAAAATAGTATTGACTATTAGTTTGAAAAGAGTTATTATTAAGAAAATATGAAATATACCCCTTAGGGGTATGAATTAGGAGGAATTTATTATGCCAAGACACATAGGAGATAATAGTTTTAGTGCGGAAGTTTTAGATCAAAAAGGAGTAGTTTTAGTTGACTTTTTTGCAACTTGGTGTGGGCCTTGCAAAATGATAGCCCCTGTTTTAGAAGAATTAGAAACTGAAATGGAAGATGTTAAATTTGTTAAAATAGATGTTGATGAAAGCCCAGAAGTAGCTAATAAGTATCAAATACAAAGTATACCAACTTTAAAAGTATTTAAAGACGGAAAAGATGTTGATATGGTTGTAGGATTTTTACCAAAAGATCAAATAAAAGCTTTAATAGAAAAGCATATATAAGAGAATTTCTATGGATAGTAGATATGATATTGCTATAGTAGGAAGTGGTCCCGCAGGATTATCAGCAGCATTAAATGCAAAGATTAGAAATAAATCATTTATAATTTTTGGGAATAATAATCTTAGTGATAAAATAGAAAAGGCTCCCAAAGTTAATAATTATTTAGGGTTTACTTCAGGTACAGGAAAAAATCTTCTAGAAAGCTTTCAAAACCATATAAATAAGATGGGTATAGAAATTGTAAATGAGAGAATAAATACCATATATTCTATGGGAGATTATTTTACTTTAATGGTTAACCAAAAGATGTATGAAGCTAAAACAGTTATATTAGCAACTGGAGTAGAATATACAAAACCATTAAAAGGAGAAGAAGAGTTTATAGGAAAAGGTGTAGGATACTGCGCAACATGCGATGCACCTCTTTATAAAGGTAAGAGAGTAACTATAATCAGTTATAACGAGGCTGGAGAAGAAGAAGCAAACTTTGTAAGTGAGTTAGCAGGTGAAGTGTTCTTTGTTCCAATGTATAAAGGTGATTATAAGTTAAATGACAGTATAAATGTAATAAAAGAGACACCGATTGAAATTATAGGTGAGTCTAAAGTTTCTAAAGTCTTGTTTAAAAATGGAGAAGAGTTAGAAACGGATGGTGTGTTTTTATTAAAAAACGCTGTTCCACCAACTCAATTAGTACCAGGACTTGAGATTGAAGATGGTCATATAAAAGTAGACAGATTAATGAAAACAAATATTAAAGGATGTTTTGCAGCAGGAGATTGTATTGGTACGCCGTATCAGTATATAAAATCTGCTGGAGAAGGAAATGTTGCAGCACTTAGTGCAGCGTCATACTTAGGATAAGTGTCAGAATTTCTGGCACTTTTTTTGTTGACAAGTATATAATAAGGAGTATAATATTATTTTATAATGCTATTTGAAAGGGGGAGCAAGTAATGATGGATTATAGAGAAGAATTTATCACAAAAATTAAACAAGCTGCTAGTGATAAGTACAATAGAAGAGATCTTTCAGAATTAAATTTTGAAGAGTTAAAAAAATTATCAGAAGAATTATCTTCAAAATAAGAAAGGGATAACACATGTTTATAGAACAGATGTAGAAAAGAGTAGTTAGATTGTAAATATAACTACTCTTTTTGTTTTTAAATTAAAAAAGAGTTATTTTTTAAGAATTAGTAGAATGTATTTTTATAGATTGATAATAAATAGGATATTAATATAAATAAAAAAAGCAAGGTTAAATAACCTTACTTTTAAATATATAAATTATCTTCTTTTTGTAGCTACTTCAACATTAACTCTTCTACCGTTAAGTTTAATTCCTGAACATTTCTCAACAACCTTCTTTTGTACATCAGGATCTACTGAAACAAATGAGAAGTTTTCAAGTATATCTATTTTATTAATTTTTGATCCGTTTATTTTAGCTCTATCAGCAATAAACTTTACAAAAGTTTTTGGTGATAACTTATCTCTTTTACCTATTGAGAAGAATAGTCTAACATCTTCAGATTTTGGAGCAGTTAGAGCATTTTCTTTATAGTCAAATGACATTTCATTATCAAATTGCATTTTAAGTAATGCAGCTATAGCATCAACTGGTTCAAAGTTTTCAGCGATACTTTCAGCAAGAGGTAGATACTTCTTAAATGCTTTCTTTTCAAGTACTTCTTCTATGCTTGAGTACTTATCTTGAAGTTTCTTTTCAAGAATTTCATCTACTGTAGGTATTTTAGCTTTTTCTATATTACCTTTAGTAACTTTCTTGATTTCTCTCATCATTCCATTTTCTCTTGGAGTAACGAATGAGTAAGCAGTACCTTCTCTGTTAGCTCTTCCTGTTCTTCCGATTCTGTGAACATAACTTTCAACATCTTGAGTTAAATCGTAGTTTATAACGTGAGTAACACCTTCAACGTCAATTCCTCTTGCAGCAACATCAGTTGCAACTAAGAAGTTTAATGAACCTTCTTTAAATCTCTTTAAAGTCTTCATTCTATGAACTTGAGACATATCACCGTGCATACCTTCAACAACATAGTTTTTGCTTTGCATGTCTTGAACTAATTCATCTACGCCCTTTTTAGTTCTACAGAATACTATAGCTATTTCTGGATTATCAAAATCTAGAACTCTACATAATGCTTCAAATTTATTCTTATGATTAACTTCAAAGAATTTTTGTTCGATTTTAGATACTGTCATAGCTACCTTTTTAATTTCGATATGCTTAGCATCCTTTTTCATATACTTATTAGCTAATCTTTTGATTTGAGGTGGCATTGTAGCAGAGAATAAAAGTGTTTGACGACTCTCAGGTAATTCATTTATAACGCTCTCTATATCATCTATAAATCCCATATTTAACATTTCATCAGCTTCATCTAATACTAAATAGTTAGCTTTGTTTAGGTTAAGTTTTTTTCTTCTGATTAAGTCAAGAACTCTACCAGGTGTTCCAACAACTATATCAACATGTTGGTTTAAAGCCTTTATTTGTTTAGTGATTGAATCTCCGCCATATACAGGTAATACTTGTAATTTTTCGTACTTAGTAAGCTTTTTAAACTCCTCATAAACTTGGATTGCAAGCTCTCTTGTAGGAGTAAGTATTAATGCACCAACATTATTTGATCTTTCGAAAGTATTAAGTATTGAACAACCAAAAGCAGCAGTTTTTCCAGTTCCTGTTTGTGCTTGCCCGATTAAATCATAACCTTCTGTAGCTAATGGTATACTTTGTGCTTGTATCGCTGATGGTGCTTCATATCCTAAATCAGTTATCGCCTTTAGGATATTTTCTCTTAAGTTTAAATCTTCAAATTTTATATTATTCATTCAAATTTCCCTTCATATATATATTTATTATATATTTGTTATATATTTGTTATATATTTGTTATATATTTGTACCGTACATTCTATAATTAATTATCAACTTATTAATTATAGCTTATAGAATAGGTAATTGTAAAGGAGGATTAAAACATTTAGTGAAGTAATCTATTACATATGGAGGATATTTGTAGAATAAATTAAAAATATAGAAAAAATGAATATTTACTAGAAAAAATAAATGACTATTGACTAAGAAATATAAAATTTGTATTCTTATAAATAGACAATTTTGTTATTATGAATAAATATTGTGGAAAAGTAAATTTAAAGGATAGGTGAGACATGTTGATAGTTGTTGGCGGAATGATAGGACTTGGAAAGAGCTCAGTTGCAAAAATACTTGGAGAACATTTTAATTCAGAGGTTTTTTATGAAAGTGTAGATGATAATCCAATATTACCTTTATTCTATAGTGAAACAGAAGAAGAAATAAATAAGAAAAGATATCCATTCTTATTACAATTATATTTTTTAAATACAAGATTTAAAAGTATAAAGGAAGCTTTAGTACATAATAATAATGTATTAGATAGATCAATTTATGAAGATTGGTATTTTGCAAAAAAGAATATGGAACTTGGCAGAATATCAGAGCTTGAAATGTCCATATATGAAAATCTATTAAATAATATGATGGAAGAACTTGAGGAGTTGCCAAAGAAGGCACCAGATATAATGGTTTATTTAAAAGGATCATTTGAAACAGTATTAGAAAGAATTAAACTTAGAGGTAGAGAGTTTGAAATAGATGATGATCTAAGAGAGTATTACGAATTTTTATGGAAAGATTATGATGCTTGGGTAGATAATCATTATAAAGCATCAGATGTACTAATAATCGATATGGATAAAATGGATGTAGTAAATAATGAATCTGACAAAGAAGAATTAGTAAGATTAGTACAAGCTAAAGTGAAAGAAGTTAGAGAAAAAGGAGATATTGTATAATATTAGTACAAGCTAAAATAAAAGAAGTTAAATAAGAAGAAAAAATGGTATAATAACGTAAAATTATTTTATAAAGGGAGATGTGGAATATGGGTTTATTAGGTGGAATATTGGGAAATGCTTCAGAAGTTTCAAGAGATTCTGTTATTAAGGATTTTGGTAAATTAATTGCAAGTGGAGAAAGTATTGAAAAAGCATACAAGCTTATAAGAGATACATTTATCTTTACAGATAAAAGGCTTATAATGGTAGATGTTCAAGGTGCTACAGGAAAGAAGGTAGAATATCATAGTATACCTTATAAAAGTATAACTCATTTTTCAGTAGAATCGTCAGGACATTTTGATTTAGATTCAGAACTTAAAATATGGATTTCAGGTACAGCACAGCCTATACAAAAGCAATTTACTAAAGGCGTAGATATATATGAAATACAAGCTATTTTAGCACAAGCAGTTTGTAGATAGAAAAAAGATGGTGATATATTTATCACCATCTTTTAATTTTATCTAAAAGAATTTACAGATGCATCTGATGGCATTCTAAGATCACCACGAGGACTTAAGGATATTGTTCCAACTTTAGGACCATCAGGAAGGGCACTTCTTTTAAATTGTTGAGAGAAGAATCTCCATAAGAATTTATCTAACCATTTTTC
This sequence comes from Clostridium sardiniense, assembly GCF_019753795.1. Classification (NCBI taxonomy): domain Bacteria; kingdom Bacillati; phylum Bacillota; class Clostridia; order Eubacteriales; family Clostridiaceae; genus Clostridium; species Clostridium sardiniense. The sequence goes on along the minus strand of NZ_JAIKTU010000011.1, from coordinate 12,685 downwards.
TATTGTTTCTTTTGAATAATCACCTTTAAATGCATGTTCTGCTAGGAAGAGAATTCTTTCCTTTGAAGAACCATGTTTCATAAAGTGATATAAGAAGAAATCATGTAATTCATATGGACCAACTATATCTTCTGTCTTTTGAGTTATCTCACCAGTAGTTTCGTCCTTTGGAAGAAGTTCAGGACTTACTGGAGTATCTAATATATCAAGTAAAGTATCTTTTACTATTTTAGTAGATTCATGTTGAGCTACATAATTTACTAGATATCTAACAAGGGTTTTGGGTATTGAAGGGTTAACAGAGTACATAGACATATGATCTCCATTATAAGTGCACCACCCAAGGGCAAGCTCAGATAAGTCTCCAGTACCAACTAAGATACCGCCTTCTTTATTTGCTATATCCATAAGAATTTGCGTTCTTTCTCTTGCTTGAACATTTTCATAAGTAACATCATGTATATCTTTATCATGGCCAATATCTTCAAAATGTTGAAGAGCTGAATTTACTATATTTATTTCTCTTAAATCACAACCAAGTTCTTTGCAAAGAGTTAATGCATTATTATATGTTCTATCTGTTGTGCCAAATCCTGGCATAGTGATTGTAATTATATTTTTATTATCAATATTTAAAAGCTTATAAGTCTTAACTATTACAAGTAAAGCTAATGTAGAGTCGAGACCACCTGATATTCCTATAACAGTTTTATTAAGATTTACATGTTCAAGTCTCTTAGCTAGTGCTGAAGCTTGTATATTAAATATCTCTTTACACCTTGCTTCCATTTCACTTTCTTTTGAAGGTACAAAAGGATGCTTATCTATGTATCTATCAAAAGAATTATTTTCTACATTATCAAAATCAAAATCTATTATCCTCACATTAAAAGGTGCAAATTTTGATGCATCTCTAAAACTTAAGTTTTTCATTCTTTCAGCTTTTAATCTAAAAGTATCAATGTCTGCATATATAACTTCATTTTCTCTTTGGAATCTTTCATTTTCTTTTAATATAGTTCCATTCTCACTAATTAATAAGTGTCCACTAAATAAAAGATCTGTTGATGATTCATGAACTCCAGCAGATGAATATATATATGCACAAATTGAACGAGCACTTTGATTAGATATTAAACTTTTTCTGTAATCTGCTTTTGAAACAAGTTCATTTGATGCAGATAGATTAAATATAATATTTGCTCCAAGAAGTGACAGGTAAGAACTTGGGGGTATAGTTACCCAAAGATCTTCACAAATCTCAGTTCCAAATGTGAAGTTATCAGATGAGAAGATTAAATCTGTTCCAAATGGAATATCTCTTTGGAATGGAAGGTCAACTTTTTGATTAATAATTCCTATACCTTCAGAAAACCATCTTTTTTCATAGAATTCACTATAATTAGGTATATATGATTTTGGAACTATTCCAAGAATTTTTCCTTTAAATAGAATGAAAGCGCAGTTATATAAAATGCATCCTTTTAAAAGAGGCGCTCCAACTGCAATTATCATATCAGTACTTGATGTTTCAAGCATTATTGATACTAAACCTTTTAAGGACTCATTTATTAACCTATCTTGAAGAAAAAGATCACCACAAGTATATGAAGTTATACATAACTCAGGGAAAACGATAGCTTTAGCCTCTTTATCTTTAGCTTCTTTAATACATTTTAGAATTTCACTTACATTATATTCAATATCAGCCACTTTCGTTTTAGGACAGGCTGATGCAACTTTTATAAAATCCATATTTATCATCTCCATTAAATAGTATGTCGTAATTAGTATTACTAGTTTATATCCTATATATAACAATAATAAGATGAAAATATTAGAAAATCAATGAAAACAAGAGAAAAGATTATAAAAGCGTTATTAAAAGTTATCTAATAACCTTTAAAGAGGTTATTAAGAAATTGTAAAAAGATAATTATAAAGATATAATTAAATTATAAAGTTTAAGTATCATTACACATTTTAATGATATAATGGTAATATGTAGTAAAATAAAAGGAGGGTAAAGAAATGCTTTTAACACTACTTTGGATTATAGTTGCTATAGTAATGGTAGGTATTGATTTGGCTACTAGTGCATTCTTATTTTCTTGGATTGGACTTGGAGCAATAGTAGCTATGTTTGCAAATTTATTTGCATTAAGTTTTTTAGTACAAGTTATAATATTCGGTATTGTAAGTTTAATTGCAATTGGAATAGGGTATCCTTGGGCAAGGAAAAAGTTTAAAGCTAGTATAAGAACAACTCCATTAATGGAAGAAACTTATATAGGTATGATATTTGATGCAGAGGAAAGAATAGAAGATGTAGCAAGAATAAAAGTTTCTGGAATATATTGGGCTGCGGTTAATGAAGGTGAGATAATTAGAAAAGGTGATAAATTTATTATCACAGGAATACAAGGTAATAAATTTACAATAAATAAATATAAAGGGGAGGAATAATAATGGTAGGACTTATAATTGCAATAGTACTAATAGTACTAATATTAATTATTATTTTATCATCAATAAAAATCGTTAATACAGGATATCTGTATGTAGTAGAAAGGTTTGGACAATTCCATAGGGTATTAGAACCAGGATGGCATGTAACAATTCCATTTGCTGATTTTGTAAGAAGAAAGGTTTCTACAAAACAACAAATAATTGATGTACCACCACAAACTGTTATAACTAAGGATAACGTTAATATATCAGTAGATAACGTTATATTCTACAAGCTTTTAAATGCTCAAGATGCAGTGTACAATATCGAAGACTTTAGATCAGGTATAGTATATTCAGCAACAACTAACATAAGAAATATAATAGGTAATATGACTTTAGATGAGGTTTTATCAGGAAGAGATAAGATAAATCAAGAATTGCTTATTATAATTGATGAAATAACAGATGCATATGGAATAAAGATACTTTCAGTAGAAATTAAAAATATAATTCCACCAGCTGAAATACAAAATGCAATGGAAAAGCAAATGAAAGCAGAAAGAGATAAGAGAGCTATGATTCTTCAAGCAGAAGGAGGAAGGCAATCTCAAATTGAAAAAGCTGAAGGAGAAAAGCAAGCTAGAATATTAGAAGCAGAAGCTCAAAAAGAAGCTCAAATTAGAAAAGCAGAGGGGTTAAAAGAATCTCAACTTTTAGAAGCGGAAGGTAAAGCTAAAGCAATAGAAGCTATAGCGATTGCTGAATCAGAAGCTGTAAGAATGATAAATGCAGCAATTATAGAGTCAGGTACTGATGAGAGAGTTATTGCATTAAAGCAAGTTGAAGCTTTAAAAGAAATGGCTACAAACCCTGCAAATAAATTAATATTACCAAATGAAACATTATCATCACTTGGAAGTATTGCAGCAATTGGGGAAATGTTAAAAGATAGCAAAAATTAGAAAAAACCTCTAGGGAATTAATTCTCTAGAGGTTTTTTATATTAACATTGTGTAAATGTTTCTGAATAGGGTTGAAAACTTGGGAAATAAAATAATAATATAAGTATATATTATCAAATATAAGTATGTCTTATAATAATATAAGGATAGCTTATAATAGGGAGGTTATATGAGGAAGAAAATAGTTTGCAGTTTATTTGTGGTAATATTAGCTATGATGTTTACTGGTTGCACAGGAGATAATAAGATAGAATCAAAAAGTTCTTCTGAGAATAGTAATGAGATAAAAGATTCAGGTAAGAATGTTTCTTTAAATATAGATCTATCTGGAGTAGATGATGTGAAGAAGAGTGCAAGTGGAATGGATGAGTTAATAGAAGGATATAAGAACATTGAAAGTGGTTTAAATAAAAATAAAGAAAATATAGAAGATAAATTAAAGAATAATAATAAATCTGTAAAGAATAATACTGTTCTTGGACATGAAGATAAAGTTACAGGAACATTAAAAGAATTGCTTAATAAATAAAAAGAAAACTTCAAGTTTTTATTTTCTTGAAGTTTTCTTTTTTATTTATTGACTTCATTACTTTAACGTGATAAAGTAATGAAGTGAGGAGGGATATAAATGAGAAAGACAGTACTTAATTTATTAATTTGGATTTTAGTTATTATTATTGGTTTTGGATTAGTACATATTCTAAATCAAAATAACAAAAAGAAAGATGAAAATGTACTTATAGTAGGTTATGATGATACATTTGTACCTATGGGATTTATAAATAATGATGGACAGGTAGTAGGTTTTGATATAGATTTAGCAAAAGCAGTAGGAAAAGAGATACATAAAGAGATAAAATTTCAGCCAATAGATTGGACAATGAAAGAAACAGAACTTAGAAATGGCGATATAGATTTAATTTGGAATGGATACTCAGTTACAAAGGAGAGAGAAGAACAAGTGGATTTTTCAAATCCTTATATTAGTGATCGTCAAGTAATAATAGTTAGATCTAATTCAAATATAAAAGATAAAAATGATTTTAAAGATAAAAAAATAGGAGTTCAAGCAGCATCAAGTGCTTCAGATGCAGTAATGAAGGATTCAGGATTTGTAAAATCTCTAAGCGGAGGTAACTTTATATCATATCAATCTAATAATGATGCATTAATGGATTTAGATGCAGGAAGAATAGATGGGGTAGTAGCAGATGAAGTTCTTGCAAGGTATTATATGAACGCACGTGGTACTGATAAGTATAAAGTTTTAAATGATAATTTTGGTAGCGAAGACTTTGCTGTAGGGATTAAAAAAGGAAATGAAAAATTAAAAGATGAGATAAATTTAGGGTTAAAAGAAGTAATAAGTGATGGAATAGCAAAGAAAATATCAGAGAAGTGGTTTGGAAAAGATATCGTAATTAAGGAAGGAGAATAATGATGAATTTTGAAATGTTAATAGATCAATTAATGGGTGGTCTTAAGATTACTCTTTCAGTATTTATATTAACCTTAATACTTTCTATACCTATTGGAATTATAGTTGCTATATTAAGGGTTAAAGGAAATAAATTAACTAAGAGAATTGTAGATTTGTATATCTTAATTATGAGGGGAACACCATTATTATTACAAATAATATTTATATTCTTTGGATTGCCTTTAGTTGGAGTTAGATTTGGAAGATTTACTGCTGCAATAGTGGCATTTGTATTAAATTATGGTGCATATTTTGCAGAAATATTTAGAGCTGGTATTGAAGGTGTTGATGATGGACAATTAGAAGCTTGTGAAATGCTTGGTCTTTCAGAATTTGATGTTTACATTAGAGTAATTCTTCCACAAGCTTTTAAGAAGGTGATTCCTCCAATTGGAAATGAAGTAATAAGCTTAATTAAAGATACAGCTCTTGTGTATATAGTAGGATTACAAGATATATTAATGGTCGGTAAAATAGCTACTAATAGAGAAGCATCATTATTTCCACTAGTTATAGTTGGAATTTTATATCTTATATTAGTTATAGTATTAACTAACGTATTTAAAAAATTAGAAAAGAAATATAATTACTATAAATAGGAGGGAACTATATGTTAGAGGTTAAAGGAATTAAAAAGAGTTTTGGGAAAAATGATGTATTTAAAGATTTAGATTTAGTAATAGATAAAGGGGAAACTGTTGTAGTTGTTGGAAGATCTGGAGAAGGTAAGACTACATTATTAAGATGTATAACAGGTCTTGAAAAATGTGATGATGGACTTATAAAGATAAATAATAAGGTATTTTGCAAAAATGGTGTATATGTAGATGGTAAAGCATTAAAGGAAGTTAGAAAAGATATAGGGGTTGTATTTCAAAATTTTAATTTATTCCCTCACATGACTGTTTTAGAAAATATAATTGAAGCACCTATAAGAGTTTTAAAGGAGAGTAAGGGGAGTGCAATAAAAAAGGCAAGAGAAATATTAAAAAGTCTTTCAATGGAAGATAAAGAAAACAATTATCCTTTCGAATTATCAGGTGGACAAAAACAAAGAGTTGCTATAGCAAGAGCTCTTGCTATGGAACCAAAAGTTCTATGTTTTGATGAACCCACATCAGCACTTGACCCTAAAACAACAATAGAGGTTGGAGAAATTATAAAAAAACTGAATGAAGAAGGAATAACAATAATGATAATAACCCATGATATTAGTTTTGCAAATATGGTTGCAAAAAGAGTGTTAAAGATGGAAGATGGTAGGCTTCAATAGTAATTCTATTGGAGCTTTTTTGAGTAAAAAATAAATCTGAGTAAAATGATAAGAATTTACCTAAAACATATTGACTTTGGTTATTAAATGAGGTATATTATTAACAAATAAAGATTATCGATTGGAAAGAGGAGAGAAATTATGAAAATTAATATAATATATCATTCATCAACAGGAAACACAGAAGAAATGGCAAACTTAATTGCAAAGGGTGCAAGAGAAGAAGGGGCAGAAGTAAACTTAATGACAATGGACGGAGCATCAATAGATGATGTTAAAAACTGTGATGTTGTACTACTTGGATCACCAGCAATGGGAGCTGAAAATTTAGAAGAAACAGAAGTAGAACCATTTGTTGAGTCAATAGAAGGAGATGTTTCAGGGAAGAAGATGATTTTATTTGGATCATTTGGATGGGGTGGTGGAGCCTTCATGACAGAATGGGAAGATAGAATGTTAGATGCGGGAGCAGAACTTTTAGAAAGAGAAGTTGTAGTTAAAGAGTTACCAGAAGGCGAAGATGCGGACAAACTAGTTGATTTAGGTAAGAGAATCGCAAAATAATAATAAAATAGTAGCACATAACTAAGACACCTTTATAGTTAATATAAGGGTGTCTTTTGTATTTTATTAGATATATAATTAATAAATTTCTAAATATGACCTTGACAAGTTTTTGAAATAATAATATACTATCAACAAGTAATGATAATCAATATCAATTGAATGAGAGAGGATGATATTTATGAAAATTAATATTATTTATTGGACAGGATCAGGAAATACTGAAGAAATGGCAAACTTAATTGCAAAGGGAGCAAGGGAAGAAGGAGCGGAAGTAAACATAAAAACTGTCGATGGGGCATCAATTGATGATGTGAAAAATTGCGATGTTGTTATGCTTGGATCACCAGCTATGGGAGCGGAAGTTATAGAAGAATGTGAAATGGAACCATTCGTTGAATCAATAGCAGGGGAAGTCTCAGGAAAGAGCATGGTTTTATTTGGATCCTATGGATGGGGAACTGGAGAATGGATGACAGCATGGGAAGATAGAATGTTAGATGCAGGAGCTGATCTTTTGGAAAGAGAAGTAATAGCAAATGAATTTCCAGAAGGAGAAGCTGCGAATAAATTAATTGATATTGGTAAAAATATAGCTAAAAGATAATTAAGGAGTGTTGAAGATGGAGATAAAAATTAAGCAGTTTATGAGTAAATTAAAGGATATGAATAATATTGAATATTTTGATAAATATATGTTATTTTTATTAGCACCAGTAGTTGGTGGCTTAAAGCCATCTTCAACAATAACTTTAAAAAAGGATAGCAAAGAATATCTTGTATGGAATAATTATAAAGAAACATTTTTAAATAAGATAGGGTTAAAGCATGTAGTACTAAGGGAAGACGACAAAGCAATAATTTTACTAATATATTCAGAGAAAAATTTGGAAAAATTTATAAATAATAAAGAAACAAAAGAATTTTTATTAAAGCTTGAATATAATCTTCAAGATAATTTAGGTAGTATTTTAGATAAATTAGTACAAAGATATAATAGATTCCATTGTCCTCATGAACTTGGAGTGTTTTTAGGAATTCCTCTAGAAGATGTTATAGATTTTATGGAGTGTACTACTAAAAAATGTTTATTATGTGGTTATTGGAAAGTATTCAATAATTCTGATGATGCATTAGAGATATTTAATAATTATAATAGATCTAAAGAATTGGTTTTAGATAGTGTGATTTTTGATGTGAAGTCAGAGGAAATAATTTTATCACTACAGAATGAATTTAAAATAGTAAGTTAAAGGAGCTATAATACAGCTCTTTTTTTATTAACACAATATTATTAATCAGTTAATAAAAAATTAAAAAAATAATAATGAATAAATAAGTTATTTAAAGTATTCTATAAATAATGATAGTATTTTAAATATAATTAATTTTTAATTGAAAAAATGGCTTATATATAAAGATTATAGCTTAAGAGTTACTTTCTAATAAATTAAATAAGATATATAATAAGAGGTAGACTTTAATTAAGGGGGAAGTATGATGGAAGAAAGAAAAGAAGGCGTTAGTGATATTTTTCCCCATAGAAATAATTTAAAAATTAGATTAATATGGGAATCAGCACTTATAGGACTAATAACAGGATTAGTTGTTGTTGCAAATAGAGTGTTAGTTGAAAAATTATCACCTTTGCTTAGTAATTTTTACACTTATTCAAAAGGTCATCCATTAACAATATTATTAGTTTTTGTGATACTTGGAGCAATGGGATTTTTTGTTGGATGTTTGGTAAAAAGTGATCCTATGATTTCAGGTAGTGGTATACCTCAAGTTGAGGGCATACTTATGAAAAGGCTTGATGCTAACTGGTTAAGAGTTTTAGTATACAAATTTGTAGGTGGAACTATGGCGCTAGTTGCGGGGCTATCTGTAGGACGTGAAGGTCCATCAGTACAGATGGGAGCTTCTGTAGGGCAAGGTTTCTCAAAGGTATGTAAAAGATTAAATATTGAAGATAAATTCTTAATAACAAGTGGTGCTAGTGCGGGTCTTGCAGCAGCATTTAATGCACCTTTATCAGGTGTTATTTTTGCATTAGAAGAAGTTCACAAAAACTTTTCTCCACTAGTGCTTTTATCTGCTATGTCAGCTTCAATTGCAGCAGATTTTATGTGTAAGAATTTTTTAGGACTTGGACCAGCACTTGGCTTTTCGAATGTTGATGTATTTCCACTTAAATATTATTGGGCTTTAATACTTCTTGGAGTTTTAGTAGGTATCACTGGAGTAGCTTTTAGCAAAGGGATATTAAAGACTCAAGATATATATGCAAAATTTACAAAGGTTCCAGTACAAGTTAAGGTTATGATACCATTCTTGTGTGCAGGATTAGTTGGACTTACAGCACCTATTCTATTAGGGGGAGGACACTCTCTTATTATGAGTTTAGTTGATGGTGGATTTACAATAAAGGTATTATTAGTATTTTTAATAGTTAAATATTTATTTACATTTATAAGTTTTGGATCAAATGCACCAGGAGGTATATTCTTTCCATTACTTGTATTAGGAGCTATAGTTGGAAATATCTTTGGAGTTATTGTTTGCAAAACAGCTAATATTCCTATGATATATGTGATTAATTTTATAATATTTGCAATGGCAGGTCACTTTGCATCAATAGTAAAAGCACCGATTACAGGAATTATTTTAATTACTGAAATGTCAGGGTCTTTTGAACATTTACTTGCGCTTACTATAGTAGTAATTGTTTCATACGTTACATCAGACATTCTAAAATCAGAACCAATATATGAAAGTTTATTAGAGAAGAGACTTAAAAATTGTGATGGTTCAGAGTGTGAAAGTGATTGTACAGCATATGTTAAGAAAACACTTTTAGAATTATCTGTATTTATGGGCAGTGAAGTTGAAGGGAAGTTAATCAAGAATATAAATTGGCCAAAAGAATGTCTTTTAGTTGCTATTAAAAGAGGTGGAAAAGAGATAATTCCAAAAGGCGGTACAGAAATAATATCAGGAGATCTGTTGGTGGTTCTTGTAGATGAGGATAAAGCGGCAGATGCATTATCAAAATTACAAACATTATCTTCAAAAATAGAGATAAAACAAGAATTATAATATAATATTTTGGATATACTAAAAGGGCTAGGAGAGTTTTCCTAGCCCTTTTAGTATGAATCGAATAAAAAAGGTGTGATTAAATGGCTATTTTAGTAGATGTGAATAATATCAAAGATAAAAATAAAGAGAACAATAAATTTGAATTAAATAAATTCGTATCTGTTATAGCATTTATAATAAGTATATTTATTGTAAATTTGATTCTTGAAATTATAGATACTATTATTGATATATCTGGTTTTTTTGGTGAGTTTTATGATCTAGTAACAATATTATTAGCATTATTACTAACATACATTTATTTGAGGAGAAAATATATAAGTAAAAAGCATGACGATAAAGAATTCATTAATCCAAATAAAAATAGTGATAAAAATTTAAGTGAAGTAGTACCTGAAGTGCTAAGTAATTTAGATAATAATAATTATATATTAAAAAATTTTAGCTTTAATAGTAAAAAGGACATAAATCATATTGATACACTTGTGGTAAATAAATCAGGTGTTTTTGTAATATATATAAGGTACGATAAAGGAAGAATTAATGGAAATGCAAAGGAAAATAAATGGATATTATCTAATGGCAATGAGGATAAAAAGATAAATAATCCAATAATCGTAGTAAATAGGCAAAAGGAGAGATTAAAGGAATATTTAATAGAATTAGGATACAATATAGATGTAAAATCAATAATATATTATGTAGATAATGATTTAGAGTTGAATGTAAGATATAGTCTATCAGATGTTTACATATTTAATAAGATATCTAAAGATAATCTTATAGAGTATATAGAGTCCTATAAAGGTGAAATAAAAATGAGTTCTGAGGACTTAATAGATATAATTCTTAAAATAAAATAGAAAAATACTCTGAATATGGTATGCATATTCAGAGTGTTTTTTTATTTATTTTTTAATAAATCATTTAAAGCATCATATGAAAAATCTATTATTTCACCACAGCCAACCTTACTTCTTTTTAAGTCTACACATATTTCTGAATTATATTTCTCTCTTACTCTATTCATAAGGCTTCTAGAATATAATCTAGCATCATTTTTTTCTGAAGTATCACTTCTTCCCTTTATATATCCTATAATTAATACAGCAGCATTAACAGCACCACAAAGGCTACCAACTGTTATTCCTGTTCCCATTCCACTACCTAAAGAAATGGGGATATCTGTATTGTGTTCCTCATTATAGGATTTTATTATAGATTCAGCGCAAGTGTATCCTTGGCTATGATATTCTGATGGTTTTGTCATTATACATCTCTCCCTTAATAGGTCTTTTGCTTCATTAACTTAATATATATAATATCCAATAAATACACTTTTTTCTGTGACATTGTCACATATAAATGTTAATATTTAATTATAATAAATTATGGAGTTATTTTAATGATAAATAAAGAAAAATTATCTTACTTAAAAGAATTTTTACCATTTTTCAATGAATTATCTAAAGATGAATTAAGTAAGCTACTATCAATAAGTAAGGTGCAAAGCTATTCTAAAGGAGATTTAATAAACTCTAAGTATTCATCAAGTTGTTCTGGGATTATACTTGTTTTAGATGGACAACTTAGAAGTTTTATACATTCAACTTCTGGTAAAGAAATTACTATTTTTAGATTATTAAGCAGAGATTTTTGTCTACTGTCTGCAGCGTGTGCATTTAAAGATATATCTTGTGATGTAAGTATTGAAGTAGAAAAAGATTCATTAGCTTTAATTATAAATGGAACTTATTTTAAAAAATTATCTGATTCTAATACAGCTGTTCAAAAATTCTTGCTTGATTTAACACAGGATAAATTCTCAGAAGTAATGTGCTTAATTGAAGATATAGTTTTTCTAAGCTTTGATAAAAGACTTAGTAAATTTTTAATGAATGAATCATTTCTTCAAGATAATACTACTATAACTATAACTCATGATACTATTGCTAACAACTTAGGATCTGCAAGAGAAGTAGTTAGTCGTATGTTAAAAAAATTTGAGTCGGATAACATAATCAAAATTCATAGAGGTAAAATAGAGATAATAGATAGACTTAAGTTATATGACCTATCTAAATAAATTTTAGAGTATTCAATCTCAAAATTAAGTGTATAAAATATTAAAAGGACTTTTTCTTGTGTGAAAAAGTCCTTTTATCTACAGAGTGAAGATTAGATATACTAGTTTAGATTAAAATGGTATATCTGAATTTGAAACCAGCTCCAAATCGTCTTCTTTAGAATCTTTCTTAGTATTAAATCCTATAAATTCAAAGCTCTCTGCAATTATATCTGTATTGTAAATTGTATTTGATTCATCCTTATTAAAAGCACTTCTTTTAATATATCCAGTAATTCCAATTTTACTACCTTTTTTACCATATTCACAAAGAACTTCAGCACCTTTATCAAATATTATAAAAGGTATAAAATGAGTAGTTTTACCTATTCTATCATCTACAGCTAAAATACAACGAGAATATGGGAGTCCTTTATCTTTAGAATAATTAATTTCAGGATCTCTTATTAAATTTCCAACCAATAAAACTTTGTTCATAAAAAATCACTCCTTAGTGTTTTAATTCATTAAGGAGTATTATCATTTTTTATAATAAATATACGAACTAATGTTTGTATATTTAAAATTATCTTTTCTATTTTATCAGAAAGCAAATAAGGGGCTAATAAAATTTTTATGAAGATACTTATATGGTGTTGAAAATATAGTGAATATATGTTCAAAAAAATCAAAATAAAAGTATAAAATTTGATAAAATAAGAAAAATAAATATTGAATTAATAAAACTTGCAATTGTATTCTTGTAAAAATCAAATGTATCATAAGGG
>NZ_JAIKTU010000010.1:0-157332 GCF_019753795.1 Clostridium sardiniense | reverse complement strand
ATGTAAGACAATAATATATTACTTACAGTTTCATTTCACTAACAGATCAATAATAAAAAAGATGATTATTATTACTTCAACTGAAAGTAACAATAACCATCTAAATTTAAAATATATTAAATATTCATAATCAATTTACATATGAATATTGTATTAAATTAGAAATTATAACTTTCGTTGAATTGATACAATGAAAGAATAACACGATTTTAAATAAATATTCAATCTAATAAATAGTTCTGTAACGATTATGAGCATAGACGTTTTTCTTGACTTATTATTCTCCTGATACTCTTTTCAGACAAATAGTATTCTTGAGCTAGTTCCTTAATAGTAGTACCATTAAGATATTTTTTGTAAATTTCATTATTTCTTATCTTAAGTACACTTTTTATACCGCTCTTTTCTCCCCAAGATTTATGGTTTCCATTTTTCCTTGGGACATAAAGGTAATCTCCGTCTACATATTCTTGTATTATTTTAAGAATTTCTTCTGGTAACACATCTTGCGCTTTTAAATACTTCATTTCCTTACTCCTTCACTTTTACGATAGTATTAAAGCAAAGAATACTAAAAAGCTATGTGTTAAAGAACCTAAAACATGTACGTATTTCAGCTAACTTAACAGCTTAGGCTCCAAACAAGGCATAGCTGACTTTGTTGTAGTCTTTGCAAGGAGCATCCTGATTTAGAGCTGAATGTATTACAAACCTTCATAAAAAACACCTCCAATACGATATGCAAATTATAGCATAATCAAAGTGTAAATAAATATAAAATTTGTCTAATAATAAATTTCCTAGATAATGTTTAGCTTTATTTTTTATTTTGAGGAAAGATTGATATCAGAATATATTTTATTACTTATATAAGGTTTTTAGGAGAAAAAATAATTTTGATGTTTAAATATTAATATGAATTTAATTGTAAAGAATATTGGAATTACCTAGGTTGCAACCACTGGTTAACAGAAAGCAACTATAAAATTATTGTATATAAGTGGAAATGTCAATATAATTTAAAGTGAGGTGATTGTATTGAACTTAGGGGAGAATTTGAGAATGCTAAGAAAAGAGAATGGGTTATCACAAGAGCAACTTGCTGATATTTTAAATATATCTAGACAGGCTATTTCAAAATGGGAATCTGGTAAAGCATATCCTGATATAGAAAATCTTGTACAATTAAGAAGTATATTTAAAGTAACTTTAGATGATTTGATAATAAATGAAACTTTAGGTGAAGTTAAAGAAATTAAAGATGATACTAAAGTCATTGAAGCTTCAATTGAGGATTATGAAGACTATGAAGATGAACATGACTTTTCATCTAATTTAATTATAGGTGGATTTATAATAGGGATGGCAATTGGATTTATTACAGGAAATGAAAATTGGGGGATTTTTGGTGGGCTCATAGGCTTAGGGATAGGCACAATAATAGAAACTATTATAAAAAGATATAAGAAATAGAGTTTTAAAATATGTATTAAAAGTATAATAGAAAACCATAGTAAATAAGTAGATTGATTATAGAAACTTTAAAATATAAATTTTATAAGTACTTAGAAATAGCTAGAAAAGCACAATAAGTTTTAATAGCTATTTTTTATTTGTAGTTTTTTATAGGAGTAATATGTGAATTATATATTAATATATAATTATTTCTGATATAATTTTCAATACCTAAATAGATAAAAGCCTAAAATTTTAGATCCTTATAGCTAAAATTAGCATTAAATCTAAAGCATAAAGGTTATAGATTTTCTATGTGGTTATAATTACACACAAAAGAAGAAGTAATAATTAAGTATAGATTTATAGGATAAATGGAGGGCAGAACATGAATCAAGAATATATAACCTTAAAAGGGTGTAGAGAAAACAATTTAAAGGATATTTCATTAAAGATACCAAAAAGAAAAATAACAATATTTACAGGGGTATCTGGCTCAGGTAAATCATCTATTGTATTTGAGACAGTAGCAAAAGAAGCGCAGCGCCAATTAAATGAGACCTTTAGTGCTTTTATAAGAAACTTTCTACCAAAGTATGGTGATGTAAAGGCTGATTACATTGAAAATTTATCAACACCAATAATTATTGACCAAAAGAGAATTGGAGGAAATTCCAGATCAACTTTAGGAACAATTACTGATATTAATTCATTTCTTAGAGCTTTATATTCAAGATTTGGAAGTATTAATATAGGTAAAGCTAATATGTTTTCATTTAATGATGTAAATGGCATGTGCCCAGAATGTGAGGGTATTGGTAAGAAGTTAACGGTAGATATGGACATGATTCTTGATAAAAGTAAGTCCTTAAATGAAGGAGCAATTTTACTTTCAGGGTTTGGAGTTGGATCTTGGCATTGGAAACTCTTCACAGAATCAGGCTTTTTTGATAATGATAAAAAAATATGTGATTATTCAGAGGAAGAATTAGAGAAGTTTTTACATGGAGAAGCTGAAAAAATAAAGATATCTGATGTTGGTACAATGAATTTAACTTATGAAGGATTAATGGTTAAATTTAATAGATTATATCTAAAAAAAGAAGGGGAAATGTCAGAAGCTGCAAAGAAAAAGTTAAATAAACTTCTAAAAGAAGGGGAATGTCCTCTATGTAATGGAAGAAGACTTAATGAGCAAGTATATAAATGTTTAATTAATGGTTATAATATTGCAGATCTTACAAGTATGCAGATTGATAAACTTGTAAATGTTATTTCCGAAATTGATGAACCAGAAGCTAAGCCATTAGTAAAAGGTATAATAGAAAAACTCAATAATATCATAGATATAGGTCTTGGATATTTAACTTTAGATAGAGAAACATCATCACTTTCTGGTGGAGAATCACAACGTATTAAGATGGTAAAGCATTTAAATAGTAATCTTATAGATTTAATGTATATATTTGATGAGCCAAGCATAGGACTTCACCCAAGAGATGTCCATAAATTAAATAACCTTCTAAAAAAATTACGTGATAAAGGTAATACAGTAATAGTTGTTGAACATGATCCAGATGTAATTAAGATAGCAGATCATATAGTTGATGTTGGTCCACGTGCAGGGAAAAAGGGTGGAACTATTGTATATGAAGGAAGCTATGAAAATTTATTAACATCAGGAACACTTACAGGGAATGCATTAAATAATAGCACTTCAATAAATGAAGATGTAAGAAGTCATAATGGGTATTTAGAGGTTGTTAATTGTAATAAAAATAACTTAAAGAATATCTCAGTTACAATTCCAAAAGGTGTATTAACAGTAGTTACAGGGGTCGCAGGTTCAGGTAAGAGTACACTTATAAAGCATGAATTCTTAAAACAAAATAAACAAGCAGTACTAATAGATCAAAGTCCAATAGGAGCAAATTCAAGATCTAATTTAGCAACTTACAGTGGAATTATGGATAACATTAGAAAAGCTTTTGCAAAGGTTAATGAGGTTAATGCATCATTATTTAGTTATAATTCAGAAGGTGCTTGTGAGAACTGTAAAGGAACTGGAGTTATAGAAACAAATCTTGCCTTTATGGAGAATATTAAAACTCCTTGTGATGTTTGTGAAGGTAAAAGATTTAAGAAAGAGTCTTTAGAATATAAATTCCAAGATGAAAATATAATGGATGTCTTAGATATGACAGTTTCTGAAGCAATAGAATTCTTTAAGTTAAAGCCAATTAAAACTAAGTTACAGTCAATAGAAGAAATGGGAATTGGATATTTAACACTCGGCCAAACTCTTGATACATTGTCAGGTGGAGAATGTCAAAGATTAAAGCTTGCAAGTGAGCTACATAAGGAAAGCTCTGTATATATTATGGACGAACCAACTACGGGACTTCACATGGCAGACATTGAGAATTTTATAAATATAGTTCAAAACATTGTAGATAACGGAAACACTGTAATTATAATTGAACATAATATAGATGTTATTAAAAGTGCAGATTGGATTATTGACCTTGGACCAGATGGTGGTACAAATGGTGGAGAAATAATCTTTGAAGGAACACCAATGGAATTATGTAAATGTAAAGAATCACTAACAGCGAAATACATTTAGTGATTTAATATAAAATAAATTAAAATGTATATGGTATTCTGTTATATTATGGTAAAATAATAAGAGCATCTCATATTTGTACACAAAGTGAGGGGCTTTTAAATTTAGTATTTACTATGTTTAAAGGATATAGCTTATGAAATGCATAAAATAGATATTACTGAAGTAAGTTATATGGGAATATAATTAAGATGAAATTAAAAAGGGTTAATGGGTAATGGGGGGAATTATATGAAAATAGAAGAAAATAAAAAGAAGATAAAGGTTTGCATTAGTTTTAAATGGAATAATGGCAAAAAATTTGCCGAATGAAATAGCAGTTCAGGTTTCTAGCACAGGACAAGTATTAAATACTATGCCTAAATTTGCATTTGTTTTATTGATTCCAGCTGTACTTTTAATAATAAATATATATTCTATTATGATTAGAAAAGATATAAGCGCTAAAGCTACTATTGCTTCTGTTATTGTATTTTCAGGAAATATATTTCTACTTTTTATAAATAGTTAACTATAAAGAATATTGTGATATTTAATAAATTACTTAAACTTATATATAAAAAGTATTACTAATTAAGAAAACGCAATTATAAATAAAATTTATAATTTTAAGTTTAGAATATGAATGGTTTTACGGAAAAGATATAAGTATTAAAATATAGATTAATAAAAAGGGGAAATGATGTATAAATGAAAAAATACAAGAGAGTTATAACAAAAAGGTTATTTCTATCAATGTTAACTTGTCCGATATTTATATTTGTATATGGTATTTCATTTTATGAATTAAATACATTAGCTAGGTTTGGAAGATTTAATAATAATATTGCTATATTAAGTGTATGTATGATATTCTTCTTGGCTTGGCTTATATTGTTCATAATTAGAGCTAAAAGAAATCCAGTAAGTGTACCAAAGCAAATTATAGATAGATACGAATTAAATTACAATGGAATAAATGTTTTGCAAGAAGAGCTGCAAAGTGGATTCATACAAGTGAATTTTCAAGATGTTAAGTCGTTTAGCATAAATAAAAAATATGGATTTATAAAGCTTAAAAATAAAGATATACTTGTTTTGAATATGCTAAATAAAACACCTGAAGAAATAGTGATGCTAAAGGAAGCTTTAAATGAGAGTGTAAGAATTAAGCCAGTTTATAGAGTTATATGGACGTATTTAGCTATAATACTTATAATTTTTATAACATTATTTTATGGAGCAAAAATATATCGTAGCGGAATAAAATATAATGGTAAGCTTTCATGGATTATACAAGATTTAAAGGATAAAAAGACTGTAGAGTTTAATCATAATGATATATATAAAGATGGTATAGAGGGGATTTTTACTGATATAAATGAAAAATTTCATATGCCTGAAAAATTATATGTTTCTGATGAGTTTAGACTTTACTTTGATTCAGATGGAATAATAACATACATTGATACTTTTATTTATGGAAAAAATGATAAAGGTGAATTAAAAAGTTATTTAATTTCTTATGATAAAAGTAGTTCAAATAAGATTACCGTATATCTAAATAGAAAGGTATATGCAGATTATAATGAAGACAAGCTTTTAAAACCATTAATTGATACAATGAAAATTATTCCACTTAAGCAAACAGTAAGTAAGTGGAATGAAAAGCAATACGGTATCCTTTATCTTGGTAAAAGAAGCTGGGGTTATAACACAGATGGAATTGTTTATATTGATCCAGAAGGAAACCAAAAATCACCTGATGTTGTTTCATCAGAGATAATAGAAAATACTGTTTCTGTATTTGTACCAGGTAAAGAGACTAGATATACTCCTGTTAGATATAATTTAGTAGAGAATTTAAATGAAGTTAAAGAAGCAAAATCTTTACAGTCAGATGATGATAAAAATTTTTCTATACCAATAAATAAAGATACACAGGAATTTTATTTATCAGATAAAGTTGGTTATCGTTTAGTAGAAGCTGGTGCAGCGCTAGGCAGTAGATTTTATGCATTATATGGAACTCGTGATGCTGGAGCTACATGGAAGGTTATAAATGGAGATCCATTCTCAGGATGGAGTGGAGGAGCTGCTGGAATAACATTTTTAAATGATAAGCTTGGATTCTTAGCTTTATCTCATAGTGGTGGAAGCAATGCTGATTTGTATCGTACAGATGATGGTGGTTTATCTTACAAAAAGGTAGAACTTCCAGAAGTTAAAATAAAATTAGATAAGGAAAAAACGTACAATCCTTTTGATTTTCCAGGAATGCCTTATAAGGAAGATGGAATCCTTAAAATTTTAGTAGGACAAGGTTCTGACGGAGACTATAATAAAGTAAGTAACGCTTTGTATGAATCAAAGGATGAAGGAAAGACATGGAAGTATGTAAAAGAGGTACCTAGAGATTCGTAAAAGGTAGCAAATTTTAAATATATAAAATTTATTAGATAAGTCAATGATGTTAGAGTATCATTGGCTTATTTTATTTTTGTGCATAATTAATATAACTAGAAAATAGATAATCTTAGTAAAAAAGTATCCAAAATTAACTTGAAAGCTTTAGAGGGTAATTAGAGCATGTCTGACAAATATAAAATACTATAGTAAAATAAATATAAAGAAATACAGGAATTAATTTATTTGCAAAGGAAGTATACCATGGAAAAAAGTATAAAAAAAAGATATCCCAAATATCTTAAAGAATTTGAATGTATAGGTGGAAAGTGTGAGGATAGCTGTTGTATTGGCTGGGATATAGATATTGATAAAACTACCTTCAGACAATATTATAAAGTTCAAGATAAAGAAATGAAGAAGATGTTCCAGAAAAATGTTCATAACAATGAATATTGCCAAAGTCCTGATGTAGACTATGGAAAAGTTAAATTAAAAGGAGATAAAAGATGTCCTTTTTTAGATGAAGATAATTATTGCATTATATATTCTAACCTTGGAGAAGAATATCTTTCAAATGTTTGTACATCTTTCCCTAGAATATTAAATAAAATAGATGGATATTATGAAATGTCTCTTGATGTATCTTGTCCAGAAGCTGCAAGAATACTTTTATCAAAAGAAGAAGGTATTGAATTTGAAGAGAGTGAAGAAACTTTAGGAAAACATATAATATCAAGTGAAATAGATACTAAATCTAAAGAATTTAAAGATTCTCCTATGAAATATCTTAAAGAGATTAGAGATTTAAGTATCAAAATAATAAAGAATAGAAAGTTTGATTTAAATAAAAGACTTTACATATTAGGTGAATTTATAAATGAATTAGAAGAAGAGCTTAAATATAACTATAAGGATGTGCCTAAATTTATTAAAGAGTATGATATAGATTCAGTAAATGATCCTTATGATAAAGAAGAATTTAGTTATTTACTTCAAGTTGACTTTTTCAAAAAGACAATGAAGTATTTAAATATACTTAATGAAGTGGACAGCATTTATTTTAAAGAATGTACTAAGGAAGTTATGTCTGGATTCAATTTTGAAGAAGATAATATAAGCAAATATTCAGAGGTTTACATAAAAGGATTTGAAGATTACTCAGAAGAGTTTATAAATAAGAATAGCTATATATTTGAAAATTATCTTGTGAATTTTATGTATAATTACATGTTCCCATTCTCTGAGACACAATCAGTATTTGATGGTTATATTATGCTTTTGATGAGATATTCATTTATTAGATTCTATTTAGTTGGTAGGTATCTAAATAATAAAGAGGAATCTAAAGATGATGTAATTAAATTTATTCAAGTTTTCTCAAAGAGTATAGGACATCATAGAAATTATTTAGTTAATTTATTGAAATATATAAAAGAGAAGGAATTTAATAATATAGAGTTTGTTAAAATACATTTACCTATATTAAAGTAATAGAAGTAAATCAGTGATGAAATATAAAATTTACTTATCATATGGAGTAATGGATCATAATTAACTGAGATTTTTATTAAAATTTCTTATATTAGGTAACAGTTGATATAGAGATAAATTAAATAGCATAGTTTAATTTATTATATTTTAATATAAATATAATAGAATGTAGATTAGAAATAGAGAATAACGTGAGTAAAAAGAAATGAATAATAATTGAGGCAAGTTGATATTAAGTGAGGAATTGTATTATGAATGAGAAAGAAGGAAAGAATTTTACTAATAATAAGTTAAAACAAAAGTATATAAATTTTAAGTGGAGAATAAAAAAAAGGATACAGTGGAACAAGAGATATTTAAATTTAAAATATTTTAAGACTCTAAATAAGGCAAGAATCATATTAAGTACATGTATTATAGTATTTCTATATATAATGGCTGTAGGATTATTTATTTGGTATATTGGGGGAGAAAAATTTTTAGAAACAGGCGTTTTGAATATAAATTATATTGGAGAAACATTTAACATTTCTGATTTAGTTATCTCACAAATAAGTATGACATTACTAGTTGTTACTGTAGTTTCTTTGATGTCGAATCTAGATAATAAGTATATTTATGGAGAGAAAGCAATAGAAGTTATTTTTCATAAAAAAGGTATATTATCTATAAAAGTTATTTTCAATGTATTGATTTTTTTGATGTTTATTAATCTTGCAATTTTGATAAAAGGAGGAAATGAACTAGCTATAATTGGGTGCTTTTTACTTACAGTATTAATAATAGTTTATATAACATTTAAATTTACAATAATATATACGAATCCTGAGAAGATAAAATCAAAATGGCAGATAGTATATTTAGAAGAAAATGAAAAACATATTCGCAAAGCAAGGCCGATTGAAGCAAATATGTCTATAAAACTTGAAAAGTTTAAAAATATAACATTGCAGTATATACAAGCTGGAGATTTTAGATATAGTGAAAATATAGATGTATATTTTCAACTACTAGAAGTTAGTTTATTTAATAATAAAGAACTAATTCAAGAATATTATACAGAACATATTAGCTATAGTGATTTTATTGCACACATAGCAACGTTCACTGAAAAACTATTTCAAATAAAAAAATATGATGAATCTATGAAATGTTATAAAAAACTTTATGATATTTTAAATTATTATGAAGTAGTTCTTGTGGAGGATAGTATCACAAATGGAATGATAAAAGAATATATTGATGCGATTAGTTACATTAAAACGAAAATAGAAATAAAGGGTTTTCAGCACAAAATATTTTATTTAATGGAAAATTATTGGAGACAGTTATATTTATATAGTGTTATAGATTTAAGTTATTGTAGGTTAGCAAAAGAGGGGGATAATTTAATTTATTATTTCGCTGCAAATGATATCCTTGAAAGTTATTACTGCACAATTATGGAGAATAAAAATTTAAATAATGAGGAAAAAAGAGAAGTTATTGTTGAGTTATTTGATAGTGTTAGAATGCTAGGAATGGATAGAAAAATGGATAGATATACTATAACTAATTTTAAACAAAAAGAAAGTTTCAATAAGAATGTAGCAAAATACCCAAATTATTTATATGCAGAGCCGATTACATTAATGATACTAAAGACAATTGAGAAAAAAGATTTCAATAGCTTTAAACTGTTCTTAAGTATGAAGTTAGAAAAAAAACTTATGAATTTTATAAAATTATTATGCTTAATATCATTATTAGAAGCTGTAGTTAGAGGAAAAAAAGAATATTATTTAGATATAGAAATTACTATAGAGGAAGTTAAAGAAATAATTAAAAAATCAAAAATAAGAGATATTAAAGTTAATATTGATGAATTAGATTTATTATATAGTGATTTTATATCATTATATAATAAAGATTTAAAAGAAGAATGTAATAGGAAACATGTTTATTCATTTCACCCAAGATTGCGTTTTAATGTAAACACTATAGGCATAGTATTTTGTTATATAGCTCAACAAAATGGAATTGAACAAAAGCATAAAAAATTTCATTCAAGAAAGGATGAAACTTTAACTAATGTTATTGATGTATTATATAATAATTAAGTAAAATAAAAGAAATTCAGTATTAAATAGCATTTTTCTAATTATATGAGGAATCATATCGTTAGGAGATAAATTTTATTTATAGATAGAATAAGAAGAGTAATAATATATAGTTATAGCTTTGTACAATTAGGTACAGAGCTATTTTTATTATAAACAAAAAATAATATTGTTTTACATAAAAAATTATGATAGAATACACACAAGATAAATACGAACAATTAAACAAAAATTAACTTTAATTATCGTAAAAATTAAATATAATAATTAAAGTTATAAAAAAACTGTGTAAGAATTATATATTATTTTACTAAAATAATGTTTTACAAACAAAATACGAATCATTTAATTGTATAGTATGTATTTAAAAATTAAATAATTTATTTATTTTATCCATTAAATTCGTCTAGATACAATCTGCAGGACGGGAAACCTGGTTCACTAGAAATAGTCGGGGTATCTAAAACTTTATTTATTGGAGGAATTAAAAAATGAAACAAACAATGACTAATCTAAAACAGCTTATCAAAGCAGGAAGAGGTATTATACCAGCACATACAGTTATAGTTAACGGTAATTTAGTTAATGTTATGACTAGTGAAGTTTACAAAGCTGATGTTGCAATTTATGAAGATACTATTGTAGCAGTTGGTGATGTAACAGATTATGTTGGAGAAGATACTAAAACTATCGATGCAAATGGAAAATATCTAGTACCAGGTCTTATTGATGGCCATATTCACAGCGAATGCAGTAAGCTTAGTATTACAAGTTATGCTAAGGCAGTAGTTCCAAGAGGAACAACAAGTATGATTTCAGGACTTGATGAGTATATTTCAGTTTCAGGTTTAGAAGGATTACAAGAAGTATTCAATGAAATTAAAGCCAGCCCACTAAAGGTATTCTGGGGTGCACCTTACAAGACACCTTATACATTCCCACAATCAACAGTTGCTTTTAATTTTACTAAAGAAGTTCATGAAACAGTTCAGAAATGGCCAGAGTGCTTTGGCGTATGGGAAACAGTTCGTGAATATGTAACTGAAGAAGATGAAAATACATTAGGAGCAATCGAAGTTGCAGCTAAAAATAGACTTCCTGTTTTTGGATGCGCACCTATGGCAAGAGGTAAGGAGTTAAATGGTTACCTTTGTGCTGGAATAAGATTAGACCACGAAAGTTATGATCATGAAGAAGTGGTAGAAAAGATGCGTAACGGAATGCATATGTTAATCAGAGAATCTTCAGTAACTCATTTCCTTAAGGAAAATATAAGAGCAGTAACGGAAGTAAATCCATATCTTGCAAGACGTGTGAGTTTCTGTACTGATGACGTAACTGCATCTGATGTTTTAGAGAAAGGTCATTTAGATAATGTTGTACGTTTAGCTATAAAAGAAGGAGTAGAGCCAATGACTGCTATTCAAATGGCTACTATTAATAGTGCTGAAGCGTACAGAATTGATCACTTAATAGGATCAATTGCACCAGGAAGAATCGCTGATATTCTTTTTGTAGATAGTATAGAAACATTTAATGTAGAAACAGTTATAACAAATGGTAAGTTAGTTGCTGAAAATGGTAAGTTATCTTACGAACTTAAAGCTCCAAAGAGAAGTGATATTTTAACTGGTGAATTAAAATGTGCTAAAACTACAAAAGAAGATTTTGAATATAAAGTAGGTATAGAGAATGGACAAGCAAAAGTTTTATCTATGGATGTTAAAGGGCCATTTGTTCGTAAGAGAAGAGATGTAGTTCTTGAAGTTAAAGATGGAATTGTTCAGCCAGATATAGAACAAGATGCATTAATGGTATCAGTTCTTGAGCGTTTTGGACGTAATGGGAATAAATCTTTAGCATTCTGTTCAGGATGGAAGCTTAAGAAGGGAGCAATGGCTTCGTCAGCAGCTCCAGATGATAATAATTTAATTGTTATGGGAGCAAATGCAGAGGATATGTCTGTTGCAGTAAATCATTTAATTGAAAATGGTGGAGGACAAGTAGTCGTTGCTGATGGTAAAGTTCTTGAATTTTTACCACTGCCAGTTGGAGGAATTGCAAGTGACTTAGAACCAGAGGTAATTGCTGAATGGGAAAAACGTGTTAATAAGGCAGCTAACGAATTAGGTTGTGATTTACCAGAGCCATTAATGTATATGTTCTTCTTACCAATTACAGCTATTCCAGATTACGCAATTACAGATGTTGGACCAGTTGATTGTATTGCTTTAGATACATTTGATCCAATTATTGAGCTTATTGAAAATAAGTAGTAGAGGGGTGCGTAAGATATGGAAAAGAAAGAACTTAAAAAGTTAATTGAAGTATCAGCAGGCAGAATACCTGCTGATACAGTTATAAAAAATTGCAAGATTGTTGATGTGTACAACGGAAGCATTATTGAAGGTGATATTGCAATATGTGATAACTTAATTGCAGGTGTAGGTAATTACGAAGGTAGAGAAGTAATTGATGGAAAAGGTAAGTATGCAGCACCTGGATTTATTGATAGTCATATTCATATTGAGTCATCTTATGTTAGTCCAGAAGAACTTGGAAGACTTATAGTTCCTCATGGGACAACAACTATTATTGCAGATCCACATGAAATAGCTAATGTATGTGGATTTAAGGGAATCAATTATATGTTAAAAGCAGCAGAAGGGACAGCCCTTGATATTCAAATGATGTTACCTTCTTGTGTTCCAGCTACTCCTTTTGAACATTCTGGAGCTGTAATAAATGCAAAAGATATGACTGAGCCTATAAAGGATGATAAGATTCTTGGCTTAGGGGAATTTATGAATTTTCCAGGTGTTGTCTTAGCTGATGATGAAGTATTAAATAAGCTTCTTGTAGCTAAAAATGAAGGTAAAGTTATTGATGGACACAGTCCAGGATTAGTAGGAAATGCCCTTAATGCTTATGCTTCAGCTCAGATTAGAACAGACCATGAATGTGCGAGCATTGAGGATATGCATGATAGAATTTCTCGTGGACTTTATGTAATGCTTCGTCAAGGTTCAGCTTGTCATAATCTTAGAACTTTAGCTAAAGGGGTCACTCCTTTTAATAGCAAGCGTTGTATACTTTGTGCAGATGACATGCAACCAAAAACTATTTTGAGTGTTGGTCATTTAGATAATAGCTTAAAAATGTGCATTGAAGAAGGTATTGATCCAATTATAGCAATTCAAATGGCTACTTTAAATGCATCAGAATGTTATGGGTTAGAGGATAGAGGAGCAATTACACCTGGTTTAAGAGCTGATATTGTTCTTTTTGATAACCTTAAAGATTTTAATGTAGATATTATATTAATAGAAGGTAAGGAAGTGGCAGGTAATGGAGAATATAAGTTACCAATATCACTTCATGATATTTCGGATACAAAGGGAAGCTTCCATGTAAAAGACTTCTCTATAGAAAAGTTAAGATTACCAATTAATTCAGATAAGGCTCATGTTATAAATATTTTACCTGGCGGAGTAGTTACAAGCAAGGAAGTAGTAACTATTAACCGTGATGAGAATAATGAATTTGTTTATAATCCTAATGAAGATGTTGTTAAGGTAGCTGTAGTTGAACGTCATCAAAACACAGGAAATGTAGCAGTTGCTTTATTAAAGGGGTATGGAATAAAAGAAGGAGCTATAGCACTTTCAGTAGCTCATGATTCACATAATATTATAGTAGTAGGAGTGAATGATGAAGATATGACTTTTGCAGTTGAGGAGCTTATTAGTCAAGGTGGAGGAATTATACTTGTAAAAGATAAGGAAGTAGTGGAAAGTATGCCAATGCCAATAGGTGGACTTATGAGTGATAAGAGTGGAGAATGGGTTGATAAAAAACTTATAAGTATACATAAAATAGCTCATGAAATTCTTAATGTAAATGATACTGTAGAACCAGTTATGACACTTTGTTTTATGTCTTTAGCAGTGATTCCAGAAATTAAGCTTACAGATATGGGATTGTTTGATGTAACACAATTTAAGTTTATATCAATAGAAGCTTAAGAAAAAAGCTAAAGAAAAAGTGGGGGAGAAATAAAGATGAACAAAACAAAAAGGATTATACCTTTATTTACTACAGGTGATATAGGTGGATTAACATATACATTAACTAATAATATAGTTAATTATCTTATTGTAATAGCAACATTATCAGGAGTACTTGGTTGGCCAGATGAAATAGTTTATGGACGTGTTATTCCAGGGATGTCCATAGGTCTTTTAATAAGTGGTTGTTACTATGCTTATATGGGATATAAGTTAGCTAAGAAAGAAGGAAGAACTGATGTAACAGCATTACCTTCAGGTGTATCTACACCAGCAATGTTTGTAATATTATATGGTGTTATAATGCCACTTCATTATGCATTAGGTGATGCAGAACTTACATGGTCAGCAGCCGTTGCAGCATGTTTCATTGGAGGACTTGTTGAATTTATTGGTGGATTTATTGGACCGTGGATGAAAAAGAGAATACCACGTGCAGCTTTACTTGGAACAGTTGCAGGTATCGGATTTATATGGATGGCTACGCAAGGTGTATTTGATGTATTTAGTGATCCTATTGTAGGACTTCCTATTTTACTTGTAGCAATGGTTGGGGTATTTGGTGGATATCTATTTAAGAAGAAGTTTCCACCACTTGTTATTGCAATTATAGGTGGTATAGTTTATGCACTAGTACTTGGACGTACTGAAATAGATTTTTCAGGCATAGGGTTCTATATACCAAATCCAGCTACATCAATTCAAGCTCTTATAAATGGATTTGCAGTAGTATTACCGTATTTAACAATAATAATTCCAATTGAAATTTATAATTTTATAGAAACTATGGATAATGTTGAAGCAGCTAATGCAGCTGGGGATAACTATAGTATAAGGGAAGCTCAATTTGTGGATGGGATTTGTACAATGATTTCTGCAAGTTTTGGAGGAGTTGTGCCAAATACAGTTTGGCTTGGACATGCTGGTCTTAAAAAATCTGGTGCAAGAATAGGGTTTTCTTGGCTTGGAGGAGTACTTTTAGGAATTGCAGGTTTATTTGGTCTATTCACATTCTTTAGTAAGTTAGTACCACCAGCAATTGCAGCAATAACATACCTTTGGTGCTCTGTTGTTATGGTATCACAAGCGTTTAAAGACTGTAAGGTTAAGCATTATGCAGCAATTGCAGTAGCTATGGTGCCACCAGTAGCAGACTATCTGTTTAATCAAGTTACAGGGGCAGTGGGAATGGCGGATGTTTGGACTGAAACATTACCTTCAGGAGTTGTTGGATATCAAGCAGAAACCGCACAATATTTAATTGATCATGGTGTAATGTGGCGAGGTGTTGCTGAGGTAAAATCAGGTGCTATAATAATTGGAATTATCTTAGGAACAATAACAGTATTTATTATTGATAGAAGATTAGATAAAGTAGCAATAACTGCATTAGCAGCGGCAGCACTTGCATTATTTGGATTTATACATAGTGCAGCATTAGGTTTTTATATAACTTCACCTTTTGTAATTGGATATTTAGTTTTTGCAGCAATAGCATTTATTCTTCATTTAGGAAGAGGTAAATGGTTTGATGCACAAGAAGATTTTGAGTATGTATAAAATTAATATTAATGAGATGGGCTTTAAGGCTTATCTCATTATTTTTTAGGAAATTTATCGTAAAAATAAGAGGATTATATGTATTAATGATAAAATGAAAATATAAGGAAGATTAGTAAAAGGGGGATATTATTATGAATGTGTGGTCAACAATTTGCTTAGTACTTGCAATAATATTTTTAATAGTCTCAATAATATTTGCAGTATTAAAAGAAAAAGCAACAATAATAATTAGTGGATTCAATTCATTTTCCAAAGAAAAAAGAGAAAGATACGATAAAAAGAAAATGAGCATAGATATGAGAAACTCATTTTTGCTTTGGGCTATAGTCTTACTTTTAGGCGCAATACTCTCATATTTTATAAGTAATTACTTTGCAATTATAGCAATTATTATTTGGATAATTCTATTTATAAAGGATGTTCATATGGATCCAGAAAAAGCATTTAGAAAATACAAAAAGAAATAATATAAATAAAAAATAGCGAAGAAGTTGTCCAAACTTCTTCGCTATTTTTATTACAGAAGTACTATTTAATAGCCTTCCTAAATTCCTTATATCCAATTAAGATTATCCAAACATATGCTAAAGTTTTAGGTATCATAAGCATTCCAACAAGCATACTTTCAGATGCCCAAAGCACAACTGGAATATAGAATGCAAATGATAAAAATACAGCTATACCAAGATGCTTATAATCCTTATCGTTATGTTTAACTCCAGAGCTATATAAAAGATAAATCATAATAATTCCCATAATTGCAAATGGTATGTTTCTGTATATACCCCAGCTAACTGGTGGATTATTTACAAACCATTCATTTTGAGGGAATAGACAAAGAACAACTCTAATTCCAGCTAATACATACATTGTTATGTCCAATGTTCTTGTGTTTTTAGCATCAAATCTAATTTTCCAAATCTTATATAGTATAAGATAGAAGACCGTCATAGTTATTGATGTAACTAGCTTACCAAATCCTAGTGAAGCTGCATGACTCTCTAATCCAGTAGTTAATAAAGCATATATTCTAGGAATTAGATGGAATGCATCACCACATCCTAACACTACTGACATTGTTCCAAAAAGTTTAAAATACTTATTATCTTTTGATTTGCTTATCATTATTATTCCTAAAGTAATAACTGTAGTTAGATAAACTACGTGAAAAATTGGTTCCATAATTGCTTGCATAAGTAATCTCCTTATTAAATTATTTGTGATTAAGCTACTTTTTAGTAATGTTTATTTTTTAGATAGCGTTTTAAGAACATCTTAATAAGAAATTAGTTCTAAAGGGTTGTCTAAAAAATTGACAATGACTTAAAACAGTATTAATTCTGATATTAGTTTATTATATTTATATTTAACTGGGATAAATTTCATCTTAAATCCATCTTAAATAAATTCATGTTGTTAGAAATATAGTATATATTAAGTATTTCTATGATATAATCTAAAAAAATAAGGGGAATGGGGATATATGAATAGTATTTTTGATAAGTATAAGGTTTTAATAATTGATGATGAGCAAGATATTATAGATATTTTAGATACTGTATTAAAAAGGGAAGGTTTTAGTAATATCTTTATAGCTAATAATGGAGCAGATGGAATAGAATTATTCAAAAAGGTTAATCCAGATATAGTACTTTTGGACATTATGCTACCTGATATAAGTGGATATGATGTTTTTAATGAACTTAGAAAATATAGTCAAGCACCAATATTATTTATATCAGCAAAAGCAGAAGAGGTAGACAGACTATTAGGCTTTGCAATTGGTGCTGATGATTACATTACTAAGCCTTTTAGTGCTAAAGAGGTAGCATATAGATTAAAAGCAAGACTTAAAGCTTTTGATAATATATCTATAAATAAAAATATAAAGGTTAAGAGAATTATTAAGTTTGGGGATATTGAAATAAATGAGGAAACAAGTGAAGTATATAAAGGTAGAAAACTTCTAGAGTTTACTGCAAAGGAATTAAAGCTATTAATGTATTTAATTAATAATCCTAATAGAATAATAAGTAAAGAGATGATTTGTAATGAAGTTTGGGGAGAGAACTTCTTTGGTTATGACAATACAATTACAGTTCATATAAGAAAACTTAGGATGAAAATTGAAGATAATCCGTCAAAACCTAAGTATATAACTACAGTAATTGGACTAGGTTATAAGTTTATGATGAATGGAGAATAATGTATGAAGGGAAAACTTTTGGCTCATTACGCTGTATCATTTATATTAGCATGTTCAATTATTGTAATTATAAATATTGCTTTCATGAGAAGTAACATTTATAAAGAAGGAGTATTATACAATTATCATCCAGAAGAGATAATATCAGAATTTAAGGATTATTTATATTTATCAAAGGATAATAAAGTATTAGTTAATAATGATGGAATAAAATTTTTAGAAGAAAATAATGCTGGACTTCAAATATTAGATGAAAATAATAATGAAGTTTATAATTATAACAAGCCTAATATAACTCCATCTAAATATTCTAATGTATCACTTATAAATATGTATAATGATGATAATAAAACTTTGTTTTTAGATGAAAAAACTTTAGGAAATAATGTTTATACATATTTATTATTTTTAGATTCTAATGAAGTAAAAAGAGTGACTTACGTTTATGATTCTAAGCTAATTGAAAAGGCACACAAATTTCCTACATTAATTGTTATGAATGTAGTTTTAGTATTAATAATAAGCTTTTTATATACTTTAAGAGTGACTAGACCTATAAGTAGAATTGTCGATAAAATATTAGATTTATCTAATGGTATTTATTCAAAGAAAAAAGTAAAGCTTGGAATTTATTATGAAGTAGAAAATTGCTTAAATCAATTAGAAGAAAGGCTTCAAAGCAATGAGAGGGAAAGAGAAAAGTTAGAAAATATGAGAGAAGAATGGATTTCAAACATTTCTCATGATATAAAAACTCCTCTTACTTCAATTATTGGGAATGCAGAAATAATGGAAGACACTGAATATGAAATAGATGATGAAACAATAAAAAAATGCTGCAACACTATAATAAGTAAAAGTGAATATATAAAAACTTTAGTTGAAGATCTAAATTTATCAACAAGACTTAAAAATAATGCTTTAGTTTTAAATAAGAAAAAAATAAATATTGTGTCCTTAATAAGACATGTTGTAATTTATATTATAAATGATGAAAAATATAGCCATAGCAATATAAGTTTTAATTATTCAGATGAAGAGATATTATTAGAGCTAGATGAGCATTTAATAAAAAGAGTATTTGTAAATCTTATAATAAATTCATTTGTTCATAATAGTAATGACGTAAAGATAAATATAAAGATAGAAAAGCTTAATGATAATAATGTAGATATTTTAGTAGAAGATAATGGTAGAGGAGTATCTGAAGGAGAGTTAAATAATATATTTAAAAGATACTATAGAGGAACAAATACAAGTAGGAAAGTAGAAGGCTCAGGGCTAGGAATGGCGATAGCTTATGATATTGTTAAAGCTCATGGTGGCAATATTTATGCTACAAGTAGACTAGGAGAAGGGCTGAGAATAGATATAAAATTTTAGATAAAGAGAATTGCAACCTTAAATTTAAGGTTGCAATTTTTTTTATGGCATCTTTTTGTTTAATAAAGTTATTAATTATATATATAGTTATGCTTGGAATTTATATGATACTGGTTACCCAAAAGTGTTTAATTGATAAAACCTTTTTACTAAAATTAATTTAAGTCTTTATTAGTTTAAGATAAATTTTTAATATTTTAAAAGTAAATATTTATATATTACTCTATAAATTGTAAAATAGGTATGAGAATAAATTAATGATGAGGAAATAAAAATGTTTAATATAATGATAGTTGATGATAATGAACAGTTACAAAATGAAATAGGCAATGTATTAATTAGTAATGGATATTCAGTTATTAAGCCAAAGGATTTTTCAAACATACCTAATTTAGTAAAGGATAGTAATGTTAGTCTTATTTTATTAGATATTAATTTACCGCAAAGTGATGGATTTAAAATTTGTACTGAAGTGCGTAGTTTTTCAAAAGTTCCAATTATATTTATAACAAGTAGAGATACAAATATAGATGAGCTTATGGCTATAACATTAGGAGGAGATGACTTTATAACTAAGCCTTATAACATTCAAATTCTTTTAGCAAGAATAGCTTCTCTTTTAAAAAGAGCATATCCTAATGAAAAATCTATGGATGTTATTGAACATAATGGTATAAAGGTTAATGTTTTATCTAGCACTATAGAGTGTAATGGAAAGGCAATTGAGCTTACTAAAAATGAACTTAAAATATTACATTATCTTTTAAATAATAAGGGGAAGATAGTATCTAGAGTAGATATTATGGAGTATTTATGGGATAGTGCTATGTTTGTAAATGATAATACCCTTACTGTCAATATTACAAGGATAAGAAATAAGATTGAGGAAATAGGGATAAAAGATTTTATAAAGACTAAAAGGGGTCAGGGGTATATAGTATGAGTTTAAGTGATTATATAAAGAGTATAATAAATGTAATATTACTTAATTTTATAGCCTTAATAACGTTAATTCTATTTTTATTTAGTGTAGGTAATACCTTTGATACTATAAAGGTGGTAGCTTTAGTATGGATTACAATATTAACAATGTACATGTTTTTTGAATATAGAAAGAGAAAGGTATATTTTGATGATATCTTAAAATATGCAGAAAATTTAGATAAGAAATATTTAATAAGCGAAGTTATTGATATACCACCATATGTTGAGGCTGTACCATATTATACTTTATTAAAAAAAGCTAGTAAATCTATGCGTGAAGAGATTAATGATATTAAGAACCAGCGTAAAGATTATAAAGAGTATATTGAAAAGTGGATTCATGAAGTAAAAACTCCTATATCATCAATAAAGCTTATAGAGGAAAATAATAAGACAATGACTTCAAGAATTATATTACAAGAGCTAGAAGGTCTTGATAGATATGTTGAACAAGCACTTTTTTATGCTAGAAGTGAAGAAGTAGAGAAAGATTATCTTATAAAAGAGATATCTTTAGAAGAATGTGTAAATAAGGCTATTATAAAAAATAAACAGATATTTATCTTAAATGGAATAGATATTGAAATAGATGGTTTAGATAGAAATATTTATTGTGATAGTAAGTGGCTAGAGTTTATAATAAATCAAATAATAGTTAATGCTGTAAAGTATAGAAAGGAAGAAAATCCAAAGATTAAAATATATACTGTAAATGTTAAAAATGGAATCCAACTTATAATTGAAGATAATGGAGCTGGAATACCTAGTAATGAGATAAGTCGTGTCTTTGAAAAAGGATTTACAGGAAATAAAGGTAGAATAAATAATAATAAATCTACAGGAATAGGCTTATATCTATGTGAAAAGTTATGCAGTAAGCTAGGAATATTAATATCAATAGAATCAGAAGAAAATTTATATACGAGAGTAAATATTACATTTCCTAAAGGGAGCTTTGTAAATGTAGCCTCTAAAGTTAATTCATAAAATAGATTAGCTTTAGGGGCTATAAAATTTAAGTGACAACATTGTAACATTAAAGTAATATTAAATCGAATTAGATAAGGGGTAAATAATGTACAATTTTATTGAGGTGGTATAAATGGAAAGGGTATTAAAAATAAAAAATATAGAAAAATATTATGGAAGCAAAGGGAATATAATAAAGGCTATTGATGATATAAGCTTTGATGTTTTTAAAGGAGAATTTGTTGGGGTAATGGGACCATCAGGATCAGGAAAGACTACTCTTTTAAATACTATAGCAACAATTGATGAAGTTAGTTCAGGAAATATTTATATAGGAGATATGGATTTAACTGAAATAAATCAAAAAGATATAGCTAAGTTTAGAAGAGAAAATTTAGGCTTTATATTTCAAGATTTTAATCTTTTAGATACATTAACTATTCATGAAAATATTGCATTAGCATTGACTATTAATAAGACTAAGAAAAGTGAAATTGACGGAAAAGTTAAAAAGATAGCAAGAGAACTTGGAATTGAAGATTTGCTTTTAAAATATCCTTATTAGGTATCGGGAGGACAAAAGCAAAGAACTGCCTGTGCAAGGGCACTTATTACAAATCCAAAGATTATTCTTGCAGATGAGCCAACAGGAGCCTTAGATTCAAGATCAGCACAGATGTTAATTGAGATGATTTCAGATTTAAATAAGAGGCTAGAGGCAACTATACTTATGGTAACTCATGATTCTTTTACTGCAAGTTATTGTGAGAGAATCTTATTTATCAAGGATGGAAAGATATTTACTGAATTAGTAAAGGGAAATAATAGTCGCAGACAATTCTTTAATCAAATATTAGATGTAGTTGCATTGTTAGGTGGTGACGTAAGGGATGTACGCTAAATTAGCCATAAGCAATGCGAAGAAATCAATAAAAGATTATTTAATTTATTTTATAACTATAACTTTATGTGTAAGCCTATTTTATGCTTTTACATCGTTATCAAGCTCTAGTTATGAGTTTATTACAGAAGAATCGTATAAATTTGATATGTTAAAGGATATATTAAAGTATTCAACATATATTATTACAGCATTATTAGTAGTTCTTATAGGATATGTAAATAAATATATGATAAGAAGAAGACAAAGAGAATTTGCGACATATATATTGTTAGGAGCAGAACAAAAAAATGTTGCATTGATGTTTTTTATTGAAACATTAATAGTAGGAATATTGGCTATAATATTGGGTATATTTATTGGAACATTATTTTCCCAAGTGGTTACAGCTTTAGTTCTTATTACAGCAAAGCAAGAGATTGTATTTACTTTAAAGTTATACATGGATACAGTAATCCTAACATTTATATTTTTTATTTCTATGTTTTGTATAATAGGTCTTTATAATATTAAGGTTCTTAAGAAAGTCAAGCTTATCAATATGCTTAATGCAGAAAAGAAAACAGAGTTTCAGTTTAAAAGATGTGGCAAAATTTATGGAGGCGTATTTATTATAGCAACAATATTATATGTGATTGCTGGATATTGTACTTATAAGCTTATAAAAGCAATTAATAATCCAGAACTTATAAAAGGAAATGAACAAGCATTTATAATAGTATCTTTAGTTACTTTCATTTTGGGAACATATGCATTGTTCTATTCTTTAAGTTATATAATTATATTCATTAAAAATAGATGGATAGGATTTAGATACGAAAATACTAATTTATTTTTAATTGGATCAATTGTATCAAAAATAAAAACAGCTCCTATTTTGATGGCAACTATATCATTAACCTTTTTAGGTGCAGCAATAAGTTTTAGTCTAACACTTTTAATGTCTGAGTGGAGCTTAGGATACTTAGATTATAGAATTCCTTTTGATATTAGTATTTCAAATGAATATAGTGTACCAGGCCGTTTTAGTATAACAGACATAAATGATATTCCTAATATAGACTACGGGGAGATAGTTGAGTATTTAAATGAAGATAATTATAATATTGACTATTGTGAGGTTAATAAATACTTTATAAATAAAGAGGATTTTTATAAAAGAGAAAAAAGAGATATGCCTATGCTGGCTATTAAATTAAGTGAATTTAATAAATTAAGAAGTATGTTAGGGTATGAAAAGGTAAATTTAAAAAATGATGAATTTACTATGCAATGGGCTAAGAGAATACCAAAAGAAGAAGTTGATAAATTTATTAATTCAAATTCTAATTTTAAGGTTAGTAATAAAAGCTTAAGTATTAGTAATATACCTTATTATACTGAATCTCTTGGAGAAGGAATTTATAATTTCTATACAAATGCTATCATTATTTTACCGGATGAAGTATGTAAAGATTTAATTGTAGCTAGTACCGATTTTTATGCAAATACTAAAAAAGATATGAGTTATGATAAGGCTATATCATTTGAAAATGATTACGTACAGAAATGGATTAATAATGAGTATGGAGAAGTGGCAAGTAAGTATGATGAGGATGGATATGATGATTACTCATATTTTGTTTATACAAGCACAAAAGTAGCAGAAGTTAGTGAAATATTAAATGCAACATTAGCAATGAGAATACTCGGAATATATTTAGGTATAGTTTTACTTATGATAAGCTTAACAGTACTTGCTTTGCAACAACTTGCAGATTCAATAGAGCATAAAGACAGGTTTAATGTTCTTAAAAAGTTAGGTGTAGAGGAAAAGGAAATAAGTAATATAATTTTAAAGCAAATATCTATATATTTTATTATTCCAATATTTATAGCAATAATTGGGTTTATAATATTTATATATAATTATGCTGTTATATTTAACAGTGAAATAAGTGCATATATAGGAGAGAAGAGTTTTATATTAAATATAAAAATAGCATTGGTATTAATAGTTAGTATTTATATAGCCTACTTTATAGCTACTTATTATACATTTAAGAGAAATATTAAATGTTAGAAATATATAATAATAAAAGGTAAAATCTCATTTAGATAGTATGCTAAGAAATCTAATGAATTCGATTATTAAAAAGGGACAAAGAATTACTTTGGGTGAGTTATTTGGAGTTATATAGAAGAAAACAAACATATTTCTAAAACTAAGATAGACTAAAATTAGTCTATCTTAGTTTTTCTTCCATATAAATTGTAATTTAGTAAGAAGCTTTCCAGTATTGTCACTTGTAATATTATGAATAGTAGTAATCTCGTTATTTTCATCATTAATTACTTCAGATGAAATATGTAATGTATCTCCATCAGTTGTTTCTTTTTTAAAGAGTACTTTGATATTAAATAGTTCATATTCATTTAAAATAGATCTTGGCAGAGTATCCATTGCCATTTCCATATACTTTACATTATTTACATGTCCATTAGAGTCTATATCACTGTATCTAATAGGATAATCTTTTATATAGTCCTCTTTTTGAATATTAGGAATATCATCTAAAGGAGGTACTTCTTCTAATTCTCCTTCAAGTCCATATATTTCACGTTGGTCAGGTGCTATTTTCATAGGACGTCTTTTCTCGAAGTCTATTAATATAGCTGTTGAAACAACTTCACCTATAATTTTTCCTTCAGAATCTTTTATATTATTGTGTCTATAGCCATAAAATTTCTTTGTACCTAAAGCTTTAGTATCTACAGTTATTTTATCTCTAAATTTAGGGTATTCATATATAGTTATGTCATACTTTAAAAGAACCCAAATACATTGATTATGAACAAATCCTTCGTTAGTTTCACCTAAATAATCAGATTGAGAAATAACAACATCCCATAAGTAATCTACTAAAGATGAAAATTTGCATTTATGTTCAGAGTCAACATCAAAAATATTTATTCTGTATTCTTTTTCAAAAACATTATTCAATTATATTTCCTCCTATTATAAAGTTGGTATGCATTTCATATTAAATATTATATCACAGTTTTAAAATTTCTATATTATGTATAGCAAGTATAAGGAATGTTGGGATGGTATATATTTTATTAAGGGAGATTAAATATAGTAAGGGGTTGTTGCAGGGGATGGTGTATTTGTATAGATATATTATTCAAATTTCAAGAGATTTTATGGAGTTCTACAACTTTTCCACAGATAATAAATAGTAAGTAATTTAGTTAGAAGTTATTATTAATATTATATATGAGTTTTATAAATCAATATCAATTTCCAATAAATTTATATTGTTTATCAATAAATAATTATTGATTTATTTATTATAAAATAATATACTGTATATAAATTAAATAAAAATTTACTTTATTTAATTTTAATATATATTAAAAGGAAGATTATTTTTATGAATACAACATATGATATTGCAATTATAGGATTAGGACCAGCAGGTTCTGTTCTAGCAAGATTACTTTCTAAGGAATTTAAGATTATTGCTATAGATAAAAAAAACGATCTTGAAAATGGATTTCAAAAACCTTGTGGTGGGTTATTGTCTTCTGATGCTCAGAAGGTTTTTGCAAGATTTGATATGACTATACCAAAAAGTATTTTAGTTGATCCTCAAATCTTTTCTGTAAAAACTATGGATGAAAACAATAAATTAATTCGTTATTATCAAAGGTTTTATATAAATATTAATCGTCATAAATTTGATTTATGGTTAAAATCAATTATTCCAAGTAATGTACATATTTATAATAATTCTAACTGTACTAATATTGAAAAAATAGATACAGGGTATAAAGTAACTTTTTCTGAAAATGGTAAAAAACAGACTATAATAACTAAATATTTAGTTGGAGCAGATGGAGCAAATTCAATTGTTCGTAGAACAATTTACCCAAATAAAAAGATAAGAACCTATATGGCTATTCAGCAATGGTTCTCTGAAGAACATGAAACTCCATTTTATTCTTGTATATTTGATGATGAAATCACAGACTGTTGTTCATGGTCAATATCAAAAGATAATCACTTTATATTTGGTGGAGCTTATCCAATAGATAATTCAAAAGAAAAATTTGAAAAACAAAAGAAGAATTTAATAAAGCAAGGTTTTAAGTTTGGAAAACTATTAAAAACGGAGGCTTGCCTTGTATTAAGACCATCAAAATACTCAGATTTTTGTTGTGGAAAAAATAATGCTTTTTTAATAGGAGAATCAGCAGGGTTCATAAGTCCAAGTTCTCTAGAAGGAATAAGTTCAGCAATAATCAGCGCTGAGTATTTAAGCAAAGTATTAAACTCATATAGCAAAAACCCAAATAAAAAATATAGACAAAAAACTTTGAAATTAAGACTGAAAATATTCTTAAAGCTATTTAAATGTCCATTTATGTATAATCCTATTTTACGTAAGATTGTACTTAAGAGTAAAATTAATAGTATTGATGTAAGAAAAATAGAAAATGATTTTTAATTATGTTATTTTAATAATAAAAAAGAGAGGGGAATGTTGTATGAGTATATATAAAATAGATTACTTAAAAAGTGTATTAAGCTTCTAGCAGAAACTGTAGTAGATAAGACTATTTTGTTAGGAGCATTTAAGAAGTTATAAAATTTAATAGAATAGTTTTGTGCAGTTTTTGCAGTAATATTTACGATTTTAATAGTAGATAGGAGCAAAAAGTATGAAATATAAGAAAGCACAAGACATATTACCACAGGATTTAGTTATTAAGCTTCAGGAATTTATAGATGGATCTTATTTATATATTCCTAAAAAAGATAGTAACAAAAAATCATGGGGAGATAATACTGGCATTAAAAAAGATTTATATGCAAGAAATAAGAAAATGTATGAAGACTTTAATAATGGAATGACAGTAAAGGAGTTATCTACTAAATATTACTTAGTAGATAATAGTATAAGAAGAATATTAAGAGAATATAAAAATAATATATAAATAAACTTAAAAGATATTTGTTTTATTACAAATATCTTTTTATATATTAAACATAAATAATACAGAATTATTTATGAACTATGTATATATGGACTAATTAGGATAAAATTTATATAGAAATAAAGCTAATAGTGTGAGGTATAAGTTATGGGAAAAAATAAGTATGATAATCAAGAGTTTTTTGATAAATATATTAAAATGACTCGTTCTGTTTATGGGCTTAAAGGCGCTGGTGAGTGGCAAGAATTTAAAAGAATGTTACCAAGTTTAGAGGGGAAAAAGGTTTTAGACTTAGGTTGCGGATTTGGATGGCATTGCAAATATGCTATTGAAAATAATGCTAAAGAAGTAGTTGGAATAGACTCTTCAGAAAAAATGCTTAAACAGGCTAAAAAAATTAATGGGGATTCATCTATAGAGTATGTAAAAGATACAATAGAAGATATAAAATTTAAAGAAGATTATTTTGATGTTGTAATAAGCTCATTAGCATTTCATTATGTTGAAAATTTTAAAGAAGTGTGTAAGAAGGTATATGATTGCCTAGTATATGGGGGAGATTTTGTATTTTCAGTTGAACATCCAATATTCACAGCATATGGAAGCCAAGAATGGTATGTTGATGAATTAGGGAATAGACTACATTGGCCAGTAGATAATTATTTTAATGAAGGAAAAAGAAAAAGCATTTTTTTAGGTGAAGAGGTAGTTAAATATCATAAGACAATAACTATGTATATTAATACATTAATACATTGTGGATTCGAGATAAAGGAAGTAACTGAGCCAAAGCCACCAAAAGAAATGTTAGAAGGCAATAAAGAAATGCAAGATGAACTACGTAGGCCAATGATGTTATTAATATCAGCAAGAAAAAAAGAAATAGTGGATATGTGGTAACTTAAATGTTACTGGAAACTAAAAAGTGCCTAATTGTTGTTTTTTACTTAATGAATTATTATGAGGTTGTAAGACAGCACTAAATAATTTTAAATGAAAAACCGGGAGGAATTAAAATGAAATTTAATAATAAAGAAACAGCATTAATATTAGTAGATCCACAAAATGAATTTTTACATGAAATGGGAGAAGGATATAAATTAGCTAAAGATGTTATTGAGGCTAATAACACTATAGAAAATATTGTATCTCTACTTAAAAAATCAAAGGAAAATGGATATAAAGTATTTATATCACCACATTACTACTATCCACATGATTACACATGGAAATTTGGAACAAATGGTGAGCATATGATGCATGAAATGAAAATGTTTGAAAGAAAAGGACCTTCAGAAGCGGTAGAAAAGAATTCAAGAGCAGATATACTTGATGAATTTAAGGAATACATTGAAGATGGAGAAACTATAATAGCAAGTCCACATAAAATCTTTGGACCACAAACAAATGATTTAGTATTACAGTTAAGAAAGCAAAAAATAGATACAGTAATACTTGCAGGAATGAACTCAAATATTTGCATTGAATCACACATGAGAGATTTAGTAGAACAGGGGTTTGAAGTTTATATTGCAAAGGATGCAACAGCAGCACCAGGAATGGAAGCATACGGAGCAGCAGAAGTTAACTTTGGTATGTTATCAAGTGGTTCATTAACAACAGAGGAAGTATTAAAAGAATTAAATTAATACATAAAATCAATATTATAATAATTATATAATATACAAAGAGTAGTTAGAGAAGTTTCTTTAGCTACTTTTTTTAATATAATATGTGAAATCAATCCCTACGTATGTCATATATTGATAGTAGTATATAGATTTTATTATAAATCAAAATATTATATTACAAAGGATGATAAATATGAGTATATTTAAGGAGTTATGTTTTAACGGTGAAATAGTAACGCCTAATGATGTGGAATATAATGAAGATAGACAAATATGGAATAGATCAATACAAAAATGTCCAATTGCTATATTATATTGTACTAGTAGAAAAGATGTTATAAGTGCGTTAAGATTATGCGTTAGAAAAAATATTAATTTTAGAATTAGATCTGGTGGGCACAATTATGAAGGTTATTCAATTGTAAATAATGGAATAGTAATTGATGTAAGCAGAATGAAGAGAATAAGTATAAATGAATTAAACAATACAGTAAAAATAGAATCAGGAGTACAAAATAGTCAGCTTTATGAATATTTAGGTAAAAGAGGATATCCTTTTCCTGGTGGAACTTGTCCAACTGTCGCATTATCAGGATACACTTTAGGTGGAGGTTGGGGGATGTCTTGTAGATTATTTGGGTTAGGTATAGATAGTGTAGTAGAATTTGAGATTGTAGATTATAGAGGTAAAGTAATTATTGCAAATAGAGATTGTAATAGTGATTTATTTTGGGCATTAAGGGGATCAGGTGGAGGAAATTTTGGAATAGTTACCTCATTAACTTTTAGGTTACCACCAAAATTAAATAAAGTAACCTTATTTAGAATATATTATCCAAACACTACTACTAGAGAACAAGCAAAGATTATGGATATATTTCAAAACTTATATCAAACCTTAGATAGAAGAGTAAATATGAGAGCAAGTTTTTATAATGCTGAAGATGAAGGTTTGGCAGTATTTTTTATAGGTTTATTTTATGGAGATATATCAGAGTTAAAGAAAATATTAAAGCCTTTATTAGTAGTACCAAAGGCTGAGTCTGATTTCGAATATACAACTTTTTTAAATGCTATAAGGCAGATTGAGGCTATATATCCAGAGAGTGAAAAATTCAAAACAGAAGGTAGATTTGAAGATAGAATATACTCAAAGTGTGAGTTATTAAAATTAGCATCATCTATTAGAGAAAAACCTATAGGTTCAGTTTATGCTGCAGTTACTTTTTATGGATTAGGTGGGGCGGTAAAGGATAAAGGAAAATATGAAACAGCTTTTTATTATAGAGATTCTAATTATATTATAAGTATACAATCAGTATGGGAAAACTCAATTTATGCTAAAGAAAATAAAGAGTGGGTAGCGAGTAGATTAAATTATCTAGAACTGATTACGGAAGGTTCATATGTTAACTTTCCATACAGTCCACTAATAAATTATGAAGCAAAATATTATGGTGGAAATGTATGTAGGTTAAGATGTGTAAAAGAAAAATATGATCCATTTAATATATTTAATTATCCACAATCAATAAAAGCATAATTTAATTTTGTATAGATATTATATTGTGAAATAAATGTATTAAAAAGTTATATTGGTAAAATTAAAGTTATCGTATAGATAAGGGGATAGTAGTGATAATCAAGTGGGAAAGGTATTTCCTATATATATGATTTAGTATTAAAACCTCATTTAGAGATTAGTGGAAAGTTTTATTACAAATAAAAATAAGGTCTAGAATTAATTCTAGACCTTGAAAAGTAACTCTCATTGCTTCAGGTTTTGAAGCAAGTTAACTATTATTTCTGTTAATTCAATAATATTTTTATACTTTAATTAATTTTGTAAAATACAC
This sequence comes from Clostridium sardiniense, assembly GCF_019753795.1. Classification (NCBI taxonomy): domain Bacteria; kingdom Bacillati; phylum Bacillota; class Clostridia; order Eubacteriales; family Clostridiaceae; genus Clostridium; species Clostridium sardiniense. Next base: position 126,730 of record NZ_JAIKTU010000010.1, on the reverse strand, counting down.
TTTTTAGGGCAAGCAAGTTGGCATGCTCCGCAGTCAACACAACCGTCTTCATTGATTAATCTTTTTCTATCTTTTTCTTGAGATATTCATCCAACAATGCATACTCTTTGACAGGTTCCACAACCTACGCATTCTGATTTATTAATTCTTCTTGGCATAGTTTTATCTCCGATTAAAAATGTATTATAATGTTTGCTTGCAAGATTCAACTGTGAACTCTAGTACTCTTGTTAAGAAAGGATATTTCTTTAACATCATATCAAAGTATTCACCATTTTTTAAAACTTTTCAGTTCCTTCAAGTAAAAATCCAGTTCCCATAAATTTTAAAATCCTAAGTTTTATTCTAATTTTTATAGTAAACATATTAGTAATTATAAGTTGAATAGATCCGTTTTATTACCTTTTATAAAGCTCATAAAAAGTATAATTTTTATTAAATAGGTAGCATTGTATTTGGTGAACAATAACTTTTTTGATGAAGTGTACAGAAGCTAAATCAGGTTCTATCGAAACATTAATTAAAATTCATATTCATATAAGAATACATCAAGATCCATATTAAGTGTATTAAAATATATCTTTTTTTCATTTATTAGTTTAAAGTTTTGACTATCATAAAATTTATAGTTACATCTAGTATCTGTGTATACATATAAAGATTTCACATCCATGCTTTTCATATAATCAAATAGATAACCAAGAAGAGATTTACCAATTCCAAGACCTCTAGATTCCTTTGATACAATAAATAGTTGTATACATCCTTGAAAATTATCTTTTTTTCCTTCTATAAGTTCTTTATATGCATCAGTAATCTTTGAGAATTCTTTAAGTAGTTCCATGGTATTCCCTTTAGACATAATTGATTCAATCTCGCTAGAATTAAGCTCAACGCTAGAACTACAATCATCTACTCGATTAGTATCTTTTTTTGCATTACCTAAAATAAAGCCTATTATTTTATTATCTTTTTCTGCAACTTTGCTAAATGAACTTTCTAAAATACATATATCTAGATAACTGCTTAATGCTATATCTAGAACCTTAGCATCATCAATAAATTCATTGAAACCAAATGCTTCACCTATCATGTTCTTAATAGTTTCATAATCATCTTTAATTATTTCTCTATATTTTACTTTACCCATATTCATATACTCCTTTTATATAATAAAATTTTGAATTTAGTATTTATCATTAATACTTTATAATGATAATAAGGTATACCCTAAAGGGAGAGTCAACGAGAATTTAAAAGATATGAGGGGGATAATTATAATGAAAAATTTATTTTCTATTGGTGAAGTTTCTAAAATTAAAGAGGTTACTATAAAAGCCTTAAGATATTATCATAAGGTGGGAATACTTATACCCAAATATATTGATGAGGAAACAGGTTATAGATATTACTCTATAAACCAATTTATTTATATAGATATCATAAAAGGTTTCAGAGCACTAGGAACTAGCATAGCAGAACTACAAGAAATTTTTGAGGAACGTAATACAGATAAACTCTTAGAATTTTTACAATTGAAAAGGTATGAAGCACAAGAGAATATAAAAAGAATGAATGAAATAATAAGAAATATTGATGCATTAAGTAATAGCATAGAATATTCTAAGGATATAATAAATAATGATGAAATATCTACACAATTTTTTAATGAACGTTATGTAATTACAGTACCATGCAAAGAGGTTGAAAGTTTAAAAGAATTATTATACTATTCAGAGTTAGAGAAAGTAATTGAAAATAAGAATGTACAAATGTCTTTAGATAGAGGAATCATATACAATATTGATTCAGAGGGAAATATAGAGCCAAGCTACGTTTTTAGTGGCTTTAAAGAAAATGATTATGTAGATATGGAAGACGACATAAAAGTATTACCAAAGGGAGAGTATTTAACTTTAGTTTATAGTAAAGAAAATGAAAATGAACGTAGAAGAAAATTATTAAATTATATAAGAGAAAAAAATTTAAAGGTCAAATGGTTTATTGAAGTAGAGTTATTTAATGACTTTTTCAATATAGAATCATATAATTGTCAAATTCAAGTTTTTGTAGAGTCTAATGAGAAATTATAAGATTGAGAATTTAAGGTTTCTTAAGAAATTTTTATGTGTATTTTAAAGTTTTAATATTACAATTAGACAATAATACTAGAATAGATATGATTAACATAATAAAATATTCATTCTAAGTTTAATTAAAATAAAAAAGGGGGATTTGATAATGACAAAATCAAAAAATAAATTACTTATAATAATTTCGATTTTATTAGTTTTATTAGTAGGATCAGTAGTAATTGATATTATATTAAATAAGACTTACAAGACTAATTATGAAAGTTTTAACTCTGTAGATAAAGAAATGTTTGGACAATTATCAAAGGTATATAATCAGTTTGATGAAAATAGTGATAAATTATGGGGAGATAAAGATAAACTAAATAATATGCCATTAATCTTAATAAGGACAAATAATGATAAAGGAATTATAAGAAAATATGCATATGCCATTAATGTAAAAGGGATTGAGAATAGTATATTTGCAGAAAAAATGACTATGCCAAGTTCCTTGGATTTACCAACAGTTTATAGATTAAGTAAGTTTGATATAAGTATGCTATATACTTGGATGCCTTCAAATTTTGGAACTGTAAATATTGATAATCAAGCTATTTTCTATTTTAAGTATTATCCTAAAATGATAGAGAATCCAGATTTATATTTTGATTTCTCTTCATTCTTAATACATGAATCATTCCATACATATAATCAAAAAAATTGGACATATGACAAAAATGATGGAGAGTATATAGAAAATTATCCAGTAAATAAAGAAAATTATGCTTTAATGGGATTGGAATTTAAACTTCTAGATAAATGTATGGAAAAAAGTAATACAGAAGAGATTAAAAAGTATTTAAAGGAGTGGACTATTGTACGTACTTATAGATATGAAAAATGGCCACAATTGATTAAAGAAACTAACACTGAGGCAATAGAAGGAACAGCAAGATATATGGAATATAAATATAACAAGTTAACAGGAGGAAACTTAATGGTTCTTGCTAGTAAAGAAAAGCCTTATCATGTTACATTTACTCATGCATTTAATTGTATATCAGATGGTATAGGAGAGACACCTACATATTTAGAGAGACCGATGAAATATGAGACAGGTGCAGCACTAGGATTAATAATGGATAAATTAAATATTAATTGGAAAGATGACATAGAAGATAGTACAAAGAAAAATGGAGAAACTCAGTATGAAATATTAAAAAAATATTTCAATATTTCAAATAAAGACACATCAGAGAAAGTTATTAAAAAAATAGAAGAAGAAAATAATTATAATAAACTACTAAAGCAAGGACAAAAAATAGTCGATATAATAAATAGAAAATAATTTTAAAAGCTAATAAGTATATAAAGTATATTCACTTTAATATTTTATTTAAGGGAAAAAGCATTAAAGCTTTTTCCCTTTTTCTTATTAAAAATTAAAAGTTCCAAATTTTCCACTTTCAAAATCATTATATGCTTGAAGTAGTTCTTCCTCTGTGTTCATTACAAATGGACCATCAGAAGCTACAGGTTCATTTAAAGGTTCACCACTTAGAACTATAAATAATGATGTTTCAGTTATTGATTCTATATTTATTTTTCCTTCTACATTATCAAACAATATAAAATCATTTTCTTCAAAAGTATTTTCATCATTAACCTTTATCTTACCACCTATAACTAAAATACCTGTATTAAAATTACTTGGCTCTGATAATACTGTTTTTCCAAAATTCTTTAAATCAACATTATATAAGTTTATCTTAGAAAAAGTACTAGCTGGGCCTTTTACTCCGTTAACTTCTCCAGCTATTATTTTTATTTCTCCATAATCATTATTCAATTTACAAATGCCCATATCATCTTTTGAAATTGATTGATACTTAGGATGAGTCATTTTATCTTTCTTAGGTAAATTAACCCAAAGTTGAATCATATGAAGAATTCCTCCATTTTTAGAGAAACTTTCTTCATGATATTCTTTATGGAGAACTCCAGATCCAGCAGTCATCCATTGGACATCTCCAGGTCCTATGACACCATGATTGCCTTTATTATCATGATGCTCAACTTTTCCTGCATATGCTATAGTAACTGTCTCAAAGCATCTATGTGGATGGGCTCCAACTCCACGCCTAAAGTTTGATGGTTCAAAATAATAAGGTGCATTATAATCTAATAAAATAAATGGTGAGAAACGTACAAGTAAATCCTTGCCTTGAGGGAAATATTGACTTACATGAAATCCATCTCCAACCATATGGAATCCTGGTCCTTTAAAATATGTTTCAATTGTTCTAAATTGATCCATAAAAAATCATCCTTTCAAATATCATATTTAATTACGTTTAATAATTAGGTACTATATTATCAGATGATAAAAATTAAATCTAATTACCAAAATTTATATTTATAAAAGATTATTTACAATTAGAAATATAATAGGTAACTTATAGGCAAATAAAGTTTATATTCTATTTATAAAGTAATAAATAGAATATAAAGACTAACAATAAATAATAAATTTTATTAAATTTAACTATAAGATTATCATCATAATAATTACAGAGAACTTTAAACCTATGAATTATCGGATTATTATCTATTAAGTGGATATTTTTAATAAATAAAGATAAGCTAAAACTTATATCCTACTTTCATTTTTTATAAAACTTAAGGTTTCTTAAGAAATTTTTATAAGAGTTGTAAACTCTCTTTTCTAAAATAAAGTCATGATATGAAGTCACGATATTTAGAAAAGAGAGGTAGAAAAATGAAAAGTGGATTAAAAAAGGTTTTAGCGTTTATAATAATTATTATTGGAATTTTATACATGTTGGATTTTATAGGTACGGGATCAAAGGATATAAGTAATAAAGAAAATATATTTAATTTAAAGGGAACAGAGATGAAAGCACAAGGGAATAGTCCTAATATAGGAACAGAATTGATTTTAGTAAATAGAAAATATGGGCTAAGCAAATATTATGAACCAGAGGGTTCAACTATACCAAATATAGAATTTACAGATGAAGCAACTGATGAAGAAAAACATGTAGCTGGAATTATGGCAAAACCATTAGAGGATATGGTAAATAAGGCTAAAGAAGAAGGGGTAATATTACTTGGAAATTCAGCTTATAGATCATATAGATCTCAAACTAAAACTTATAATAATAGGGTAGAAGCAGAAGGACGGGAACGTGCAGATGCATATGTAGCAAGACCAGGATTTAGTGAGCATCAAACAGGATTATGTATTGATATTACTAATAGGGATAAATATTTTGTGAAGGGAACAAAAGAGGCAGATTGGCTTGCTAAGAATTGTTATAAATTTGGATTTATTATAAGATATCCTTATGGAAAGAAAAATGTAACAGGTATAGAGTATGAGCCTTGGCATGTTAGATATGTTGGTAAAAAAGCTGCTAAGGATATTTATGATAAGAAGATTACATTAGAAGAGTATCTTGGAAAATAAATATATAATTGGAGGGGTATATGAATAATAACATTCTTGTAGTAGATGATGAAAATGAAATAAGAGACTTATTAGAAATAAATCTTAGAAATGAAGGATATAATGTTTTTAAGGCAAAATGCGGAGAAGAAGCCTTAGAGGTATTAGATAAAGAAGAAATTCATTTAATGGTTTTAGATATAATGATGCCAGGTATGGATGGTTTAGAAGTTTGTAGAAGGGCAAGAGAAAAATATAATATTCCAATACTTATGTTAAGTGCAAAAGTGGAGGATATGGATAGAATACAAGGAATTATGACTGGTGCAGATGATTATGTGTGTAAGCCATTTAATCATTTAGAACTTACAGTTAGAATAAGAGCATTACTTAGAAGGGCATACTTTCTAAATACTAAAATGCAAACTTCAAATGATATAATAAGAATTGAGTCAATGGTTATAGATAAGAGCAAACATAAGGTAACTGTAGATGAGAATGAAGTATCATTAACTGCAAGGGAGTTTGATATTTTATATTTATTAGCTACAAATAGAGGTAGGGTATTTAATACAGAAGAAATATTTGAGAAGGTGTGGAAAGAAAGATATTATCAATCAAATAATACAGTTATGGTTCATATGAGCAGAATCAGAGAAAAATTAGAACAGCATATGGAAGGCAATAAGATAATCCACACTGTATGGGGAGTTGGTTATAAAATTGAAAAATAAAAAGGTTTATAAACATTGGGAACTAACATTAATTGATATAGCTATTTCTGCAATATTAACTTACTTTACAGTAATAATAATTAGAGTGGGTATAGTATTTCTTTATAGATATACAGCGATTCAACTTATTAATAATATTATAAACCTATGGCGTTATATACATGAGATGTACCTTGATGGAATTATTTATTTAGTTGCCGGATTAGGGTTATTTATAATATTTTATTTACTTGTTAAGAGATATAGAAGAAATAAGAGTTTGGTGAATATTATAAATGAAACTGAAATAATGGCTAATGGTGATTTGGATAGATCAATAAATGCTTACGAAGAAGGAGATATCAAAAAGTTAGCAGATAATATAAATAGTATATCAAAACAGCTTAAAGATAGAACTATAGAGGAGAGAAAAGCACAGCAAACAAAAAATGATTTAATAACGAATGTTTCTCATGATTTAAGAACTCCACTAACTTCAATAATGGGATACTTAGAAATAATTGATAGCGATCAGTATGATGATGAAGTGAGGCTTAGATATTATGCTAATATTGCATATGAAAAATCAAAGAGTTTAAATCTTCTTATAAATGATTTATTTGAATTAACTAAAATGCAGAATAATACTATTAATTTAGACAAGAGAGAAATTAATTTAGTAGAATTATTAGGTCAAGTAGTTGCTTATTTTGAATGCCAGTTTAAGAACGCAGATATGGAATCAAGAATTAATTTTTCAGATGATAAGCTAATAGTAGATGCAGATGCACAGAAACTAGTAAGAACTTTTGAAAATTTATTATCTAATGCAATTAAGTATGGTAAGGACGGACATTATGTTGATGTAACAACAAAACTTGAAGATAATATGGCAGTAATTCAAGTTATAAATTATGGAAAGGCTATATCTTCAGTAGATCTTCCTAATATATTTGATAGATTCTATAGAGTAGAAAAATCAAGAAATAGTGATATAGGGGGATCGGGGCTAGGACTTGCAATAACTAAAAATATTATTGAGTTACATGAAGGAACTATAGAGGCTTATAGTGATGATTCAAGAACAATATTTGAAGTTAGGTTACCAGTTTTAAATAAATAAATTTATAAATATCTATGTTCGATATTTATAAAGGTGATAATAAAGTAAGCAAAATAGTGAAAGTCAGGGTTTATGATTTAAGATAAAAAGCTATTACCTAAATGTATATATAATATAAATCATAAATAGGGGTAAGTTATGAAAATTAATAGATTAACTGAGATAATAATAATACTTCTAAACAAAAGAAGTGTAACAGCAAAAGAATTAGCAGATAAATTTGAAGTATCTACAAGAACTATATATAGAGATATTGAAGAGTTATCTTTATCAGGAATTCCAGTATACATGAGTAAGGGAAAAGGTGGAGGCATATCTTTATTAGAAGAATACTCTGTAAATAAAACCATACTATCAGAGAAAGATAAGCAAAGTTTAATTGTAGCTCTAAAAACATTAGAGGTTACTAAATACCCTGAAATTAATTCAGTTATAAATAAGATGAGTTTTATGTTAAATAAAGAGGAGCTATCAAATTGGATAGATATAGATTTTTCTAAATGGGGTAGCGATTTTAATGAAAATGATAAATTCACTCAAATAAAAATAGCAATATTAAATAATAAATTAATAGAGTTTAATTATGTAAATAGCTTTGGAAGCAAATCAAGAAGAACTATTGAGCCAATGAAGCTTATTTATAAAGGTCAGACATGGTATCTATATGGATATTGCAGGTTAAAGGAAGATGTTAGAATTTTTAGAATAACTAGAATAAAAGATTTAGTTGTAATGGAAGAGGACTTCGTTAGGAGAAAGCTTAAAGAAATAGATATGAATTCTTCTAAGGATACTATAGATAACATGGTTACTTTAAAACTAAAACTTAATAAAGAAGTTTTATATAGAATGTTTGATGACTTTGATCAAGAGCTATTAATTGATAATAGAGATGGTACATATGAAGTAAACATAGAGCTTCCGGAAAATGAGTGGCTATATGGATATATTCTTTCTTTTGGGAATTATGTAGAAGTGATAGAGCCCAAATATATAAGAGATATTATACTAAATAAGATGAAAGAAACTATAAATATGTATGAAGCAAAGGCACAAATAAAATAAATATATAAATAAAGTTATAGGATATAAGCAAAGAGTAAAATCAATTAAATCATAAATAATTTTAAAAAGATTTTATAATATGACAGACTAATGTCATATTACTTTATATATACTCTAATAAAAAAGTATATTAGGAGGATTATTTATGAATTATGAAATAGTAAATTTAGATGAGAAAAAGGTTGTTGGGTTAGTAAAAGAAACTACTAATAACGAAAATAAGGCAGTTAAAGACATAGGTGAGTTATGGCAAAAATTCATCATGGAAGGTTATTATGAAAAAGTACAAAATAAAAAGGATAATAAAGCTATTGGATTATATACAGATTACCAGGGAGACTTTACTAAACCATATAATTTCTTTTGCTGTGTTGAAGTGAGTGAGGCGAGTAAAATAGAAGCTCCGTTAGTAAGTAAGACAATTTTAGGTGGGAAATATGCTAAGTTTATTATAAAGGGTGATGTTAAAGATTCGGTTGGAGAATTTTGGATGAAACTTTGGCAAATGAATTTAGATAGAAGCTACACTTGTGATTTTGAAGAATATCAAAATAATAGTGAAGACATGCAAAATCAAGAAATTCATATTTATATTTCTATAAATTAATTATTAATAAAAGATAAAAATAGAGATTAAGAGATAAGCTAATGATATTACATATATCATTAGCTTATCTTATAATTTAAATAGTTTTATAATTAGATCATAGTTATGTAGAATATATGTAAGAATATTATTTTGGAGATGTTAGAATGAAAAAGACATTATATGATTATAAAGAGATAATTAAAAATTTACCAATTAAAGATAAATACACAAAAGAAGAATTATTAATAGAAGGTTTCTTAATTGATAAGAAAGATAATATAGAAATATATTATGCTCCACACAATGAGTATATTAATAAAAAAGCTAAAGTTTTTATAATCGGAATAACTCCAGGGTTTCAACAAATGAGTACAGCAATTGCCACTGTAAGAAAAGAGTTAGAAGTAAGTAATGATATTAAAGCAATTCAATATAAGTGCAAGGTTGCAGGACGTTTTAGTGGATCTTTAAGAAAAAATATAATAAGTATGTTAGATGAGATAGAGCTTAATAAAGCGTTGAATATAGATGGTTGTAGTGAATTATTTGCTGAAAAGGACTATTTATTACATACAGTATCTTTAATTCCTTATTCTGTTTTTGTTAAGAAACAAAACTATTCAGGGCATACTCCAAAGCTAATAAAAAGTGATTTTCTAATGAAATATGTTCGTGAGAATTTTATTAATGAACTTAGAAGCTTAGATAATTTTGAAGATATATTATTAATACCATTAGGTAGAGCTGTTGAAGAAGTTTTGTGTAAACTTCAAGAAGAGGGGATTATAAATGAAAATCAAATTCTTAAGGGATTTCCACATCCTTCTGGAGCAAATGTTAATAGGATACCTCAATTAAATAAAAATAAGGATCAGATGATTAGTTTTATCCAAAGAAAGAAAGTCTAATATGATAATTGAGATAATGCAAACAATAGAAATAAAAAGATTAATATTATAGATATTATAATAAGTACGATGTTGAATTAAATATCCTATGTATAATTATAAAAAGTCTTTAAATATAATTATGTAATATTGTATACTAAGAAGTGCTGATTAAAAGTAATTTAGCAAAAGATTATTATACAATAGGGGGATAAAAAACACATGAAGAAAAAATACAAAATACTATTAGTTGCTACCATTACAGCAATTATATTAGGAGTAGCATCATTTTTTGTATATAGGAATTATAATGCAAGTAAAATATTGAAAAAAGGTATGCAACTTACATCACAGAAAGAATATGATAAGGCTTTAGCTGTATTTGATTTAGAGTTAGATTATAAATCAAATGATAAAGAGGCGTTAGAAGCAAAAGATATGATAGAGAAGTATCTAGATTCTAAAAATCTATTTGATAAGAATAAAGTAGAAGATGCTAATAAAGAAATAAAAGAAATTAGCAATAATTATACAAATTTTGATGGATTAAAGAGTGATGTTAATAATCTTAAAAAACAAATAGATAATTCCATAGAAAATATTAAAAAGATAAATAAAGTTAAAGATTTAATAAATGAAAAGAAATATACTGAAGCAGAGAAATTAATTAAAAATGTAGAAAAAGAAAAATTAAATGAAGATCAGAAGCAGCAGACTGAAAAATTAAAAGAAAAGGTAGGCGCAGAAATCTTAAGAATAGAAGCTGAAAAAAAGTCTAAAGAAGAAGCAAAAAGACTTGAAGAAGAAAATAGAGAAATTGAAGAAAATAAAAAAAATTTCAATTCATTTGATAGAGCGGTTGAGTTAGTTAAGAAAACAATTTCTGGATATGATAATTTAATATATGAAGGTGTAGCAAATAGAGATCAGGTATTATATTATCAATTTTGTCTTACTGGTACTGCAGATTATGGTGGAGTGTCACGATATCTTGTACCGATAAATAAGAGTAATAATGTATATTTACTTGTATGGACTGCAAATGGAAATTCATTATATTTAGTAAGTAGTTAAGAATTAAATATTTGCATAATAATAAAACTGAAGTTATTATTTATAAATAGCTTTAGTTTTATTATGCAAATATAGTTTGAAAAATACAATTCAGTAATAAACTTTATAGTTGGTAGATAATTATATTTAGTAAGTATTTAAAAAATAAATAATAGAATATAAATTATTATATTTCGCAGAGTTTATGAGTTTAAAGTATATTGCCTTTCAAGTTTAAAAAAGGTAGAATTGTTAATATATTGGAAAAGAAAGGGGGATTTTTTTATGACAAAACCTGCTATTAATGCATAGCAAGGCTATTGCATTATAATAAAAGTAATATAATAGCATTTGCTAACCCTAAATAGAATCTAAAAATTTAGGAGGAGCATTATGTGCTATAAAACAGCAAAAGACATACTTCCAATAGAAGTCATGGAACTTATTCAGCAGTATGTACAAGGTGAGTATATATACATCCCAAAGAAAGAGAATAATAGAAAAGCTTGGGGAGAGACAACTAATATACGAAGTGAAATTAAATTAAGAGATTTAAAAATTTATGATGAATATAAGAGCGGAGCTAGTAGAATAGCTCTTGCAGAAAAGTATTTTTTATCAAAAAAGAGTATAGATAGAATAATATTAAAAGAGAAATATAAATAAAGATTAAACAAGTCATAGACTATTTATGTAGTTTATGGCTTATTTTTATTTCAGAAAAAAGTAATAGGTTTATAAAAGGATAAATTTAAAATATGATATTAATAGGTATTAGATGGGAGAGGGAAGATATGAAAATTATAAGTGTTAATAGAAGTAACTTTTATAAGATATTTAATTATTGGAAAGAGATTTCAAAGGATATTCCGTATTTCTATCAAGTTGATATAGAAGGTTTAAAAACTTGTTTCTTTGAAGATAGTTATGAAGGTGAAAAAATGTTTGATTATATAGAAACTTACTTAGTAGAGGAAGATAAGGAAGTTCTAGGGTTTATTCAGTTTGGACAGCCTCATATATATTTTGATACTACTGGTGAGAAACTTTATTCGCCTAATATAGGTATAATAAGAAATATTTATTTCAATGAAGGCAGAGCTGATGCAGGTAATTTATTAATAAAAAAGGCTCAAGAGAATTTTAGTAATAATAAATTTGACAGCTACTTTGCTTTTAATCATAGTTTAGGATTAAGCTGTAATGCACGTCATGGTAAGCTTCATGAAAGTAAAATCTACATTGCAGATTTACTTAAAGAGTATGTATATCATATTGAACATGAAAATATATATTATAGTACTGATTTAATAGAAATAGGTGAAGAATCTTTTTATTCATGCGATGCCTCTGCTTATGAAGATATTAAGTTAATTAAGACTGGGGTAAGTAAATATAATAAAGGGATTATTGATTTAGTCTATAAGAATAAAAAAGTAGGAGAAGTTAAAATCTTATATTTAAATAAAATAAATACTGCCTACGTGAATGTTATATGGATAGATGATAATCATAGAAGCAAGGGTCTTGGAGGTAAATTTATTAGATTAATTTCTAAAGACTTAATAGACAATGGGTTTACCAGAATGGATTTAGATACAGCAAAAAATAATATAAGTGCCCAAAGGTTTTATGACAGAAATGGATTTACCAATAGAGGTACTACAAGAAGTTATATGAGGGGTGGGGAAGAGATATATATAACGAAAGATATAGAAAGTGAGTGTGTTGTATGAGAGTAAATGAATTTAAATTAATAAATAATAAAAAAATATAGAGTGATTTTTGCAAATATATCTGTTAATAAATTTAGTGTTATAAATAAGACTAGAATAGCTTTCGTTTTTGGAGTAAATAATAATAAACGAAGGCTATTTAAATTGCAAACGAAATAATTGTATGATATTGTATTAATGAAAAGAGTGGTGAATTAATATATGGCTAAGATGTTAGATAGACATACTAAAATTTTAGAATTATTAACAGAGAATAAAAAAATAGAAGTTACTAGGTTATCTGAGTTATTAAATGTATCTCAAGTAACTATTCGTAAAGATTTAATACAATTAGAAAATAAAGGTCTTATTATTAGAGAGCATGGTTTTGCAACATTAAATTCAAGTGATGATATTAATAATCGGTTAGCTTATCACTATGATATTAAAAGAAGGATTGCAACGGTCGCTACTGAGTCAGTAATGGATGGGGAAACTATTATGATAGAATCAGGTTCTTGTTGTGCATTAGTTGCCCTTGAAATAGCAAGAACAAAAAGAGATATTACCATCATTACAAATTCAGCTTTTATTGCTGAATATATAAGAAAAGAATCTAATACAAGAATTATTTTGTTAGGTGGAGAATATCAAAATGAGTCTCAAGTAATGGTTGGGCCTATTACTAGAAAATGTGTAGAATCTTTCTTTGTAGATAAATTATTTATTGGAACTGATGGGTTTTCAGAAGCATCAGGATTTACAGGCAAGGATTATATGAGAAGTGAAACAGTACGTGATATGGCAAAACAAGCTAATCATGTGATCATTGTTACTGAGTCAACTAAGTTTTCTCAAAAAGGCGTTGTTAATTTAATTGCAACTGATGAGATTAGTTCTGTTGTAACGGATGTAAATATACCTAAAGAATATGAAGAATATTTGTCTAGTAAAAATATAGAAGTAAAAAAAGTAGAATATTAAAAGGGACTTTATCAAAATAGCCAGTCCCTAAAATATAACTTATACTTATAGAATCTTAAGAAATCAGTACAAGTTTAATAATAAAACCAGTAGAAATATTCATTCTACTGGTTTTATTTTTGTTCGTAGCTATTCATATAATTTACTAAATTATAGTTATGAGGTGGCCCTGTTTTATTAGAAGAAGCAATTAATTCCTTTATTAATAAATACTTCTTGATAGTTATTTAAATCTTCAGGGTGCAAAGCTTTTGTATCTTTTAGAGTGTATACTTTATTTAACATATCATATTTTTTTTCGCCAAATTGGTGGAATGGAAGAAGTTGCACACGTTCTGCACCAACATCTTTTAATAAATCTGCTATTCCACTAGCATCTTCTAAAGAATTATTAAAATTAGGTATAACTGGAATTCTTGGCAAAATATTTATTCCATTTTCAATTGCCCATTTCAAGTTTTGAGTAATCAAATCATTATAAACACCGGTACCTTCAAAATGTTTATTACTATCATAATGCTTAACATCAAATAATAGTAGATCAAACAAAATAGAGAGTTCTTTAAATAATTCATGATCAATATATCCAGTTGTTTCAATTGCAACATGAATATTTTCTTTTTTTAAATCTGAAACTAGTTCCTTTAGGAATGCTGGTTGACTCATTCCTTCACCACCTGAAATTGTTACACCTCCATTTGATTCATCATAAAAATCTTTGTCTTGAAGACATGTATCAAGAATTTCTTCAATTTCTTTATATTCACCTTCATTTTTAAGAGCATCATTAGGACAATTTGCGATACATTGTAAACATCCCATGCATTTTTTACCATCAATAGTGATTCTATTATCAATTATGCTAATAGCATTTTGGTTACAAGTACTAATACATGTCTTACATCTTGAACATTTTGATTCATTCCATAGTATTTGAACACTATCTAGCTGTGATTCAGGGTTAGAACACCATTTGCATCTTAAAGGACAACCTTTAAAAAATACAGTAGTTCTTATTCCAGGACCGTCATGAATACTAAATTTTTGAATATTAAATATTATACCTCTATCTTTCATATTACTTCCTCCCCTTATTATATTTATATAATAGCATCATAGGTTATCAAAGTAAATAAAATTGTTTCAAATGAAACTTTTATATATTCTTTATGAAATAAAATATTGACAATGATACTTAATATGATAGTATATAATTATAGACGAAAGGAAAATAACTTATGAATGAAACTTAAATAATATATTTCCCTTAAGGAGGAGAAAGAATGAAAAATCATTTTGGATTATTAACTAATAGAATGTATGATTTTAGAGAAGAATTATTAGAAACTAAAGCATCAGTTGATGCTACAAGAGCAATTCTTACTACTGAGGCTTATAGAGAACATGCAGATAAGCCGATAATCGTGAAAAGAGCATACATGCTTAAAAACATTTTAGAGAAGATGCCTATCTTTATTGAAAAGCAAACATTAATTGTTGGTAACCAAGCAAAAGCTAATAGAGCAGCTCCTATTTTCCCTGAATATGCTATGGATTGGGTAGTCAGAGAGTTGGATGAGTTTGAAAAAAGAGACGGTGATGTTTTCTATATTGATGAAGAGACTAAAGAAGAACTTAGAAATATAGCTCCATATTGGGAACATAACACAACTCTTGATAAAGGATTAGCAAATATTCCTCCAAATAGTAGGGTGTTATATGATTTAGGAATTATTAAAGCAGAAGGAAATATTACTAGTGGTGATGCCCATATCGCAGTTGATTATGGACGCATTATGAAAAATGGATTAAAGGAATACGAAGAAAGGACTATTGCTGCAAGAGATGCACTAGACCTTACTGACTTCCATAATATAAAAAAATATCATTTCTATGAAGCAATCCTAATTGTAATGGATGCAATTAAAACTTTTGCTAAAAGATATTCTGATTTAGCAAAAGAGATGGCAGCAAAAGAAAATGATGAAGCTAGAAAAATGGAGTTAATAGAAATTGCTAGAATAATGAATAAAGTTCCATATGAACCATCAGATAGCTTCTATGAAGCGGTTCAATCAATGTGGTTTGTTCATTTAATTCTTCAAATTGAATCTAATGGACACTCATTATCATACGGTAGAATGGATCAATACTTATATCCATATTTAGAAAAGGATTTAGAAAGTGGAGATATTACTGAAGATAAAGCTGTTGAATTATTAACAAATTTATGGCTTAAAACATTCACAATTAATAAAGTAAGAAGCTGGTCACATACACAATTTAGTGCTGGATCACCTTTATATCAAAATGTTACTGTTGGTGGGCAAACTATAGATAAAAAAGATGCAGTTAATAAATTATCTTACTTAATTCTAAAATCTGTTGCTCAAACAAAATTACCTCAACCTAACCTAACTGTTAGATATCATAAAGGCTTAGATGATAAATTTATGAATGAAGCAATTGAAGTTCTTAAATTAGGAACTGGAATGCCAGCCTTTAATTCAGATGAAGTTATTATTCCTTCATTTATTGAAAAAGGTGTTACAGAAGAAGATGCTTATAACTATAGTGCAATTGGTTGTGTTGAAGTTGCTGTTCCTGGTAAATGGGGATATCGTTGTACAGGTATGAGTTTTATAAATTTCCCTAAGACATTATTAATTGCAATGAACGAAGGGGTGGACCTTGCTAGTCAAACTAAATTAGTTGAAGGATTAACACATTTTGATAATATGACAAGTTATGAAGAGTTAAAAGAAGCTTGGGATATTACTATTCGTGAATTTACTAAGCATAGTGTTATTATTGAAAATTGCTGTGATTTAGTTTTAGAAGATGATGTACCAGATGTGCTATGTAGCGCTTTAACTGAGGATTGTATTGGTAGAGGTAAACCTTTAAAAGAAGGTGGGGCTATATATGACTTTATCTCAGGATTACAAGTAGGTATTGCAAACTTAGCTGATTCTCTTGCTGCAATTAAAAAGTTAGTATTTGAAGAAAAGAAAATTTCTACAACAGAGCTATGGAATGCTTTAATGGAGGACTTTGCAAGTGACAAAGGCAAAATGATTCAAAAATCATTGATTGAGGATGCTCCTAAATATGGTAACGATGATGATTATGTAGATAAGCTAGTTGTTGATGCTTATAACACTTATATAGATGAGGTTAAAAAATACCCAAATACAAGATACGGAAGAGGCCCAATTGGTGGAGTTAGATATGCAGGAACTTCATCAATATCAGCAAATGTAGGTCAAGGAAAAGGTACTTTAGCAACTCCAGATGGACGTAATGCTGGAACACCTCTTGCTGAAGGATGCTCACCATCACATGCAATGGACCAAAATGGACCAACTGCTGTATTTAAGACAGTTTCAAAATTACCAACTCATGAAATTACAGGAGGAGTATTATTAAATCAAAAAGTTACTCCTGCTATGTTATCTACAGAAGAGAATAAGATTAAATTAGCAATGTTAATTAGAACATTCTTTAATAGATTAGAAGGATTCCATGTACAATACAACGTAGTTTCTAGGGATACTTTATTAGATGCTCAAGCGAGTCCTGAAAAACATCGTGATCTAATTGTTCGTGTAGCTGGATATTCTGCATTCTTTAATGTGCTATCAAAGCAAACACAAGACGATATTATTGAAAGAACAGAACAAACATTATAAGGAGATAAAGCTATGAAATTTATTATTGATGATGCAAATATTGAATTAATTAAAAATATATATGAGTATTTCCCAGTAGATGGTGTAACTTCAAATCCAACT
The DNA here is from genome assembly GCF_019753795.1 of Clostridium sardiniense. Classification (NCBI taxonomy): domain Bacteria; kingdom Bacillati; phylum Bacillota; class Clostridia; order Eubacteriales; family Clostridiaceae; genus Clostridium; species Clostridium sardiniense. The sequence continues at coordinate 109,263 of NZ_JAIKTU010000010.1, read as the reverse complement.
ATATTAGCAAAGTCAGGAAGAAATCCTTTTGAAGTATTAAGAGAGATACGTGAGTTTATTGGAAAAGATGCAGAACTTCATGTTCAAGTTATATCTAAAAGAGCAGAGGGAATGCTAGAAGAGGCAGAACGTATACTAAAAGAATTAGGTGATAATACATTTATTAAAGTACCTGTTACTAGAGAAGGACTAAAAGCAATTAAAGCATTAAAAGCTAAAGGTGTTAATATTACTGCAACTGCTATATATACTTCTATGCAAGCATATCTAGCAGGAAAAGCAGGAGCTGATTATGCAGCACCATATATTAATAGAATTGATAATCTAGGTTTTGATGGTATTGAAGTTGCAAAAGAAATTCATGATATCTTTAAAAATAATGGATTGAAATGTGAAGTATTAGGAGCTAGTTTTAAAAACTCTAAACAAGTACTAGAATTAGCTAAATATGGAGTAGGAGCTTCAACAGTAAGTCCTGATGTTATTGAAGGATTAGTAAAAAATGATTCTGTTACTTGTGCAGTGGATGTTTTCACTAAAGATTTTGAAAAGTTATGTGGTGAAAATAAGACAATGAAGAATATTTAAAGGTAGTAAATAAGGTAAGGAAACTTACATTCTTTACTATCAAAGAGATAATAAATTTAAATATTTATTATCTCTTTTTTATTATTCATTAAATTGGAGCCACGTAATTTATGCTAAGTAGATTGAAATAATGATTTGTATGGAGAGTATAAAATGTTCATATGAGTAAAAATATTACAAAAATTTTATATATAAATTAATAAAAATGTAAAAATATATATAAAGAATGAAATTTTTATAAAGTTTTTTCGACAAATTTATTGACAAATGACGTAATGTGAAATTAATATATATAAGGACTAGCGTTTGCAGGAAATATGTTTAATCATTAGGTAATAGTTAACAAGATTTTCTAAGGCGCTTTATAAATTATAAATAACTATGGGCTAACTATATTTATAATTGTAGAAAATTTAACATTAAAATATTAATTAATTATTTCTTGTGTATATTTATACTGTGTTGATAGAAATGTAAAAGAGTTATATAAATTAAATAATTGCAATGATGTAGATAAAATTAATAGGCATATTTATTGTATATAACCTAATTGAAAATAAATAGTTCTTGGTGATTTAATAAAATATGTAGAGAATATTAACTAAGGAAAAAGCAAATATTATTTAAAGAAGAGCAAAATAAAATAGCTTTTATATTTATTTAAACAGGTATCATTTTTTTATAGATAATAGATATTTTTTTAACAAAATAGAGTACATAAATAAAACAGTAAAATATACTTTTCTATAATATTTATTTATATTTTAATAACCTTTTTGAAATACTTATATATAAGTATTCTTTAATTTTAGCTTATATTATAACATAGTTAATTCCATTAAAAGTTAGCTATTTAGTTAGTATTTATTTTATCATCAAATAAATATTGATTAAAATATTCAACAAAAGAAAGAAGGCGAAAAAATGTCACAGAAGAGTACATCTGAGAAGAAAAAAGATAATGAAGTAGAAAGGGCTGACAGATTAACTCCAAAAGATTATCTAAATAAAGTTTTAGCTGGAACTGCTACAGGAATTGTTGTTGGATTAATACCAAACGCAATTTTAGGAGAGATTTTTAAAGCATTAAGAGGAAGTTATCCAATCTTTGGAGACCTTTATAATGTTGTAAATATTATGCAATTCCTTGTTCCAGTAATGGTTGGGGTTTTAATAGCATTACAATTTAAATTTAATCCTATGCAATCAATTATTGTTGGAGCCGCAGCATTTTTAGGTTCAGGAGCTTATAAAGTTACTGAAGCAGGAGTGCAAATGGTGGGAATTGGTGATTTAATAAATGTTATGCTAGTTTCCTTTTTAGCAGTATATGTTATTCGTTTAATTGGAGATAGATTAGGATCATTAACAGTTTTACTTTTACCAATTATAGTAGGTGCAGGCGTAGGTGCGATTGGATTATTCATGCTTCCTTATGTAAAGCAAATTACAGTTTATATAGGTAACTTAATTAATACGTTTACTACTTTGCAACCATTATTAATGGCTATTTTAATTAGCGTTTCATTCTCAATTTTAATCATTTCTCCAATCTCAACAGTAGCTATTGGTATTGCTATTGGAGTTACTGGATTAGGAGCAGGTTCTGCAGCAATTGGTGTTGCTGCGTGTACAGCTATATTAGTTATTGGTTCTAGAAGAATAAACCAAAGTGGAGTTACTTTAGCTGTATTATTAGGAGCAATGAAAATGATGATGCCAAACCTAGTAGAGTATCCAAGATTAGCTATTCCAGTTGTTGCTAATGCTATTTTAGGAGGAATTGGAGCATATATGTTCAATATTCTTGGAACACCAAGTAGTGCTGGATTTGGTCTAGTTGGTTTAGTTGGTCCAATTGCTTCTGTTAATGCAGCGGCTGGAGCAGCAGGTGCTATCGTTAGCGCTATCGTAGCTTTCATCGTTATCCCATTTGTAGGTGGATTTATAATTGATCTAGTTTGCAGAAAAGTTCTACATTTATATACAGATGAAATTTTTAAATTTATACAAAGCTAATGAAAAAATTTATACAAAACTAATGAATTGGAGTGTGAATAACTAATGAAAATCGCAATTGCTGGAGCCGGCGCAATGGGCTCACGTTATGGTTATATGTTACATGAAAAAGGAAATGATGTATTATTAATTGATGGTTGGGAAGATCACGTAAAGGCTATCAATGAAAATGGATTAAGAATTGATGAAAATGGAACAAGCAAAAATGTAAAAATTCCAGCTGTTCTACCAAAGGATGCAACAGAAGTTCCAGATTTAGTTATATTATTTACTAAATCAATGGGGTTAGAAACAATGTTAACTTCTATTAAAAATATATTAGGTCCAAATACTAAAGTATTATGTTTATTAAATGGTTTAGGACATGAAGAAACAGTTGCTAAATATGTAGATAAGAAGAATGTCTTCATGGGAGTAACTTTATGGACAGCAGGATTAGTTGGTCCTGGCCATGTTACATTAACTGGTGACGGTAGCCTAGAAGTTCAAAATATTGATTCAAGTATGACTGATGCAGCAAAAGAAATTTGTGATGTATTAAGTCAAGCTGGTTTAAAGGCTCATTATAGTGAAAATGTTGTATTTTCAATTTGGCGTAAAGCTTGCGTTAACGGTACTTTAAATAGTTGTTGTACACTTTTAGATTGTAATATAAAACAATTTGGAAGCTTAGGTGAGACTTCAAACATAATTCGTAAAATTATTACTGAATTCTCAGAAGTAGCAAAACACTATGGAGTAACATTAGATGTTGAAGAAACTGCAAAGGGAATAGAAGCAATATATGATCCAAGTCAAGCTGGTGAGCATTACCCATCAATGCACCAAGATTTAATTCAGCATCACCGTCGTACAGAAATTGACTACATTAATGGATATGTTTCAAGAAAAGCAAAAGAGTTAGGAATAGCTGCTCCATATAATGATTTAATTACTAGCTTTATTCATGCAAAAGAAGATTTACTTGTTTAGTATTAAGAATAAGATATTATTTCTTTAATACCAAATGACTTTACTTTAATACTGTTACTTATGCTATTTATAATATTTTTAGAGCAAGATTTAATATAATCTTGCTCTTTTTATGTTCCGATGATTTTAATATTTCAACTGAGTTAGAAGAGTATCTTATTGGGTATTTATTTGGCACCCTGTTGAGACTTACTTTATTGTAAATGAAGCATTTAAATTAGAAGAAATACGATATAATCAAATAATTATATCTGAAATTACTTCGAAAGTTAAAATATGAATATTAAAAAGTATTAGATATAGCACTTAGAATGAGTATATTAATAAATCATTCTAGGTGCTATTTTTACATTGTAAGTTTATTAAGTTATTGCTACTATAAATGTGCACTTAAAAATATTTTTAAATTTTCAAGCAATTTTTTTATAAATAAATGAAATATTTAATATATACCGTACGACTAATTAGTGAAAAGAAAGTACTTTCAAAACTAGCAGGGGGAAGGCTATGGTTAACAAAGAGAATTTTATAAGGGGTTTAAAGAATAAAAATCTTAAAGCTTTAGATTATTTAATTGATAACTACTCAAATCTTATATTTAAGGTTTCATATGGCGTATTACAAAATAGAGAATTAACTGAAGAGTGCATGAATGATGTATTTCTAAAGATATGGGATAATACTAAATACTTCAATAAAGAGAATGCACAATTCGTAAAATGGATTATAGTAATAGCTAAGTATACAGCTATAGATTTATTAAGAAAAGAAGTACGTGAACCAGATAAGGTGGATATATCATCAGTTGAACTTGGTAGTACAAGAACCTTAGATGATGAACTGGATCATAAAGATAATCTAGCAAAAGTAAGAAATGAAATTAATAATATGAAAGAAATAGATAAGGAGATATTCTTAAGAAAATTTTATTTAGATGAAGATACTAAAGTTATTAGTAAATATCTTGGAATATCAGAGAAGTTAATTAATCTAAAAGTATTTAGGGGTAGAAAAAAGCTTAGAGAAAAGCTAGTAAATAAGGGGTGCTAATTATGAATCCAAAGGATATATTAGATAATTTAGATAGTGAAACTATAGAGGATATAGAGTTATCAGAGATAAACATATCAGAAATAGAAATTAAAAGAACAAAAAAGAATGTTAAAAAGAAACTTAGAAAAAGAGGAAACATCAAAAGAAAGATAGTAGCAAGTGCAGTAGTAGTTATTCTAGTAGGAGTAATAAGTACTCCAGCTGTTGCTTCAAACATACCTGTATTAAATAATATTTATAAGCAATTAGGATTATTTAAAGGATATGAAAAATATACAAATTATATTGGTCAATCAAAGGAGAGTAATGGATATAAAGTTACTATAGAAAATATTATTTCTATACCCAATAAATTGCAGGCAGTAGTTAAGATTGAAAGCAAGGAGCCTTTAAAGAAAAAAGCAAAACAAGATAATTTTATGTTAAGAGTAAATATGGATAAAAGAAAAGCAGGAATTTATAGTTCTTCAAGTGAAGATAGCTATTATCTTAATGATTATACTATGATATTAAATTACACAGAAGACTTAAATGGAGATACTTATCCTAAGCAAGGAGATTTGACACTTAATATACAAAAGTTATCTGAGGATTTTAAAGAAGTTGAATTAGATTTAAATTTTGATGCAAAAGTGGATTTCTCTTCAGCGTTTAAGGATAAATATAATATAGTGATAAATAAATCAATTAATGATAAAACAAAAATTAAGAGTTTAGAATCAAATGCAATGGGAAGTGAACTTACTTTTTCAGGTGAAGATATAAAGTATATTTATGATTCATGGGGACCAAAATATTATATAGAAGTAGATGGAAAGATATATACTAGAACATATGGTGATAATATGGACTTCCCAGAGTTAACAGCTGATGTAGTAAGAGAGGCTAAGTCTATAAATGTTATTTTATCTGATACTAAAGAATCATTAGAATGGACAGGTAATGATGATACAGTTAAGATTGAGAGTGGACAGAAAGGTAATATCAAGTATCCTAAAATAATAAAATCACAGAATGGATTAAAAGGTGAATTTTATAAAATTGAGTGGCAAGGAGATAAACTTGAATTTTATTTTAAAAGCGAGTATGAGCCATTAGCAATATTTGATAGTTTAGCTTTATCCACCTATGATAATGAAGGTGAGCAAAATTTTAATAGGTATTGTAATAGCTATACTATATCAAAAGTGGATGATGGTTATGTTGCTATATTTGATGGTGTAGATAAAAAGAAAAATATAGAGCTTAACTATGGAGATCATGGACTTCCATTAGATAATTATAAAAATTCACAGATAATAAAAATAAAGTAGGATAATAAATAGATTTTAACTAAGAACCGTACCATATATAGGTACGGTTTTCTTATATAAAATTTATTATAAAAATATATTTACAATATATGTAAGCATGATGTAAAATTATATATATCTATCGATATATATCTATCGATATATAATGTACTATAAGAAAAGAGGTAATAAAAATGCCACCAAAAAACAAATTTTCTAAAGAACAAATTATAGATGCTGCATTTGAAATTGCTAGAGAGGAAGGTATGGATAGTATAACTATAAGAAAAGTTGCTTCAAAGTTAAAAAGCTCAATTGCACCTATATATGTAAACTTTAACGAATTAGATGAATTGAAAATGGCTGTAATTTCAAAAGTACAAGAAATTAGTACTGATATGATAGTAGAAGAAAATACGGGAGATGCATTTTTTGACATAGGGATAGCTAGTATAAAATTTGCTAAGAATTATAGCACAATTTTTAAGGATATTTTATTAAAAGAAAGTAACTATTTAGAGGTCTATAATGAAAATATGATGCCAATAATTATTGAGGAAATGAAAAAAGATCCAGAACTTAAAAATTTTTCAGAAGAAGAACTTAAAATGCTTTTAACTAAGTTAGAAGCTTTTCAAGTTGGATTATCAATAATGGCTACAAATGAAGCTTTTGCATCAGAACTAACAGATGAAAAAATTATTGGGATGTTAAAGGATACTTGTGAAGATATAGTCAATGGTATGAAATGTAGAAAAATATAAAGGGGAAATTTATGAAGATATTAGAGGTTAGCAATTTAAAGAAAAAGTATGGTCATAACGAGGTGGTTAAAGGAATTTCATTTTCTGTAAATAAGGGAGAAATTTTAGGGTTCTTAGGGCCAAATGGAGCAGGAAAGAGTACTACAATAAATATACTCTCCACAGCTCTTAAGGCATCAGATGGTGAAATGAAATTTATGGGAAAAGATATATTGAAAAATAAAAAAGAATATAAAAGCAAGTTAGGAATAGTTCCTCAAAGCTTAGCTATATTTGAAAACTTATCAGCTTTAGAAAATGTAAAATACTTTGGAAGTTTTTATGGATTAAAAGGAGAGAAGCTAAAAACTCAATCTGAGAAAGCATTAGAAATGGTTGGACTTTTAGATAGAGCTAATGATTTACCTAAGACGTATTCTGGAGGAATGAAGAGAAGGTTAAATATAGCTTGTGCTTTAGCGCATAATCCTGAGCTACTAATTTTAGATGAGCCTACAGTTGGGATAGATCCACAATCAAGAAATCATATTTTAGAATCAATTAAAGAGTTAAGAAAGAGTGGAACAACAATAATATATACTACTCACTATATGGAAGAAGTAGAGGCTATAAGTGATAGGGCTTTAATAATTGATAATGGGCAAATTATAGCAGAAGGAACATTAGAAGAATTAAAAGGTCAAATGGAAGAACAGGTTGTTTATAACATTTCTGCAACTGAGGTAGATGAAATAGATAAGGATATATTACTATCAGTTAAAGGAGTAGAAAAGGTAGAGTGTAAAGAATGTTTAAGGGTAAGTACCTTAAAGGAGTCTAATAACCTAGATAAAATAATTCTAAAGCTTATAGAGAATGATGTAAAAATAAAAAATATAGTTACTGAAGAGCAAAATTTAGAAACTGTCTTCCTGAATCTAACAGGTAGAACTTTAAGAGATTAGGAGGACGTTATGAATTTACTTAATATGGTGAAGTTTGAATTTAAATTAATGGTCAAGACTCCAGTTATGATATTGACATACTTTATTTACCCAGTACTATTGACTTCAATAATAGGGTATTTAACTCAAAATAACTTTGGGGGAGAAGTAACGTCATATCAGTATTATTCAATTAGTATGATGATATTTATATTCTCAGGGGCAGGACTTGCTAGTGTATATAACTTTATGGACAAACCTATAAAGGAAGGTAATTTAAGACTAATATTTACTCCAATTAGTAATATAGGTATATATTTATCTCAAATAATTACTGGAACAATATTTAGTGGAGTAGGTGCTGGAGTATCAATGATACTTTTTAAAGTATTATTTAGTATAAATTATAATGGAAATGAGTTTATAATTTTTCTATCCTTTGTTGCTTTATCACTTATGTCAAATGCATTAGGTATTCTATTATGCACAATATTAGATGATGTTGGACCGATTAATATGATTTTTAATATGCTACAAGTTTTTTTATGTGTACTTGGAGGCGCTTTCATTTCTTTAGAATCATTAGGAGAATTCCCAGCAGCTTTATCAAAGATATCACCAGTAAAATGGTTAATGGATGGATTACTAAATAGTATTTATGATAATAATAATTTCTTACTTTTTATAACAATAGGTGTAAATATATTTTTAGCAATAATATTTATAGGGATTTGCACTAGAACATTTAAAACTGAAAAATATTTATAGAAAGGGAGAAATTAAATGAGAAATATATTATTAGTAGTTAAAAATAATTTGCAGAGAATTATTAAAGAAAAGATTATATTATTTATAGTAATTATAATATTACCAATTGTAGTGTATTTTGGAGTTTATTTTGGTCAAATTGATGATATAAAAGGTAAACTTGCAATAGTTGGAGCTGATATGCAGCAAGAGACTATGATGAAAGAATCAATGGAGGAGAATTCTAATATAAATCCAGTATTTTTGGATAAAGAACCAAGTACTACGGATCTTATAAAAGGAGTTTATTTAGCTGAAATAGATTTTAGAAGTGGTGAGCCAAAGGTAATTAGTTATGGAAATAAAGATATTAAACTATCATTAGAAGCTAGTTTAAGAGGTGAAGTTTATGAGGGAAGTGAGGAGAGCCAAACTGTTGAAGGAAAAATAATAGGGTTCTTAATAATGTTCTTATTCTTTGGTTCTTTAATGGTTATGGATAATTTCCTAACAGATAGAGAAAATGGTGTTTATGTAAGGGTACTTCATGGAAAACTTTCTTATTTTCAGTATATGATAGGACAGATTTTGTATTCAATGTTAACTCTAACACTACCTACAGTAATATTAACATTACTTGTACTAAATGTATTAAATGTTAAATTAAGTGTTAGCTATGGGCTAATGTCTTTATTAATAGTATTAGTTGGAATATTAAGTAGTAGTTTTGCTATATTAATTTCTACTCTTTGCAAAAATAAAGTAGCTGTAACAATGGGTGGTTCTGCAATAGCTATGATTACATGCCTTTTAGGAGGATGTATTGTAAATATTGTAGATAGCAATAATGTAATGGAGTTTTTAAGAGGTTTGTTACCTCAAAAAAGATTAATTGATTTAGCTAATAATTTTAATAATAATGACTTAGCATTTTTATTAGTAGTAATAGTTTTATTTATTGGATTTAGTATATTTCTTGGGAAAAAGCAATATGAAAATGGAGAATTCATTTAGATAAAAAGAAAAAATGATTAATTAAGGATTGGTTAAATCTAAATTCTTAATTAATCTTTTTTATTTTCAGAAATGCTAAAGTAAATATTATGAGTATAATATATTGCAAGATTTAATAATATTAACATTTTTTAGAATTAATGTATTAAAAAACTTGAAATAAGGTATAATATACTATATAATATATTTAATTAAAACTTTTAAGGGGTGTTTATTATGAATTATGAGAAGGTTCAATTATTAGTAAATAATAGCATGGAGCTAGATAATGCAGGCGGAATATTTACAGGAAATTCTTTTAGAAAGTGTAATGCTTTATCATTAACATTAAAGGGTAAAAATGCAGATGCTACTAGAATTAATGAGGCTATAAAAATTATTAAGGACAATACATCTATGTTATCAAACTTTAGAGGAAATAATTTGTTAACTACTGCAATTACCATATCTCTTGAAAGTGATATGGAAGGTAGCTTTAAAGAACTTATGACTATTAATGAAAGGTTAAAAAATCATTTCTTTACAAATCAGTATTTAATTTTATCTTCTATTGTAATATTTAATGCAAGATATAGAGTGAATATTGATGAGGCAGTAAGAAATACTAGAATGGTTTATGATTATATGAAAAAGAATCATAGATTTTTAACAGGTCAAGAAGATATATCAGCTGCAGCTATGATTGCAACGACTTCTGGAAATATGGAATTAACTTTAAATGAAATAGAAGAATGTTATAAAGCTTTAAGAGATAATGGATTTGGAATAGGCAATAATACACAAAGTTTATCACATATATTACCTCTATTTAGTGGAAGTGTGGATGAAAAAGTTAGTAGGATTGTTAAAGTAGATGAAGCACTAAGGGATAATAGAGTACCGTTAAGATATTATTCATTACCAATCTTAGGAATAGCAGCGGTTATAGCAGATGATCCTAATACTTTCGCAAAAGAAGTAAGAGAAGTTAATGAAAGAATAAAATCTGAAAAGGGATTTGGAAGTTTTACATTAGGTTCAACTATTAGAAATATGATAGCTACAGGCCTTGTTGCTTCATATTATGTTGACAAGTTAACTGACACAGATAAACAAAGATTAATAGATACTACTAATAATGTAGCTTTAACAATACAAATAGCTATTGAAATAGCAGCAGCAAGTGCAGCTGCAGCAGCAGGAGCAGCTGCTGCTTCATCATCAGGAAGCTAGAAGAAGATAGGAGAAATTCTAAATGAAAAAGCATTATAAGAAAATTATAAAAATTTTAATAGTGGTTATTTTAATTCTTCCAACGACTTCTGCTTTCCCAATAGCTGGGGGAGGATCAGGCGGAGGTGGTGGTGGCGCTGGAGGAGGATCTGGAGGAAGGTCTGGGGGCTCATCAGGCAGAGGAGGTTCTTCAGGTGCGAGTGTAGAATCACAGATTATATCAGGAGCACTTGGTATTTTTACCTTTGTAGGAGGTTTTGAAAAAGTAAAACGTAAAATAATTTTAAAGAGAAAAAAAGATGGATTTTTATCAGCTATTAAAGAGTTTAAAAAATATGATTTAGGTTGGGAATACAATGATATTTCAAATGATATAACAACAGCCTTTTATCTTGTTCAAGAGGCCTGGACTAAAAGAAATCAAGATATAGCAAGAGAGTATATGAGTAAAAAACTTTATACACTTCATAAAACAAAAACAGAATGGATGAAAGTAAGAGAAGAAAAAAATATATTAAAAGATATAGAGCTATTAGAAGTTATACCTATTGGAGCATTAAATTCTAAAGATAGATTTGAAGATATGATTTGGGTTAATATAAAATGTTCAATGGTAGATTATACAATAAATGAAAAAACGAATTCAATTATAGATGGGAATAAATCTAAGCATAAAAGGTATGAGCAATTTTGGAGATTTAAAAGAGATGAAAAACACTGGGTATTAGATGAGATAAAATGGCCTAATGAAATTGAAGATATAGATAGTTATTTTAATATAGAAGAGGAGAATTCACTAGATTTAATTAAATAATAAATCTAAAGTGATTTTTTAGATTTAAAAAGCTAATAGCTTTGAAGGTTAGAGAGTTTTATTAATTTATAAGAATATCTTAAAATTTAAAGGTAGGATCAATAAAGGATAGGTTATATGTTAAGATAACCTATCTTTTTTATTAAGATAAAAATTAATTCAAAAAGTTGTTGACAAATTACTAAATAATAATTATTATTAATTACAAGAGATAAGTGATAGGAAATATCACTTGATAATAAATATCAAGGAGGAATTTAAAATGTCATTAATAAATAAAAAAGTTTCAGAGTTTAAAGTACAAGCATACCACAATGGAGATTTCAGAGAGGTAACATCAGAATCATTAAAGGGACACTGGTCAGTATTTGTATTCTATCCAGCAGACTTTACATTTGTATGTCCAACAGAACTTGGAGAATTAGCAGATAACTATGAAAAGTTTAAAGAAATAGGCTGCGAGGTTTACTCAGTATCAGCAGATACTCATTTCGTTCATAAAGCATGGGCTGATGCTTCAGAAACAATTGGAAAGATTAAGTATCCAATGCTTGCAGATCCAACAGGAAAATTAGCAAGAGATTTTGAAGTTATGATTGAAGAAGAAGGTCTAGCATTAAGAGGATCATTCGTTATTAATCCAGAAGGAGAAATCAAGGCTTACGAGATACATGATTTAGGTATTGGAAGAAGTGCTGATGAATTATTAAGAAAGGTTCAAGCAGCTCAATTTGTTGCAGAACACGGAGATCAAGTTTGTCCAGCTAAATGGCAACCAGGTGAAGAAACATTAACACCAAGCTTAGATTTAGTGGGAAAGCTATAATAGAAGATTAATAGTAAATTTAGTTATAAAACTATAATAGATAATTAAAATTAGTTTAAATACTTAGTTATGAAAAGATGAATTGATATGATTACTTAAAATATTAATTCATCTTTTTCTTCAAATTAACATTAAGATTCTATGAGTTAAAATTTTAATGATATTTTGAAAGTGATGAAATGTAATGAAATTTGGGAGGTACGTATGGAAAAAATATATGATTTATTAGTAATAGGTGGAGGGCCAGCAGGACTTTCAACAGGGATATATGCAGGTAGAGCTAAATTAAATACGCTAATCATAGAAAAGGAAGAGCTTGGAGGTCAAGTAAATAAAACTTATGAGATATCTAATTATCCAGGGGCTAGAGATAGTAATGGACCAAAGCTTATGCAAGAGATGAGAAATCAAGCAGAGGACTTTGGAGTAAACTTTATTTCTGCTGAAGTTACAGAGGTAGAATTAAAGGGCAATGTTAAGATTTTAAAGACTGATAAGGGTGAATTAAAAGGTAGAGCAGTAGTTGTAGCTACAGGAGCTTCTCCTAGAAAGCTTGGATTTAAAGGTGAAAAAGAGTTTACAGGTAGAGGAGTAGCATATTGTTCAACTTGTGATGGACAGTTCTTTGAAGGGTTAGAGGTGTTTGTAATTGGAGCTGGTTTTGCAGCAGCAGAAGAAGCAATATTCTTAACTAAATATGCAACTAAAGTAACAGTAATTGCAAGAGAGCCAGAGTTTACATGTGCTAAATCAATTGCAGATAAGGTGCTTTCACATCCTAAGATAGAAGTTAAATTTAATACAGAAGTACTTGAAGTTAAAGGTGATGAAATGGTTAACTATGCTAGATTTATTGATAATGTAACTAGCAAAACCTTTGAGTATAATGCTAAAAAAGAAGATGGAGCCTTTGGAGTATTTGTATTTGTAGGATATGCACCTCAAAGTGATTTATTTAAGGGGATTTTAGAGCTAGACAGATTTGGATACATAATGACTAATGAAAATATGGAAACTAATGTACCTGGTGTTTATGTAGCAGGAGATTTAAGACCAAAGCAATTAAGACAAATAGTTACTGCTGTTTCAGATGGAGCGATTGCTGCAACTACAGCTGAAAGATATGTTATTGAACTTAAAGAAAGACTTGGTATAAAAGATGAAGAGTATATAGTTCATAAAAAAGCTGAGAAGGAAGTAGTAACAAATGAGAATTTAGATAATGTTTCAAGAAAGAGCAAACTTTTAAATGATGCTTTAAGAACTCAATTAAAGGGTATATTAGATAGATTAGAAAAAGAAGTTACTCTTGTATCTATAGTAGATGAAAGTAATGCTAAGTCTATAGAACTTAGAGATTTAGTATTAGATATATCAGACCTTGGAGAAAAGGTAAGTGCAGAGATTTATACTAAGGGTGAAAATTTAGAAATTCAAGATAAGATAAATACAGATAAGTACCCTGTAGTTGCACTTTTGGATAATGATAAAAATTATAGTGGAGTTAAGTTCCATGGAGTACCCGGTGGACATGAACTAAATTCATTTATATTAGCTATATACAATTTAGGTGGACCAGGGCAACAAATTTCAAGTGATATATTAGAAGCAATTAAAGGTATAGAAAAGAAAACAAACATTAAAGTTTGCGTATCATTATCATGTCATCTATGTCCAGATGTTGTAGTATCATCACAAAGAATAGCTATAGAAAATAAGAATGTAGAAGCTGAAATGCTTGATATTTCAGGATATAAAGACATAAAGGATAAATTTAAAGTAATGAGTGTACCAGCTGTAATTATAAATGATGAAAAGATTTATTTTGGTGCAAAGAAGATAGATGAGATAATAGATCTTATAAAGTAAAAAGTTTAAAATAATACTTTAAACTTTGGATGAAAAAAGAAGGCATAATGAAAATAATGCCTTCTTTTTTATATTAATTGAAATTTTTAACATTAGATGATAGGCTTGTATTATATATTGTTTAAATATTTTAAAGATAATTGAGTTAAGGTAAATAATATATGGGTATTAGATATGCTATTGATTAAAAGAGAATAGAGGGAGTAAGTTATGAAAAGATATAAGTGTATAATATTTGATTTAGATGGAACTATGTTAGATACAGAGGAAATGAATATAATTCCTCTGCAAAATCTAATCAAAGAAGAGTTAGGTAAAGATATAGAATATGATGATTTATTAAAATATAGAGCATATGCAGGTAAAAAGACTTTAAAATTATTAGGATTTAAAGATATAGAAAAATCTTATGATAAGTGGGTAAAGTATGTAAATGAATATAAAGATGGAGCAAAGCTATATGATGGGTTCCATGAAGTTATAAAATCTTTAGATGATAATGGAATATTATGTGGAATATCAAGTTCAAAGATGAAGTCTCAATATGAAATAGATTTCTTTAAGACAGGATTACAAGGATATATGAAAAGTGTTGTTTTGGCAGATGATACAGATAATCATAAACCTCATCCAGAACCATTATTAAAAGCTGTAGAGATATTAGATATAGATCCAAAAGATTCATTGTACATAGGTGATACTATTGCAGATTACAAAGCGGCAAAGTCTGCTGGAATGGATTTTGGACTAGCCGTATGGGGTGCCTATGATACTTCAGAAATAGAAGCAGATTATAATCTAAATGAGCCAAAAGATATTTTGAAAATATTAGAATTATAAATAAAAGATATAGTTTTGGGTGCAAATGTATTAGAAAGAAATACAGAATAATTAGGTAAGATAGTATTAGTTATAAAAAATAAAGAGGTTAAATTAGTAAATATTTAAATTATTAAAATAGAATATATCAACAGAAGAGATGCTTATGGAGAATTATAAGCATCTCTTTTGTTTAATGAATAAGATATAGCTTAGGTTTAGGTATAGGACTAAAAAATAATATAGTAATTTTATAAATCAACTTTAAATTTTTTAACATCAGTTAATACTTAATAAATTTCTTTTTGAGGAAAGTATTTTCGGATTACTTATATTAAATAGAATATATTATTGATAAATAATAATTTTTAATTATTCAAAATTTCATCATAATATTGTGATATTATCATAATATTATGATTGAAAAGGAGGTGTTTTTGTTTTAGATTAGTGAATTACATGTGTAAAAGTTTGAGCAAAGTTGTGCATAACAATGTATTAAAAGTGGATATATATGATAGAGCATGAAATCTATAATTATATTAAGGAATATTATATAAAGTATTTGTTAAGCAAAATTAATTAAATACGAGGGGGAAAAGAATGATTCACCAAATATTAGATATGTATATTGATAGAAAAGATTTTTTCATTGACTTAACTATTCAACATTTAGAAATTTCAATGACAGCTATTATTATTGCAGCAATTTTAGGACTTATTTTAGGAGTAATAATTAGTCAGTATGAAAAATCATCTAGTTTTGTTTTGGGAGTAGTAAATTTCATTTATACAATACCATCTATTTCATTATTAGGATTTTTGATTCCATTTTCAGGAATAGGAAATACTACTGCTATTATTGCATTAACTATATATGGATTACTACCAATGGTTAGAAGTACTTATACTGGAATTAAAAATATAGATCCATCTATTATTGAGGCGGCAGAAGGGATGGGAAGTACTAAGTTTCAAATATTGTATAAAGTAAAATTACCATTATCAGTTCCAGTAATCATGTCTGGATTAAGGAATATGGTAGTTATGACAATAGCTTTAACTGGTATTGCTTCATTTATTGGTGCAGGTGGTCTTGGTGTAGCAATATATAGAGGTATCACAACAAATAATGAAGTTATGACTATGGCTGGTAGTATATTAATTGCAGTACTCGCATTAGTATTAGACACAATACTTGGAATTATAGAAAAGTCTTTAAATAGAAAAAATAATAAAAAATATAAGGTTAAAAGAAAAGTAATTTATATTATATCTTCTATATTAATACTAGGAATTATAATCACTTCAGTATTAAATATTAAAGCTGAAAAAGATACTATAAAAATTGCAACAAAACCAATGACTGAACAATATATTATTGGCGAAATGATGAGTAGCTTAATTGAAAATAAAACAGGTTTAAAGGTTGAATTAACTCAAGGAGTTGGAGGTGGAACATCCAATATTCAGCCAGCAATGGAAAAGGGAGAATTCGATATATACCCAGAGTATACAGGAACGGCATGGAATAATGTTTTAAATAAGAAAGGGATATATAATGAATCCATGTTTAAAGAATTGCAAAAAGAATATAATAAAAATTATAAATTTCAGTGGGTAGGAATGTATGGATTTAACAATACTTATGGTTTAGCAATAAGAAAAGAGATTTCAGATAAGTATAATATAAAAACATATTCTGATTTAGCCAAATATTCTAAGAATTTAGTCTTTGGAGCTGAATATGATTTTTATGAAAGAGAAGATGGATTTGATGCTTTAAGTAAAGCTTATGGGCTTAAATTTAAGAAAAATGTGGATTTAGATATAGGACTTAAGTATAATGCCGTAAAAAATAAAGATATTGATGTTATGAATATATTTACAACAGATGGTCAATTAAATACATCTGATATAGTTGTACTTGAAGATGATAAAAATTTCTATCCATCTTATATGTGTGGCAATGTAGTTAGAGAAGAAGTGATAGACAAGCATCCAGAGATAAAAGAAGTTTTATTAGAATTAAATAATAAACTAGATAATAAAGAAATGTCTAAATTAAACTATGAAGTAGAAGTAGAGGGGAAGGAGCCAAAGGCAGTTGCTAAAGAGTTTTTAACTGAAAAAGGCTTATTAAAATAGGAGGATTATTATGAGTAATAAGGTAATTATAGAAATGAAAAATATTAAGAAGAAGTATGATGATAAGATAATTCTTGATGATTTTAATCTTAATATTAATAAAGGAGAATTTATTACTGTAATAGGAAGCTCTGGTTGCGGAAAAACAACAGTATTAAAAATGATTAATGGACTTAATGTTCCTGATAAAGGTGATATATTTATAAATGGAAATAATATAAAGAATGAGAATTTAATAGAGCTTAGAAGGAAGATTGGCTACTCAATACAAGGAACTGCTTTATTTCCTCATATGACAGTGGAAAAAAACATATCATATGTTCCAGATTTAATTAATAAAAAAAATAAGGATAAAATAAAAGAGTCTGTCTTAAAATTAATTAAAATAGTGGGACTAGAAGAAGGTATTTTAAAGAGATATCCAGATCAATTATCAGGAGGTCAAAAGCAAAGAGTTGGTATTGCAAGATCGCTAGCTGCAGGACCTGATATATTATTAATGGATGAGCCTTTTGGTGCAGTAGATGAAATAACAAGAAAGCAGCTACAAGATGAAATTATTAGAATTCATAAAGAGTTAGGTGTTACTATAATTTTTATAACTCACGATATTAAAGAAGCATTGAAGCTTGGAACTAGAGTATTAGTTATGGATAAAGGGGAAATTGTACAGTTTAATAAACCAGAAGTTATAAAGAATCATCCAGCAAATGATTTTGTTAGGAAACTTATATTATAAAGTAGAAGTTCTAATGAACATATTCATTTAGCATTAAAGTTTTTATCAATAGATGAGAAGTTAAAGAAGGAATTAGACAAGTTCCCATTTGTAAAGGATATTGATTCAAGAGAATTAGATAGTAAAATAAATTTAAAAAGGAAGTTGTATAAATTTTAATATACAACTTCTTTATTTTTCATAAACTATGATAGAATATCTTTAGAAAATAAGAGGGGGTGAATCCTTTGAATTTAGAATTAGCAAAAGATAATATACTAAGGATTAGTTCATCATTTACAAAAACTCAAGGAGAGAAGTTATCAAAAGAATCTTTTATAAAAGATCTAGCAGGTAAAAGCATTAATGGAGTTTATCACATCTATGGAAAAGTTTTAAATGATAATAAAAGCAAGGCATATAGTACTCATATAAAGATTGATATTAAAACAGATAGGATAATTGACACTAAATGTACTTGTGAGACCTTTGAAGAGAATAGAAGGCAAATAAGAAATTATGTATGCAAGCACATAGTTGGAACTACATATACATTTTATAATGCAGCAAAGAAAAAAATAAAAAGTAAGAATAATAGTGTAGAAGAAAAAAAGGTAGAAAATAAAAATTCAGATGATAAGATTCTAGAGAAAACAAAAAAAGATTTAGAAAGTAAGAGGTTTTTAAATTTAGATATAATGATAAAATGCATCAAAAATGATAGAATACCTTCTTTTAAGTGTGAGTTTAGAATAGGTTCAGGAGGTACTCATTTAGTTGTAGACATTAAAGACTTCATAGAAAAGAGTAACAGTAAAAGAACAATAAAATTTAATGAAGGATTTACTTATAACCCAATAAAAGATGAGTTTTTAGATAGTGATAAAGATATAATTAAATTTATAAAAGAAAATAAGCAAAGAGCAAAATGTAAATATATAACCCTGTATCAAAATGAGATAAAAGACTTTTTTAAATTAATAGATGAAAATAAAAAGATTACATTTAATTATGATTTTATAAATTACGAGGTAAGAGTTAAGAAAAGTAATGTTCCAGTCGCGCTAACAGTTAGGCTTAAAGGTAATGAATTTATATTAAAGCATCATAATAAATTCCCAGAGCTATTAAGTACTAATGGGGAAGCAATGTTTTTTGATAGAAATATATATCTACCAAGAAAGAAACAGTTAAATTCTTATCTTCCAATATATAAAAGCTTCTTAAAAAATAGTGAGATAAAATATGAGAAATCGCTAGAAAGTCTAAATACTTTATTAGAAAATCTTAAAAATATAACCAATGAAGTTGTATTAGATGAGTATACAAGTGAATACAAAAAGAAATTAATAAAACCTAAATTTTATTTTTATAAAGAAAAAGATAATATATATTGCAATGTTAAATTAAATTATTTTGGGTACATTATAGATTTAATTAAAGATAAATCTAATAGAAGCTTTTTAAGAGATGATATGAAAGAAAAGCTTATAGATATGGAACTTGAAAGATTTAAATTCATTAAGAATGACAAAGATTTTATGTTTATTGGAGATGATGAAGATATATATGATCTTTTAAGTAGTGGATTCTTAAAGCTAAGGGAGATTGGAATAGTCAAAGTTTCTAAGGAGTTAGAAACTTTGAAACTAATAGATTCATCAAAGATTTTTTCAGAATTAAATGAGTTTGATAACTTTTATAAGCTTAAATATAGTTTTAATGATTTTACAGTGAAAGAACTTGGAGAAGCTATAAACTCAATGAAAAATGGTGAAAGATTTTATAAGAATAAAACTTCATATTTAGATTTAGAAGATCCAGGAGTTGCTAAGTTTTTAAATCTTATAGAGGATTTAGGACTAGATAAAATATCTGATAATGAAATAGAAATAGATAAAAATAAAATGCTATATCTTCAAGAAAAGCTAAAGGATAGAAATTTATCATTTATAAAAGGAAGTAAGGTTCTTCAAGATATAGTACAGAAGCTTTTAAACAAAGAATATAAAAGAAAACTTGTGCCCAAAAAATTAAATGCAACACTTAGAAATTACCAAGTAGCAGGATTTAAATGGCTTAATGAAATAACAGCATTAGGATTTGGGGGCATACTTGCAGATGATATGGGACTTGGAAAGACTATTCAAGTTATAGCATTTATATTATCTCAAAAGAAAACAAAAACACTTATAGTTATGCCAACATCAGTAATTTATAATTGGAAAGATGAATTTGAAAGATTTGCACCTACACTTAAACTTGGCTTAGTACATGGAAGTAAGGCTTCAAGGGGGAAGGTATTAGATGATTATAAAAAGTATGATGTAATCTTAACTACATATGGTACTCTAAAAAATGATGAGGAGAAATATAATGATTTAATTTTTGATTATCTTATAATAGATGAAGCACAGAATATAAAAAATCATTCAGCACAAGCTACAGTTTCAGTAAAGAAAATAAAATCAAAATGTAATATTGCACTAACAGGAACTCCAATAGAGAACAATCTAATGGAACTATGGTCGATATTTGATTTTGTGATGCCAGGATATTTATTTACAAAAGAAAGGTTTAGAGAAAGATTTGTTGGAAATGATGATATAGGTGAACTTAAAACATTAATAACACCATTTATATTAAGAAGACTTAAAAAAGATGTTTTAGATGAATTACCAGATAAGGTTGAGAAGAAATACTTAGTAGAACTTAACTCAAAACAAAAGCAGATATATAAGTCATATGTAAAAGAGGTTAAGATGAAAATAGAAACTTCAAAAGATAAAGTGAATCTATTTGCATACCTTACAAAATTAAGAGAGTTATGCTTAGATCCATCTCTTGTAATACCAGACTATGTAGGTAAGAGTGCTAAATTAAATATAGTAAAAGAGTTGGTTGAAGAAGCAAGTGAATCTAGAAAGAAAATATTATTATTCTCTCAATTTACTTCAGTATTAAAGAAAATAGAAGAAGATTTTAAGGGTAATGGGGTAAATTATCTGTACTTAGATGGATCAACATCTGCAAGGGATAGAGTAGAGAGAGTAAAAGAATTTAATGAAGATGAGGATATAAAGGTATTTTTAATTTCATTAAAGGCTGGTGGAGTTGGGCTAAATCTAACATCAGCAAGTTTAGTTATCCATTTTGATCCATGGTGGAATCCAGCAATTGAAGACCAAGCAACAGATAGAGCTCATAGATTTGGACAGAAGAATACTGTTGAAGTAATAAAGCTTGTAGCTAAGGATACAATTGAAGAGAAAATTGTACTTATGCAGGAAGATAAGAAAGAATTAATTCAAAGTCTTATGGATGGAAAGGCTATGGATGGTAAAGGTCTTAAGAGACTTAGTGAAGAAGAGATAATTAAGTTATTTGATTAGATAAATAAAGGTAGTGGTAAACTCATTAATATAAAGTATTTAATATATACGTATACAACATTTAAAAGAAAAGTTATTATAAAGGATAGTATATCTAGATTTAAAAGTTCTAAATATACTATCTTTTTTATTATTGTTATCCAAGCCATCCATATTTATAAGCCAACACACCAAAGATTACTAGTTCTTATTTTGAAATTTTTTAAGTCAATCATTTAAATTTTTAGTATCAGATTATATATTTAATATATAAGAGCTATTAGTCCACCCTATAAAACAAGTAAAAGAAGAAAAGCAGATCCCTACAAACCAATTAAATATAAGTGCTGAATCAATAGGTTTGCATCTAAGGATTATTTCATTTTCTTTAGTATCAGTATGATCAACAGTTATTTTCATATATTAAATCCTTTCGTGGTTATTTATTAATATAATTATATTAAGAGATTAAGGAGTAGGCAATTAGTATACGGACGTGATGATAAAAAGATAAGGTAAGATACATATTTCCTAGAAAATATTATTAATTTTTCATAAATGGTTAAATATTAGTAGCTAGAAGATAGATATAATGAAATAATTAAGATTAACAATATAATAGATAAAATCATAAAGTAAGATAAAATAAGTGAATAAAAGTATAATAATGTTTATAATTACTTAACTATATGTAAAATAAAAGAAATTAAAGAAAAAAATGCTTGAATGAAAAATAATGTTTTGTTAAATTAAACTAGAATAAAACTACAACAAAGAAGAGAGTGTTTCTTATGATTATGCAAGAATTTACGAATGATTTAGTAGAAAAGTTAATCCCATTAGTTAAAAGAAAGATAGTTATTCCTAGCAATAAAATGTTATTCACTCAGGGGATTAATAGAAATAGTGTAATAATAATATTTGAAGGAGAGTACAAGCTTACTCATATATTACCAAACTCTAAAGAGTTTACAGTAGGGTATTATAAAGCGCCTAATATGTTATTACCACAATTTCTAGATAACAATAATCATATATCTCTTTTTAGAGCAGAAGCAAAGAGTAATTGTACTATAGGAATAATTCCATTTGAAGAAGAAAATTTTGATAAAGAGATATGGCGTGATTTTTTTTATTACAACAATCTTATGGCGCAAAAAAATTATCTTCAAATGAGGGATTTATTATTTAATACAAAAAGAAATGCTCTGTTTTCAATTTTAATAAGGTTTAGTAATAGTTATGGAATTAAAGTTGATAATGGAATTAAGATAACTGTAAAGTTATCAAATATTGATTTAGCAGAATACACTGGGACTACTCCTGAAACTATAAGTAGGATATTAAAAATAATAAAAGAGGATGGTTTAATAAAATACCAAAAGAAACATATAGTAATTACAGATATAGAATATATGAAAAAAGAATTAAGCTGTAATTGTTGCAATAATAAATTATGTGGAATTTAATAAATATAAATAATTATATTACATTACATAATATTTTAGAGGAGAATCATAAAAAAGTGGTTCTCTTTTTTAATATATTATATAGAAAATGAAAATAATTAGAAGTTATTTTAAATTTGATTTAAATATAGGTAGTTTGAAGGTTGAAATTTGTGATTTTAATAAAATTTAAGAACTATATGAGTATAAAAAAACATAAATATTAACTTTGTAAAAGATTATAAATTAATGATAACCGTCAATTACAATTAAGGTAAATAGATTTATTCTATAGAAAAACGTACTTAAAAAGTAAAGTCTTTAGAGGAGTTATGTATATGTATCTAATAGTATTTACTTATAATTTCAGAGATAAAATAAATTATTCATCTTATATATAAATGCGAGTATATCAAATTAAGATGTAAGTGGATTTATAATTAAGATTAACTATTACTTTACATAACATATATAAGTAGTATATGTATATGTGTATCTTGGTAGAATAAAATTATTGAGTCCTGAGAAAGTACGTTTACACAAATATTACTTATAATAAGGAGGTAAACACTGATGGGACACGTTATTAATAATGGAGATACTGCCTTTATGATTATATGTACTGCCCTTGTGTGCTTAATGACACCAGGCCTTGCATTTTTCTACGGTGGACTAGTAAGAAAAAAGAATGTTTTAATAATTATGATGCAGTCATTTATATCAATGGGAATAGTGACTGTAATATGGATTTTTGGTGGTTTTGGATTAGCTTTTGGAGCAGACCATTTTGGAATTATAGGAAATATAGGAGATTTCTTTGCTCTTAGGAATGTAGGAGTATATGCAAATGCAATGCATGGAGCAACTATACCATTTCTTATGTTCTTTGTATACCAATTGATGTTCTGTGTTATAACAGCACCACTTATGACAGGTGCATTTGCAGGTAGAATAAATATAAAAGGTTATATATGGCTTTTAATAGTTTGGACAATATTAATATATATACCTGTATGTCACTGGGTATGGGGAGGTGGATTCCTTGCTAAAATGGGATTTGTTGACTTTGCTGGAGGTACCGTAATTCATACTAGTGCAGGATTTGGAGCTTTAGCTTGTGTATTATTCTTTGGTAAGAGAGTAATGAAACCAGGAGAAAAAACAGATCCAAATAATCTTGTTATAGTTGCAATTGGTACAGGGTTACTATGGTTTGGATGGTTTGGATTCAATTCAGGTGGAGCATTGGCAGCAAATCAATTAGCAGCAACAGCCTTTGTAAATACAGCAGTTGCATTAGCAGTAGCTATGGTAGCTTGGATGATAATAGTAAAAATCAAAAATGGAAGGATTGCATTTACAGATCTTTTAACAGGATCAGTAGCAGGACTTGCAACAATAACACCTTGTGCAGGATATGTAGAACCTTGGGCTGCAGTAATAATAGGAATAGTAGCAGCTATAGTATGTTCATTATGTATATCATTAAAAAACAAAATGAAATGGGATGATGCATTAGATGTATGGGGAGTACATGGAATGGGTGGATTTACTGGAAGTTTATTAATTGGAGTATTGGCAAGTGCTTCAGTCAATGGAGTATCAGCTGGAGGACATCAATTCTTAGTTCAATTATTTGGAGCAGCTTTAGTTGCAGTATATTCATTCGTAGCAACATATATAATTCTTAAAGTTCTTGATAGTATTTTCTCTATAAAAGCTACACCAGAACAACAATTAAAGGGACTAGATGATATGTTATTAGGTGAAAAAGCTTACTGGGATTAGAATTTTAAAACTATAGGGTTTATATTATATATTCAAGGTTATAAGAAAACATATAATATAAAGTTGGACAAAATATAATAGTTTACGTATGAAAAATTTCATAATATTACTATGTAAATTTAAGAGCTTATATATTTTATATAGGCTCTTAAGTTTTGTATAAATTTAAAATTAGATGCATACATTACTAAATTATAAAAATTAGATATTAAATCTTTGTGAAAGATATTTTTTTTAAAATATTGTTTGTGTTATAATATCAAATATTCTTATTTTAAAAACTTATAATACATTTATGAATAAAGTATAAATTGGTATTATTTATAACAAATATCAGGCTCAGATTTAGAAGACAGCATATTTTTATGACATGGTAATTTTAATAACTGCAATATTAGAAGAATGTTTAAATTAAACACTAAATTTAATAGTAGTTTTATTAAAATTCTAATAGAAGGATACTACTTTATTTTTAGTAAATATAAGAGAAGCAAAAGAAAAATAATTAAAGATTAGGAAGGAGATGCTTTGATGAAAGGCATACTAGTATTAATAGTAGGGTGTGGAGGCTTTATTGGAGCAGCAACAAGATATATAATATCAGATTTTTTTACAAGGAACTTTAAAAATCCAATACCATATGGAACCCTAATAGTAAATGTTGTAGGAGCTATACTTATAGGATTTATTGTTCAGCTTAGTCTAGCAGATTTAGTGTCTCCAAAGGCAAAGTTATTTATAACAACAGGTGTATTTGGAGGTCTTACAACATTCTCAACTTTTTCATTAGAATCCATTACTCTTATTACAAATGGAAAAATACATTTAGGAATACTGAATTTGTTTTTAAATTTATTTTTAAGTCTTATAGGAGTTGTAATTGGGCAATCAGTAGCAAAATTAATAATTGGTTAAGAACTGTTTATTAGATAAAAAAGCTTAAAGTAAATATATTTACTTTAAGCTTTTTTATTTAAGTTTAGTCTATATATAATTTATTTTATTACGCTATATTTAAATATTTGTTAATTTAATACATAAGAATCCTATAATCCTTGAATAGGAAAAAATTATTATATAGAATTAAGTTGTTAATAATAAACTTAGGAAATCTATATTATTAAATATATTTAATAATATAGAAATATGTCATACTGTTTGGAGGAGAAACTATGCATATACCAGAGAATTATTTAAGTCCTTCTACTTGTGCAGTTATGGGAGCTGTTATGATTCCGGTATGGAAACATTCTATAAGTAAAGTAAGGAGAAACTTAAGTAAAAAGAAAATCCCAATGCTTGGAGTTTGTGCAGCATTTTCATTTCTATTAATGATGTTTAATGTTCCAGCACCAGGAGGAACTAGCGCTCATGCAGTTGGTGCCGTATTAATAGCTATAATGTTAGGTCCAGCATCGGCCACCATAGCCGTTAGTATAGCCTTGTTAATACAATGCTTATTCTTCGGTGATGGTGGAATACTTGCATATGGAGCAAATACATTTAACATGGCCTTTATTATGCCTATTGTTGGTTATTATACTTATACATTTTTAAAATCAAAATTTAAAAGTGATAAGGGAGAGTATGTAGCAGTTTTTCTTGGAAGCTATTTAGGATTAAATATAGCAGCGTTATGTGCAGCAATAGAATTTGGAATACAACCTTTATTATTTAAAAATTCACTAGGACAACCTTTATATTGTCCATATTCATTAGGCGTATCAATACCAGCTATGGTATCAACACATCTTTTAATTGGATTACTTGAAGGGGCTGTTACGGTAGGAGTCTATGCTTATATTAAAAAAGTATCACCAGAAATGATTCATGATGCAGGTGAAGAAAACGTAAACACAGCATTTAAATCTTCAATTATTGCTATAATTGTAATGATAATCTTAACACCTATTGGACTTATAACATCAGGTGCAGCTTGGGGTGAATGGGGCGCTGATGAAGTAAAGGATTTAATTGGATATATTCCTAAGGGAATGAATTCAGGTTTTTCATATCATGCTCTTGGAGATGGATATGGATTTAGTGGATTGGGGTCTGTTACAGGATATATATTATCGGCAGTAATAGGAGTAGCAGTACTTATAATATTATTTAAAGTAATTGCAAGTCTTAAGAAAGAATAAAAATATCAAATAAATCATAGAAAGGTTAAAGTAAACACTTAGC
This sequence comes from Clostridium sardiniense, assembly GCF_019753795.1. Taxonomy (NCBI): domain Bacteria; kingdom Bacillati; phylum Bacillota; class Clostridia; order Eubacteriales; family Clostridiaceae; genus Clostridium; species Clostridium sardiniense. The sequence continues at coordinate 82,691 of NZ_JAIKTU010000010.1, read as the reverse complement.
TTTTCTATGATTTATTATTATATATGCTGAAGGTTATTAATAAGTATAAAAGAGGTGAATTGAGATTCTAAAAATAGTTATATATTTTTTAGAATCTATAGATTATGGAAGTTAGTGAATGGTTATTAAAGAAGGATGATTATGAACCGGTTAGAGATAAAGAAAAGTTTTTAGATAAAAGTATAGTTGGAATTATAACAATACTTTCTAAGATACGAAGAGAGAATAATAGTTCAGATGTATTAATATATAAAATAAATCCACTTGTAAAATTATCATCTACTATAGGATTAATTATATTTTTATCACTATCTAAGAACATGGATTTTGTATATTTTATGTTAGCATACTCATTAGTATATTTATGCCTTTTAGATGGAATTGCAATAAAAAAGATATTAGTAGTGAGCTTAATAGTTCCTGTAATTACCCTAATAATGTTATTGCCATCTATATTTTTTATGGGAAACACACAAAGTAGTATAATGTTAATTTTAAAAGTATATATAACAGTAGTGCTTGTTAATACACTTTCATATACAACAAAATGGAGTGATATAACTAAAGCACTTAAAATATTTTTTATTCCAGATATGTTTATATTAGTATTTGATATAACTATAAAATATATATATGTATTAGGAGATTTTTCACTTAAGATGTTATATGCATTAAAATTAAAATCTGTTGGGAAAAATAAAGAAAAAAGAAATTCATTATCAAGAATTATAGGGAATTTATTTCTAAAATCAAAAACAATGGGTGAAGAGATGTATTCAGCTATGGAATGTAGGGGCTTTACAGGAGAATATGTAGTATATTCAAAATTAAAATTTACAGTAGCAGATGCAATATATTTATTTGTTAGCGTATTAATGGTAGTAGTATTTTTTATAGTATAAATAGAAAAAAGTAACTAAAGAGAAGGATGAAGTTTTATGATAAAATTAGAAAATGTATATTTTTCCTATAAGGATAAGATTGCACTTAGAGATATAAATATTGAAATAAAAGAGGGAGAATCAGTAGCTTTAATTGGGCCTAATGGTTGTGGTAAGTCTACATTATTGAAAATTTTAAATGGTATTTTAAATCTAGAAGAAGGAAAATATATATTTGATGATGATGATATTACAGAAAAGAAATTAAATGATACTACCTTTTCAAAAAGTTTTCATAAAAGAATTGGATTTATATTTCAAAATTCTAATGCTCAGCTTTTCTGCTCAACAGTATATGATGAAGTGGCTTTTGGGCCAAGACAAATGGGACTAAGGGAAGAGCAAGTACAAAGCAGAGTTAATGATTGTTTAGAATTATTAAATATAAAAGACCTTAAAGATAGAGAACCATATAATTTAAGTGGAGGAGAAAAGAAAAGAGTTGCAATTGCTAGTGTGCTTTCTTTAAATCCAGAAATTCTTGTATTAGATGAACCACTAAATGAAATAGATCCTAAAGGGAAAAAATTCATAAGAGAATTATTAATAAAGCTTAATGAGAGTGGAAAAACAATAATATGTTCTACACACGAATTCGGATATATAAAAGGAGTTTTTAAGCGAGGTATAGTATTTTCTGAGGATAATCATATAATAAAGGATGATGATTTTGAAAAAATACTTGAGGATATAGATTTTTTGGAAAAGAATAATATTTTATAAGCAAATATTTTTATATAAATAAATATATTTATATAAAAAATAGACGAAAAATTTTTTAGAATAATAACTAAATAAAAAAAGTTTGGAAAACAATTGACAATTTAAAAACAGTGGTATAAAATATAATAAAATTTAATGAAGACCAAAATTAAATTCTATGACGAGAAAAAGTAAGTATATTATTGTTCTACAGAGAGTTGGCATTTTGCTGTAAGCCAATGTTCAATGTATTTCCGAAAATCATCTCTGAGAAGTAAAGCTGAAAATATTTTTTAGTAAGCTTTATCGGATTTTCACCGTTACAGGAAAGGCGTATTAAGATGTACGTAGTTAAGGTGCTATAAACATACTTAATTTATATATTAAATTAAGTTTTATTATAATAATTTGTTTATAGAATTAGGGTGGTAACGCGATTAGACCTCGTCCCTTTTATAGGGACGGGGATTTTTTTATTTTTTTAGGGATTTTAAGAGTGCTATACTTTAAGAATTTAATAATAAGTGCTTAGATAAATCCTTATAAAAAATGTATATAACTTATACCACATTGTAGTTTAGCGTTACTACATAAATTAATAGAAAAAAAGGGGGCATTTATATGGACATAGAGGGAGACATAAAACTGGAATGATTTAAAAAGTAAAATGATTAATTGGGGGAATTTTAAAATGAATAATTTATCAAGAAAAGATTTAGTACTTGTAAGCTTAATGCTTTTTTCATTATTTTTCGGAGCTGGAAATCTAATTTTTCCACCTTTTTTAGGGCAAGCAGCAGGAAATGCAACATGGGTCACTATGATAGGATTCTTTATTACAGCAGTTGGGTTTCCTATTCTAGGAGTTATTGCAGTAGCAAAATCTTCAGGACTTCACAACTTAGCAAGTAGGGTTCATCCTCTATTTGCAACTGTATTCACAGTTCTTATATACCTTTCAATTGGACCAGGGCTTGGAATTCCAAGGGCAGGAAGTTTACCTTTTGAAATGGCCGTAAGACCATTTCTACCAGAAGGATTAATATCACATGGATTAGCATTATTCATATATACATTTGTATTTTTCTTAGTAGCATACTGGCTTTGTTTAACTCCATCTAAGTTAGTTGATCGTATGGGTAAAATTTTAACACCAACTTTATTAATCTTAATTTCAGCAATTTTTATAGCTAGTGTTTTTAAGCCATTAGGTTCTTATGGAGAGGTAACAGGAAGTTATATAGATTCACCTTTTATAAGTGGATTTTTAGATGGGTATATGACTATGGATACAATTGCAGCTTTAAATTTCGGTATCGTTATATCACTTGTAATAAAATCTAAAGGAATTAAGGGTGAACAGGCAGTAGTTAAGAATTCAGTAAAGGCAGGAATATTTGCAGGAGGATTATTAATTATAATCTATTCAATGTTAGCCCACTTAGGAGCAACAAGTGGTGGAAGATTTGGCGGAACTGAAAATGGAGCACAAACCCTTGCAAATGTAATGTTATATATCTTTGGTGACGCAGGAGCTGTACTTCTTGCAGTAATCTTTACATTAGCTTGTCTTACAACTTGCGTTGGACTTATAACTTCATGTAGTCAATATTTTGTAACGTTAAGCTCAAAGGTAAGTTATAAAACTTGGGTTAGAGTTCTTTCATTATCAAGTATGGTACTGGCTAATATGGGACTTACAAAGATTCTTAAAGTATCAGTTCCAGTTCTTGATGCAATATACCCTGTAGCTATAGTTTTAATTATGCTGGCAATGTGTGATAAGTTCTTTAAAGGAAATCAGATAGTATATGGAGTAACTATAGGAATTACTTCTTGTGTAAGTGTTATCTATGCATTAAGTAATGCTTCTATTAATATTTCAGTCATTGAAAACATGGTTAAATGGTTGCCATTTTATGATAGAGGATTAGGATGGGTACTTCCAGCTTTATTTGGAGTAGGTATAGGTATGTGTTTAAATTTAGTTAAGGATAAAGTAGGAAATAAAGGGTTATTAAGTGAAGAAGAAGTTTCTTAATAATGAGATAGAATAATAAAATTTAAATTATAAAATCTTAACTATTTTAGGATATTATAATTTAAAGGAATAAAATTTTATTAGTTATTATTTAAAATAAAGTACTGTATAGATTTTCTCTATACAGTACTTTTTTATAATATTGCAATAAAATTATTAAGAATAAATATAAAAGTTTTACTTCACATTACTCTTCAATAGGAACAAAGACCTCCTTACTAGAACCACAAACAGGGCATGTATAATTATCAGGAATTTCATCACCAACATAAATATATCCACAGACAGAACACTTATAACTTTTCTTAGTTTCACTGGAAGCAGTATCTTTATTAGAATTATTATCTTCTAAAAGAACAAAGGCATCCTTACTGGCACCGCAAACAGGGCATATATAATTATCGGGGATATCATCACCAATATAAATGTATCCGCAGATAGAACATCTATACCTTTTTTTAGTTCTATTAGAATCATTATCTTCATCAGAAGTAGTATCTTCAGTAGAATTGTTGTCGTTCAAAAGAACAAAGGCGTCCTTGCTAGCACCGCAAATTGGACATTTATAATCATCAGGAATTTCATCACCAACATAAATATATCCACAAATAGAACACTTATAGCTCTTCTTAGAACCATTAGAACCATTCTTAGATGTACTAGTAGATACATCGTTGTTTATAGTTGGTGTATAGTTAGAAAGTCTTTCACAGACCATTCCCTTTGGACCTAAAGTATCACTTCTATCAGTATAAGTTGTATGAAGTAATTCTTTAGCAAGGTCACTAAGTGGTTCACCATAAAACTCTTCATAAACGCGCTTTATATCAGGGTTTTCATAACTTGATCTTATAGACTTATGCTCATCTCTATTATATAAAGCATGAATTCTTTTAGAACGAATATTATCAACCATAGGGATAGCGCTCTTAGGTTGTCCACCTCCACCTATGCAACCACCACGACAAGTCATAACTTCAACAAAATCATAAGAAACTTCAGAAGCATTTAATTTATCTATTAATGTCTTTGCATTATCAGTTCCATGGACAATTGCAACTTTTAATGATAGATCTCCAATGCTAACTGTTGCTTCACGAATATCTTCAAGTCCACGAACTGGAGTTAAATCTAATAATTTTTCAGGAGGGTTTTCATTTGTAATAAAGTAATAAGCTGTACGAAGGGCAGCTTCCATTACACCTCCAGTATTTCCAAAGATAATTCCACCACCAGAAGCTTCACCCATAAGCTTATCATATTTACTTGGAGCTAATGAATCAAAAGAAATATTATCTTCTTTCATCCATTTAGCAAGTTCTCTAGTAGTAATAATATGATCCATATCTCTAAGTTCTGGAATATTATTATAAGAAGCAGAAGAATTCATTTCAGGACGACGAATTTCAAATTTTTTAGCAGTACATGGAGTTACGGTTACATTAACAATATCTCTAGGATTAATTCCTTTTGCCTTTGCAAAATATGTTTTGATAGTAACAGATTGCATTCCAATAGGGCTTTTTACTGAGGAAATGTTAGGTAGAATACTTGGATAAAAAGTCTCAGCGAATTTAACCCAAGCAGGACAACAACTTGTAAATTGAGGTAATGGCTTTGTTTTCTTAGTTATACGCTCAATAAGTTCAGAGGCTTCCTCCATAATAGTTAGATCAGCTGCAAAATCAACATCTAATACATAATCAGCACCAAGAGCTCTAAGTGCAGCTACCATTTGACCTTCAACAAAGGAACCAGCAGGTAAATTAAATTCTTCTCCAAGTGCCACACGTACAGAAGGTGAAGTACTAAATATAACAATCTTTTTAGGGTCATTTATAGCTGCACGTACATCTTCATATTCATATACTTCAGTTATTGAATTGGCAGGGCATACATCAGAGCATTGACCACAATTAATGCATATTGCCTTATCACCAGTACTTTCAATATCATATAGTCTTCCAACAGCAATATCATTTTCACAGACACGTCTACATTGACCACATTTAATACATAATTCTTCATGTCTTTGTATAGAGGGATTATCCTTTTCGATAGGAATTCTAATGTTTAAAAATTCATGTTTACTCATAAAAATTATTCCTTTCACACACAAAACTATTAATTTTCAATTATATGACTATTATAAAACTTAAGTGAATATATAGAAACAAATGTAAGTAAAGGTTTTAATAAAGTATCATATTTGTTAAATATATACACATTTAATTAATATTATTAGTTAAAAACCATTATAATATAATAATTATTTTTAATATGAAAATTATAATACATTAAAATTCTTTACAAAAATTTCAAGTGAAATATAATTATAGATAAGGAAAAATAAAGAACCCTACTGCAAATAGGTATGATTTTATTTTTATAATATTTAATTTACACATAAATTAAATAAAGGAGATGACAATATGTTTTATGCGCCTGCATTTTCCCTTCTTTTTTAAGTAAAAAAGAAGGGTGGTTTAAATGATAATAAAAAATTTAATAAGTACTTTTAGTAATATAGAATATAAAAAGATAAATAATATAGCAATATCTTTAATGCTAAATAATTTTTCATCAATGATTATTAGTATATGTGATGAAGCAATGATTGGAAGAGTATCCTTAGTGGGATTTGCTTCAGTAGGTATTATATCAACTACTGTAAATAGTATAACAGGAGTATTAGGTTCTATTTCAGTAGGATTTAATATAATTGGCTCAAGATGTAAGGGTGAAAATGATTATGATAAATTAAGAAATAACTTTATGCTTAATATATTTATAAGTACTATAGTTGGATTGATATTCTTTCTTGGAACTTTAAAGTTTGGATATTCTTTAATAGAATATTTATATGGACTTAAAGGAGAAAATTTAGTTCAAGCTGTTGAATACTTTAATATATTTAGTCTATCTATTGGATTAAATATGATACTTTTCACTTTTTCCTCTTACTTTAAAATTATGAATAGGACAAAGTATATACTATATGGAAATATGATAGCATCAGTATCTAATGTATTATTTGATTACATACTTATATTTGGAAAATTAGGCTTTTCAAGGTTTGGAATTAAGGGCAATGCAATTGGAACAATACTGGCTCTTGTTTTAAATGTTGTAGTATATGTAATTGCTATAAGGAAAGACGAAGTTATAAAAATTTTAAATTTAAATTTAATTGAAAATTTAAAGAATACTGTAAGGTTATCTATGCCAATAATGGGAGAAGAAATACTTGAATCGACATTACTTATTATAGGAATAAATTCAATTTTATCACGAATAGGAGTTTTAGAAGTTTCAGCATATAACTTGCTTTTATCAATAGTAGGCATTGCATCTATGCCAATATATGCATACTCTCAGGCTTCACTTACAATAATAGCAGAGAATTTAAACGCTAAAAATATTAGACTTATTAAGGTAACAGCTAGAAGATGTTTGTTGCTTTCTATGATATTTTATTTAAGTTTATCAATAATATTTTTAATGCTTAAAAATTATATACCATATTTAATAACAGATGATCAACAATTAATTAAAAGTTCTATTGAATATATGACTTTAGCTTTTATTATAAATATTTTATATATTCCTTTAACTGTATATAAGTATAGTCTTCAAGGATATGGTGATGTAAACTGGGTATTTATATCATCAATAATAATTAATTCTATAGGGATGATTTTTATATTTTCATTTGCTAAAGTATTAAATCTTAGGTTATACGGAGTGTATATTGGTATGTTATTAAACTATATGCTTCTATCTGTAGCTTTTTATAGAAGATATAAAAATTTAAAATTATAAAGAATTAAAATAATAACTATATTAATTATATAAAACGATAGTATAAGTAAAAATTAAAAATTAATAAATAAAAAGAATATAGCCAAGCTAAAAAATTATTAGATTCATTACAAAATAAAAAATTAAATGGAGATCAAAAAGAAAACTTTCGATGATTTAAAAGGAAGAATAGATTCAGAATTACAAAAATCAAACAATATAAATAATGGTTATGATAGTAAGTAAAAGCAGAAAAATAACATGGCATTAGATAGGATAAAGTATTTAGATAAACTTAAAGATATTCAAAATCAGATAAGAAAGTTACTAAAAGTAGCTTTCTTATTTTTTGCTGTATTTATAGGGCACAATATTAAAAACATCTATATAAAAATAAACTTATAATTATTATTTGAATTTTTGAGGAAATTGTCTAATGATACCTTCAGCAATTATATAAGCAAATTTAATCATATGATCTTCACCTTCATCAAATGCTTCAATATCTTTTTTCCAATCCTTATTTAATCTATTTACAGCTTGCTCTGTGACAAGTTGTAAGTGTCTATATAACATATCTTTTAAAACTTTATTTGAATATTTAGGATTAACAGAACTTAAAAAATTAGCTATTTCATCTGCATTTTCATACCATAGTTTATTATACTTTTCTAAGTCTCTCTTCTTTCCACTTTTAGCAGCATCAACAACTTGTCCGGCAAGTTTTATATGATCTCTTAATAGAGCGGCGAGCTTATCTCCAGCTTCTTTACCATAATAAGGTTTTATTGAATTACCGATATCATCTTGGTTTTTAAGAAGTCTTTCTAATACAGGTTCCTTATCTTCAAGTGAAGCTAAATCACTTACAATAAAGCTTCTAGTCCATAAGACATGGTCTATCCAAAGCTTTCTCTCAGCCATTTTTAAGTCACAGGCAGCCTTACTGTAAGATTCATCTTTATAGGATGTATTTTCTATAGTCATAGCTTTTATTGGGACAAAAACTAAATTAAATAAAAATAATAGCAATAGGGAATTTTTTATGATTTTTTTCATTATTAATTACTCCTTTAATTGTTAAAAGTTTATCTTAGTTTGTTCAAAGCAGTAGCTATGTATACTAAAATATTAAGTTTAGTGAATTAAAAATTATAAGAGTAATTGGCTATAAATCTTTCTAGGAATTTACTTTCGTATACATATATTTTATTTAGAATAAGTTAAAGCAAAATAAATTTAATATATAGAAAAAAATAGAAGGGAAAATTTTTATGAAAAAATATAAGTAAAAAATGAATTCTATTAATAAAATATTCATATAAATTGAGAGGCGTATTTATTAAAATAGATAATTTGAATGAAGTAATAAAACATAATGTTTATATGCAGATTGGGTGAATAAATATGAATTTTTGGATGGTTGGCAAGGGCATGTGATGTTGATTTATGAATAAATATACAATATGAAACTTTTAATATAAAAAAGTGTTTAAAGTATATACTACTAGGCACTTATGAATAAAATTTAAAGTTTTATTTTAAACATTGATTAAGAATATATTTCCTTAGTATAATTAATTAACCAGTTTATTAATATAAAATTAAAAATATTAATAAAATTTGAAAACAAAAAGGGGGACACACAAATGAAAAAAATATTAAGGCACCTATTACTTTACATAATGATAATCAGTTGTTTTATCATTCAACCAATTCAAGTTACTTATGGTAGTGAATTGAATAAAAATGCACAAAATAGTGATTTGGGACAAGTTAATAGTGATGCTATCAATAATGGAATTTATAATTTAACTTATAATCGTAATGAAATATTATCAGCAAATGGAGATAAAATAGAAAGCTTTGTTCCAACTCAAGGAAAAAGAGAGTCAGGAAAATTTATAGTAGTTAACCATGAGAAAAAGAATATCTCATCAAGAACAGCAGACATTGCCCTAATTGATGCTGTAACTGATAGAACTTATCCAGGAGCAATACAGCTTGCTAATAGATCACTTGTAGAAAATAGACCAGACATAATAATAGCTAAAAGAAGACCTCTAACTGTGAGTGTAGATTTACCGGGGATGGGAAGCGAAAATAAAGCTGTAGTAGAAAATCCTACATACTCTAATGTATCAGCAGCGATAGATACTCTAGTATCTAAGTGGAATTCTAAATACTCTTCAACACATACATTACCATCAAGAACACAATATTCAGAGTCAATGGTATACAGTGAATCACAACTTTCAACTGCACTTAAAGTTAATTCTAAAGCAGTTGGAACTTCACTTGGAATAGATTTTAATGCAATATCTAAAGGTCAGAAAAATGTTATGGTTGCTGCATACAAGCAAATATTCTATACAGCAAGCATTGATTTACCTGAAAAGCCATCAGATTTATTTGATGAAAGTGTTACTTTTAAGGATTTACAAGCAAAAGGTATAAATAATGAAAATCCACCTGCACTAGTATCAAATGTTTCTTATGGAAGAACTATTTTTGTAAAGTTAGAATCAACATCAAAAAGTAAAGATGTAAAAGCTGCTTTTAAAGCATTGTTACAAAAGGGAGATATTGAAAGCAATTCAGAATACAAAGATATACTTAATCAAAGCTCATTTACAGCAGTAGTATTAGGTGGAGATTCAAAAGAACATAACAAAATCATAACTACTGATTTTAACGAAATCAGAAATGTTATAAAGTCTAACGCTGAAATGAGTGCTAAAAATCCTGGATATCCAATATCATACACAAGCGTATTTTTAAAGGATAATGCTATAGCCTCAATTAATAATAAGACTGATTATGTAGAAACTACATCTACAGAATATTCAAGTGGAAAAATATCTTTAGATCATAGTGGAGCCTATGTAGCAAGGTTCTATGTTACTTGGGATGAAGTTTCTTATGATAAAGATGGAAATGAAGTTTTAAAGCATAAGGCTTGGGATGGAAATGGATATGATAGAACAGCTCATTTCTATACCGAAATTCCACTAGATGGGAATGCAAGAAATATAAGAGTTAAAGCAGAAGAATGTACAGGCCTTGCGTGGGAATGGTGGAGAACTGTATTTGATCAAAAGAATGTTCCTTTAACAAAACAAAGTGCTTTTTCAATTTGGGGTACAACATTATACCCCCAAAAGAGTATAGAAATAGAGGCTTAAATAAAATATCTAATTTAGGTACTAAAATTAATATAAAAAATAGATATTAATGATAGAGGGATGAAAGCAATTATATTAATATTTAAAATAAATATTTAAAGTAAAATAAAAAGCTTAGAAGATATAGATTTATAACTTCTAAGCTTTTTTATTAATATCAGTTAAGTTTAGAGTTTGTATATATTTATCTGAGTTAATAAGAATTAGATTTTAATTTTTAAACTATATAAATAATAAAAATTAATTTTAGTATTTAATTGATAGAGGGAAAGAAAGATAAAATTTAAGTAGCAGTGGATACTATGATATCTTTATACCTAATACGAAAGTATTAAGTAGTTAGTATAAGGAATTTTATGATAAACTTATGGAATTAAATGAAAAGTTATAAAAGAATTAGGGATAGCTATTATGATAGTAAGACTTTTAAAATAAAGATTTTTAAAATATAATTAATATTTTTAATGGAGGTTTATAGAAAATATAGTAAAATATATATGGGTTATAATTAATATTTAAGGGATTTAGGGGGAGAAGGATGGATAAGCTTTCATGGAAAAGTATTTTAGATAGTTTTAAATATATACTAAAGATTGATTGGATAGGATATGTTATTATATTTTTAAGTCCGATGATAGGATATTTCCTTAGTATAATATTTAGTACTTTCTTCTATAGCTGGGTTACAGAGATAAGCTGTAATATAGCTATTACTACTGTTGGTGTTCTACTTTGTATCAGAAATAATAAAGAGAAAAAAGAGTAAGATAAAGTATTTTGCACATGATATTTATTGTTTATAAAGACATATAAAAAGGTTTAGAATTTATATTTTTAGATTCTAAACCTTTTATTTATTAGTTACTTTTAAGTATAGATTTTCCTTTTACTTTGTTTGATAAGTAAAAGGATAAAGTTCCAATTAGTATATATACTATTGTAAATGTTATCACACCACCCATGTTATAGAATAGATAGCTTGGTAGTATTATAGATATAGAAGATAGTACTAATCCTACTATAAAATCATTTTTTGAAGTTTTACAAAGTATACCTTGAATGATAAATGCAATTGGAAATATAAGATATAATCCAACTAAGATATATTTTGAAAGGGGATTTAATTGATCAATGAATATTAATGAAAGTATAAGTAGACTTGGTAGAGCTATAGAAATTATTTTTTTCATGAGGACCTCCTTTTATAAAAAAATAGATTGTATTTACATTATATGTTAATTAAATTTATAAAGCAATTAAAACTGGTATAAGTTTAGCAAGTATAAAAGAATATATAATATAAATTAAAATAAGATATAAAATTTGTAATAGAATATATTATGTAGAATCAATTTATTCTAAGATAGATGAAGAACTTTTATTAAGAACTAGTAAAGTATAATAAATTTGTTTATAAATGAATAAAAATATTACTTTGTAAAGATTTATTATAGTTTTAATTAAACTTAATTCAAAGATATTTTTTTCTCAAATAATCTTGTTATAATATGAGTATAAAAATATTAGAAATCTATTTGAATTTCTATTTAGGAGGGTTTTATTATGAGTAAAAAAGTTGAAGAATTAAAAGAAGAAATAAAAAATAAAGCAGAAGAAGATCTTAAGGTTGTAAATGAAAATAGCAAAGCTTATAAAGAAGATCAAAAAGAAGCTAATGTTCTTGGAAAGAAAATAACTCAAGAATTAGATAGAGAAGCAAAAGAAGAAGCTTCTATGGAAAAAGAATTTGCAAAAGAACTAGAATCAGATATGAAAGCTAGAAAATAATTAAGTGCTTTGCATAATGTTTTTAAAAGAAACTTTGAAAGTATTATAGAAAGTATAAGAACTATTAGGTTAACCTAATAGTTCTTTTTTATATATTTATATCATAGTTCTATATTTTTTATAATTATCTTTGTACCAGTTTGGAATAATGCTTTTAAAATTATTAAAGTCTTTAAAAGCATTAATACATCTTAATTTCATTCCATTAATTTCATCTTCTCCAAATGTTTCAGCCCAATTTATTGCAGTAAGTGAAGAGTGTGCAACGTAAACAGATAATATGTCCCAAAATTTAAATGGAGGATCATTATTAAAATATCCATCAATTTGACCTATTGAAAATGGAATACTCACTTCAATATCAAAGAATTGAACTTTATAAAACTCTTCATATACATCTCCACATTTCCATCTATTAAAGTCAATTACACCTATAGTATTATGAGGAGTAAGAATTAAATTACCAACATGAAAGTCGCCATGGGTATATACTGGAGGCAATGAATTTAATTTGTTTATATTTTTCTTAATGAATTTTAATACATCTTGATCGTTATCAATACGAATAGAACTATTTTCATATTTAATTAGTTTTTTCACTTTTCGTTCTTGTCTATTTTCTACAGGCATATCAGATTTTCTTATAGGTATAGAGTGTATTTCTTTTAGAATATTTCCAGCTTCTAAGCCAAGTCTATATTGTGCCTTTTCAGAAAGTTTTGGAAGAGCAGTTATTAAGGATTCCCCTTCAACCCAAGTTAAGAGAATATAAATATTTTGTTTACTATTACATATCCCAAAAGAAATTACTTTTGACATTTCAAAAGGTAAAGAATTGTATTTTTTTATTATTTCAAACTCTTTCTTTTTAGGATTTAGCATACTAATATCTGAAAGTCTAAGGAGTAATTTATTTTTATTACAATCTTCTATGTAATATTTTATATCTGCTGACCAACCTTTATCTATTTTCTTGATAAGAGTCCAATATTTATAATCTGGAATATCCATTAATTCTTTATACACTTTAAATCACCACCTAATAAAGATTTATATTATAGAATAATTATACAATAGTTAATTATGGAATGTTATTAAGTACATTAAATTAAGTATTATGGGATATATATATTAGATTTATTATAATATAAAATTTAATAAATTATTAATAAAATGTCTAAAATAGGTATAATTTGTTAAACGATATACTTATTTTATTATATTTAATTTTTAGAATATAAGTTTTTTAAACAAAATGTTATTTCAAAGTGTATATTAGAGGGATTAAATTAAATAAATTCCAGTAAAAATATGGTATAATCTCCTAGGAAAAATGAGGGGGGAATAGAATGAACATAAAGCCATTTTTATTGAAAAAGAAAAAAACAATTATATCTTGTATTGCTTGTTTCTTAATTGGAACAGCCATGTCAACTTCAACTAATGCTTCAGATGAAGAAATTAGTACTTTTAAAGCTAGACATTCAGAAATTGTAGAACAAGTTTCTCAAAAGGATTCTTTATTAGAATCTAAGAGAGAAGAACTTGCTAAACTACAAAGTACAACGTCTGAGTTAGAAAATAAAAAAGATGAAATAGAAAAAGCAGAGCAAGAGAAGTTGGCTAAAGAGCAAGAAGAGCAAGAAAATGCTGAGAGATTAGCAAAAGAAAAGGCAGAGAAAGAAGAAGCAGAAAAGCTAGCTAAAGAAAAACAGCAACAAATAGCTAAAGATAATGAAGCTAAAAATAATCAGCCTTCTAATAAAAAAACATCAAATGGTAGTGGAAACAAGGAAAATAATTCAGTAACTAAGCCTGTTGGAGCTATGGTATGGAAGACTGCAACGGGAAAAAAATATCATAGAACAAATAATTGTGGAAATACAAATTCATCAAAGGCATCTCAAATATCACAGTCAGATGCAGAAGCTAAAGGGCTTGGACCTTGTTCAAAATGTTATTAGTGGGGGATCAATTTAAATGAAGAAATCATTAAATTTTATAAAAGGTAATATAATAGTTATAGTTATTTCAGGAGTTTTCTTATTTATGGGAATTGGTGCTGGAGCATCAGAAAATAACTCAATTAAGGTAGAATTAGAGAATAAGTATACAAGCCAAGAATCTATACTTAAGGAAAAGGAAACAGAAATATCTTCTATAGATAATGAAATACAAAATATAAATAATAAGTTAGAAGATTTACAAGTATATATAGAAAGTAATAAATAAATTTTATATAATACTAAATAATTAAAACATACAAAAGCATCAGAAATGATGCTTTATTTTTTATGAGATTTAATAATTGTAAGTTAATTAATAATATAGGAATACATCTAATATATAGATTATAGATAAAGTAAAATGGTAAAATAATCATATAAATAAAAATAGGAGTAGATAAATGCAAATCAAATTACCATACGATAATAATTTAAGAATAAATAAGTTAGAAAAATTACTAGATGAAAAAGTAACGGTAGCATCATATAAATTATTCTGGCTTGATGCAATATTAAAAGAAATAATAAAGGGAAATAAAGAGATAACATTTAAAAAATTAGCTTGTAGAATGATAGCTACAGCTTGGTATCCATTAGTTGAAT
The DNA here is from genome assembly GCF_019753795.1 of Clostridium sardiniense. NCBI lineage: Bacteria > Bacillati > Bacillota > Clostridia > Eubacteriales > Clostridiaceae > Clostridium > Clostridium sardiniense. Next base: position 67,624 of record NZ_JAIKTU010000010.1, on the reverse strand, counting down.
TTAAGTTAAGTTTTGGAGTACATGATAATTTAGGAGAAGTGGTAAATAAGATAAAGGATAGGTATGAGATAAATAAAAATCCAAAAGAAGAAGATTTAATTGAGTTTTTAGAGAGTAAAACTGATAAAGAGGTAGAAAAAGATATATTAAATTTATGTAATATGGTTCCATATAGACTATTATCACCTTTTTATGAAAACCAAATAAAAGGATTAGATAAGAGTCAGAAAAATAGAAAAATTATTGAGTTATCAAATGAAGATGAAGGTTCACTTTATAAAATAGATATAACAGATCCAAGTGAAAAAAGGATAATAGTAAATGATTTATGGGCTAAATATATAGAAAGTAATGAAAGAATAATTTATGGATGGATAAGGTACAAGCTAATATGTTTCTTGCAAAAAAGAAATCCGAATGTTCCAGCTATAGCATTTAAATTAGAGGCACCAATTCATAGAAACCTTAAAGCACCAACTGATTATTGGAAGTTTGTAAGTAAAGAGATAGGGGTAAAGGATATATATACTGGTCAAATAATGAATGAAGAGAATTATGAAAGATATGGTGTAATGAGTATAGATCATTTTATTCCTTGGAGCTTTGTATTACATGATGAACTTTGGAATTTAATACCTACATTTAAAAATATAAATAGCAAGAAAAGTGATAATTTACCTGATTTAGATAGATATTTTAATGATTTTTGTGAACTTCAATTTAAATCTTTTGATTTTATGAGGAAGAATGAAAAGGGAAGAAAAATACTTGAAGATTATAATAATATAAATTTATATATAAGCTTTAATAAAGATACTAAATTATATGAACCAATTAAAAAAGAGATTTTTATAGGTTCTATAGAGCAAACAATAAAGCCTTTATATCAAATTGCGTATAATCAAGGATTTAATATATGGGAAAATAATTTTATTGACCATAAAAATATTGAGGCGGTGGCAGATCTTGAAAGAGTATAATAAATTAGTGAGAGATGATATACCAAAGATAATAGAAGAGTCAGGTAATACATGTGATATAAAAATAGTAATGGGAAAAGAAAAAGAAAAATACCTAGAAAAGAAATTAAATGAAGAAGTAAATGAATATTTAGAAGATAAAAATTTAGAGGAACTTACAGATATTATGGAAGTACTATTTGCACTTGCAGATAATTTAGGATACTCAGAAGAGGAGTTATTAAATAAAAGAGCAGAGAAGAAATCACAAAGAGGTAGCTTTAAAAAAGGAATAATACTTAAAAAAGTAATAGAGTAATAGATTTTATAATCTATTACTCTATTTATTAAATAAAATTGTTAAATTAATAACTTATAAAAAATAAAGCAATTTTTATAAAAAATATCCAAAATATATAACAAAATTTAGAAAAATATTATTATATATAAAGTTTCATAAAACAAATAAAAATTTCAGAATAATTGGTTTATTGAAAATAAAAAATACTTCTATTATACATGATATAATTTCCTTATATAAACAAGGGGGGATAAAATTGAATATAAAGTCATTTATATCAAATAAGAAGAAAATATTAATTTCTTGTATAGCATGCTTTTTAATTGGAGGGGGAATTGCTTTTGCAGGCAATGTTCCAGACCAAGAAATAAGCGATATGCAAGCAAAGAACACAGAAATAGCAGCTCAAATATCACAAAAGAATGTATCATTAGAGTCTGATAAAAAAGATTTAGATAAACTAAAAAATAATCTTTCAGAATATCAAACTAAAAAAGATGATATAGACAAGGCTAAAGAAGAAAAGCTTGCAAAAGAACAAGAAGAAAAAGAAAAGAAAGAGCAAGCAGAAGCAGAGGCTGCAAAGAAAAAGCAAGAGGCAGAAGTATCTAAAAGTGTAGCACCTTCTTCAAATAGTAGGAATGCTGACAATACTAAATCCTCAGATAACAAACAAGTTGGAGCTATGGTTTGGAGAACAAAAACAGGTAAAAAATATCATAGTACAAGTCATTGTGGTAACACGCATTCAGCACAGGCTACTGAAATAACATTAAGTGAAGCACAGGCAGAAGGTTTAACACCTTGTTCAAAATGTTATTAATGGAGGTATATTAGATGAATAAAATTTTTAAATTTATAAAATATAATAAAGGTACAATTATATTAGGTGTAATATTTTTTATATTAGGATGTACAGCTTTTACTTCAAAAAATAATAAGACAAAAGAAGAATTAGAAAAGACATACATAAGTCAAGAAAAGACTTTAAAAGCAAAAAGTGAAGAATTAAATTCTATAGATGATAATATAAAATCTACAAATGCACAAATAGAGGATATAAAAAATTACATAGATGAAAATAGTAAATAGTAGTAAATGATAATGAAATCTTACATAATATAAAATTAAATAAAATAGATATAAAAGGAGTTGAAATAATTGAACTCCTTTTAATTTTATAATGATTTCATAATAAGTATAGATTATATCTTACCGAATATTTACATTGACTATTAATCTAGTTTACATTAGACTATATTTGCGAACGCAAAGATTTATTTTTTTATCAGTAAAATTGCGAGCGCAAATATATTAGGTTATATGATAAATAACTTAAATTTGTACAAAATAAAAAAGGGAGGATTACAAATGATAAAAGATAATAGTAAATCAGAACAAAAGTATAATATTTGGCTTATGTTAATTGCAACTTGTTTATTTACATTTATGTCTACATTAGATGGAAGTATTGTAAATATAGCAATGCCGGTAATGTCACAAGATTTATCAATTAACATGAATCAGGCTGAATGGATAGTTTCTTTATATATAGTTGTAATATGTATGCTTTTAATATTTTTCGGAAGAATAAGTGATACAAAAGGAAAAATTAAAGTTTTCCAGATAGGGACAGTTATATTTGTAATAGGATCACTTCTATGTGGTATAAGTACTAGTTTAACTTTTCTTTTAGTATCAAGAGCAGTTCAAGCTATTGGAGCTAGTATGACTATGGCAACAAACTTTGGAATTATAACTGAGTATTTTCCAAGAGAAATGAGAGGAAAGGGACTTGGAATTCTTGGAAGCTTTGTATCTTTAGGTAGCATTGCAGGGCCGGGAATAGGCGGATTTATAATCGAGAGTTATTCATGGCATTATATATTTCTAATAAATATTCCAATAGGAATAGTAGCTATAATTTTAGGATACTTTGTATTTCCTAAAGAAGATAAAGATAAAGTTAAGATAAAAATAGATTATAAAGGGTTTATTTTATTTGATATTAGTGTAGTTTCATTATTTGTAGCGATCTTTATAGGTCAAGAAACAGGATTTATGGCTCCTGCAGTAATAACTTTATTTATAATATCTATAATTTCATTAATTGTATTTATAAGAGTTGAGAATAGGATTGATGAACCATTAATAGATATGAAGATGTTTGAAAACTTTGAATTCTCAATGGGGTTATTCTGCGCACTTTTAATATTTTCAGCAATATTATTCTTTAATGTTTTAATGCCATTTTATCTTCAAAAGACCTTAGGATATTCATCTATTGTATCAGGATTTATATTAATGTCTGTTCCAATTGCAATGATGATTGTTGCACCTATAAGTGGAAGTTTATCAGATAGAATGGGATCAGAGATATTAACATTTATAGGATTAGTAGTAGTTACAATAACTCAATTTTTATATATGTTTATAGATCAAAGTACATCAGTTATTTATTTAGTTGCAGTTACAACTATGAATGGAGTTGGTGTTGCACTATTCCAATCACCAAATAATTCAATAATAATGTCCTCTGTGAAACCAAATAAGTTAGGGATAGCTGGAAGTTTAAATTCTCTTGCAAGAAACTTAGGGATGATTATTGGTATATCATTATCAACTACAATTCTTTATCTTGGAATGAGCCATAAAGCAGGTTATAAAGTAATAACTTATATAGATAATCAGCCGATGTTATTTGTCTATGGAATGCATATAGCCTTTGCAGTTTCATTTGCATTATGTCTTATTGCATGTTTAGTTTCTGCATACAGATTATTCAAAAAATAGTAGATTTTATTGTGAGTTTATCTTATTATTAAAGTTAGGTTGAATCTAATTATGGAGGCACAAATGATGGATGATTTACTTAAATGGATTTCAATTACTGACAGACATAATAAAATATATCTAGATAAGAAGTTAAAAGATATAGGGTTAAATAGTAGCCAGCACTTTTATATACTAAAAATTTATGAAAATCCTGGAATAACACAGGATAAATTAATAGATATAATTCATTTAAATCCTAGCAATATTACAAGAGCTTTATGTCAGTTAGAAAAGCTTGGATTTATACAAAGGGTAGCAAAGAAAGATGATAAAAGAACATATAATCTTTATGCTACAGAAAAAGCTTTAGAAGTCTATCCAAAGATCAATAAGATAATAAATGATTGGAAAAACTTTTTATTAAGTAATTTTTCTAAAGAAGAAAAAGAATGTTTATTAAAGTTAACTAAAAAGATTTGTATTAATTCATTAGAAGCTACTAAGTTATAGATAATAAAGAAGCATCATTTTTTTATGAGGCTTCTTTATTTTATATATAGAATTATTTAAATGAAATAATTAATTAGGAATTGCTTTTATATAAAGGAAATCTTTTTAATTTCAATAATATTAGTAGGTGGATAAAGCTTTAGATTTTAATAAATTTTAAACTATAAACTAAATAGTAAATAATTTATTGACTTAAAGTGTACTCTAAGGACTATACTAAGTTTGATTGAAGGTAATCTAAGTAAAGATTAATAGATTACCTATGACTTAAGGAGGAAATTTTATATGATGAATTTTGATTTTTATAATCCAACAAGAATAGTTTTTGGAAAAGATCGTTTAGGAGAATTAGATGATTTAATACCAAAGGATGCTAAAGTTCTTGTGCTCTATGGCGGAGGAAGTGTTAAAAAATTTGGTACTCTAGAAAAAGTATTAAAGGGACTTGGATATAGAGAAGTAGTCGAATTTGGAGGCATAGAAGCTAATCCAAGATTTGAAACATTAATGAAGGCTGTAGATGTAGTTAAGAAGGAAAATATAGATTTCTTGTTAGCTGTTGGTGGTGGTTCTGTAATGGATGGAACAAAATTTGTTTCATTAGCATCACAATATGATGGAGAATATGCTATAGATCTTTTAAGAGATAGAATGGCGGCCTTTGGTTTAACTAAAGCATTGCCACTTGGAACAGTAGTGACACTTCCAGCTACAGGGTCAGAGATGAACTGTGGGGGAGTTGTTACTTCAAGTATAGGTAAGAGAGGATTTAGAAATCAATTAGTGTTTCCTAAATTCTCATTCTTAGATCCAACTTTAACATTCTCACTTCCAAAGACTCAAGTAGCTAATGGAGTAGTTGATACATTTATTCATGTTCTAGAGCAGTATGCAACATATCCAGCAAATGCAATGTTCCAAGATAGAACTGCTGAAGGTATACTTCAAACATTAATTGAAATAGGAAAGAAAACTATAGATAATCCAACAGACTATGAATTAAGAGCAAATCTTGTATGGTGTGCAACTATGGGATTAAATGGATTACTAAGGGCAGGAGTACCAGAAGACTGGGCAACTCATATGATAGGTCATGAACTTACAGCAATGTTTGGAATAGATCATGGTAAGACCTTAGCTATAATATTACCATCACTTTGGAATATAATGAGGGATAAAAAGAAAGATAAATTAATACAATACGGAGAGAGGGTTTGGAATATAACTTCTGGAACTAAGGAAGAGAGAATAGACCTTGCAATAGATAAGACTAGAGAATTCTTCGAAAGCTTAGGTATAAAAACTAGACTATCAGATTATGGTATTGATGCAAGTAAAATTGATGATTTAGTTAAAGCCTTAGAAGAACATAATATGACGGCTATAGGAGAGAATGGACAAATAACTCTAGATGTTAGTCGTAAAATATTAGAAGGTGCACTATAATATTTCCCAAATTAAATTAATAGAAAGCTTTGCCTATATATTTAGGTAAAGCTTTTTTGTTACTCTAATCAATAAAAAGATGTTATTTTATTTATAAAAAACTATTGATGTACATTTTTTAAGAATAAAATAAAAATTTCAAACAATTATAATGAAAAATTAAATTTTATAATAAAAAATATAATAAAAAATTACAATAAAACAATTGGTATCTTGTTCCAAAAATGATAAAATAAATATAAACATTATATAAATAAATATATATTTATTTATATAATGTTTACTAATTACTAAAGAAAAATATTATGGGGGAAAAGAAATGAAAAGAAATTTGAGGATTTATGTAGTAGTGGCATTATTCCTAGGAGCCTCGATTGCTTTAATTGGCTGTGGTTTCCATGTAGGAAAGGTTATTAGTGTAGAGGGTGTTAATAAGGCATCAGGAATGAAATTATTTATAGAAGATTATAATAAAGACTATGATGAATTTAAAAAAGATAAGGGGAATATTTTAAATAATGAAATAGAAAAAAATCCAACCTTAAAAATAACATACGAAGGTATAACAGAAGATGCTAGATTAATTATGTACTCTCAAAAGAAAAGTAATGTAAAGATAATTAAAGAAGAAAGTGATGATATTATTAGAGGAAAAGGACTACCCGTATATAAAGTATCTCCAGAAGAAGAACTAAAATTAAATTTTAGTGAAGGAGGACAAAAATACATAGGTTTTTGTGTTCTAGATGGAGATAAGGGGGTAGATCTAGATGAGAGAATGTTTGCAACTAAAGATGATGGTATTGATTATATAAGAGTACCAGAAAGAAAAGGAAATTATATTATGTATATATTTAGTGGATGGGAAGATGCATACACAATATATGGAATTAAATTGGAAGTACAATAATTTAAAATGAAAAGAGATATCTCTTAGATTAAGTAAAATCAAGAGACATCTCTTTTTTAATTAAATTTAAAAAGGAAAATTAGAATAAAAATATCTATATAATATATGTCAAAAGTGCATAATATATTCTAAAATAAGCTAATAAATAAGTAATTGTAATAATAACAATAAATTATTTGTATAACACTTTATACAATGTTAAAAAACTAATCATACTAGTTACATTCTAATTTTCTATAATAAACTATAGAAAAGCTTAGGAGATGATTATAATGAAAGTTATTGTACATGTAAATGAAAAAGATAAATGGAATATGGCTGTAGGTAATATTAAAAATATTTTAAAAGATGATCCTACCTTAACTGTTGAGATGCTAGTTCATGGCAACCCAATAGTTAATTTAAGAGAGGCAGATGCTAATAAGTTAGGATTTTATAGTGAAATTAGTGAATTAGCTTCTAAGGGAGTTGTATTTGCAGCTTGTAATAACACATTAACTAAAATGGAAATAAAAAAAGAAGAACTTTGTGATTTTGTTGAAGTAGTTCCAGCCGGTGTTATGGAACTTATAAAAAAGCAAAATGAAGGGTATGCTTATGTAAAACCTTAATAAAGGTAAGAAGGTAGATTAAATGGAAATAGTATATTTTCTTTTAGCAGTAATAGCAACTACAATAGGTGCAGCAGCTGGAATAGGTGGAGGAATTGTAATAAAACCAGTTTTAGATAGTATTAGTTCATATTCTCTTCCAACAGTAAACTTACTATCCTCAGCAACTATATTTGCAATGGCAGTGGTATCTATAGGGAAGCAGATTGCTAAGAAGGATAAAATAGATGTAAAAAGAACAATGATTATAGCAGGTGGTTCAATTATAGGAGGAGTTATTGGACAAAATATACTTAAGATATTAGTTTCAATAAATAAGCATTCTGAGTCAGTTTCAATACTTCAAAGCACACTTATTATAGTATTGTTACTTAGTGTTTTTTTCTATATGAGAGTAAAAGATAGAATAAAAAAACGTGATTTAAATAGTAGTTTAATAATTGCTATAATTGGAATTATTCTAGGTGCTATTTCAGCTTTTTTAGGCATTGGTGGAGGACCTATAAATGTTGCAATATTTGCTACGTTATTTTCTATGGATACTAAAGAAGCTGCAAGAAACTCGATTATAGTTATATTATTTTCACAGGGGGCTAAAATACTATCAATAGCAGTAACTACAGGATTTTCAAGTTATAATTTGAAGGTATTACCAGTAATGGTTATAGGGGGAATACTTGGAGGGTTCTTAGGATATAAGCTTAATAAAAATTTGTCTGAAAAAAATATAATGAGAATATTTAATGCTACAATAATACTTATTGTATTTATAAGCAGTTACTCCATTTATAGAGTAATATAATAGAAATATTTAAAAAATTAAAATTATCATTAAAGGAATTACTTAAATATATATATAATAATAATATAATATGATAATATAATCTTTGAAAAATAGATAATAAAATGTATTGTTACATTTATATGTCACCATTATAGCGTATTATATAATTGTACGGTAATTCCTTTTAATCATGGTACATAAAACGAAGTTTTCTCAAAGTATAGGGTGTAATTAAGCTAATAACTACTGCTATCATGATAGGAAGTTGGGAATTATTTTGACCGATGAGATTTTGCTAGGGGGCGGAATCTCATTTTTTTTGCTTTATAATTAGAACATTTTTAAAGATACAGAGGAGAGTGATTATGGGCAAGGTAAATAATGCTTTAAATATGTTGATGCTTCTAAAAACTAGAAATAAAATGACTAGGCGTGAAATTGCAGAGGAATTAGAAGTTGATATTAGACAAATCAGCAGGTATAAAGAAGATTTGTGTATGGCTGGAATTTTAATAGAAGAAGAGCGTGGAAGATATGGAGGTTATAGCATAAAAGGTAAAACTGCTTGGATTAATGCAGATTTAACTGAAGATGAAGTAAAAGCTATAGAACTTGTAATGAATTACTTACAGGCAGGAACATTTCCTTTAAAGACAGACTTTAATTCTGGAATAACTAAAATCCTATCAAATTATAAAGTAGATGATAATAGTTTTTGGAATTCCAATGCTACAGCTCAATTTAAAAGAATAAATAGAAATACAGATGAGTTGAAGCAAAAGTGGATTACTATAAATGAGAGTATAATTAATTTAAATAAGCTTAAGATAGATTACTCAAATCTTAAGGATGAAAATATGATAAGAACTGTATGGCCATATGCTGTTTATATTTATCAAGGCGCAAACTATATGCTTGCCCATTGTGAATATAGAAATAAAATAAGAAATTTTAAACTTGTAAGAATAAGAAAGATAGAAGTTTTAGATGAAACCTTTGATAAAGGGAATTTTGATGTTAAGGCCTATCTTAACAGTAGACTTGGTATACATAATAGTAGAGAAAAATTTTTAGTTAAACTTAAAATATTCTACCCATATGCAAAATGTTTTAAGGAACATAAATGGGTTATAGAAGAAAAGATTGAAGATCATTATAATGAAGGGTATTTGCTTTATAGTGGAAATATAGAGGGAAAAACTGATATTGTAAATTGGATAATGGAGATGGGAAGTAATGTTGAAGTTTTAGAACCTAAAGAAATTAGGGATGAAATTATAAAGGAATGCAAAAAGATAATGGGATTATATAAAGTATAATTCCATTATCTTTTTATATTATTATATGTAATATTTAATAATCATAAATTAATAATCGAATTATAAAACCTATTAAATGAATTCATAATTATAGATAATTGGGCTACAGAAGAGTCTGTGAAAACATTCAAAAAATATATAAATATATTAATCTAAAAATACAGGTAAATAATATAAAAATTACTTGTAAATGTTAAATTATATAATATAAAAATATAATCAAAAAGGAATCTAAATACAATATTGATATGAAAATATTAACATTAAATACACCTTCTAAACTATCATTAAACAAATGGTTAAATATACTAAAAAGCTATTTTATTATACAAAAAAAGTAGTATCATAATATCTATAGAGGGCCTCTATAAAAAGTACAAAAGATAATATTAAGTATACAAAAGATGAGAGTTTATGAGTAAAAACTATGATAACAGAAGATGAGAGTTTATGAGTAACAAAAGATTCAAAGAAAATTTTAGATATATATGATTAGTATTATAAATACAAAAGATAAGTATTTAAAGTACAAAGGGTAAATATTTAAGATACAAAAGATAAGTATATTAAAATACTAATTTAATATATAAAGCAAAAGATGAGTTTAAGTAGATTTTATAGCTATGAAATATAACTAAAAACCCTAAACAATCTTGTTTTTAAGTTTTAAAAAAGATGAAGACATTTTATGAGAACCCAAGGAGGAATTAGTTATGAAAAGATTTATGTGTACAGTATGCGGATACGTATTTGAAGGAGAAGAAGCTCCAGAAAAATGCCCAGTATGTGGAGCTCCAAGAGAAAAGTTTGTAGAACAAAAAGGTGAAATGGCTTGGGCTGATGAGCATAGAGTAGGAGTAGCTAAAGGCGTTGATGAAAGAATTTTAGAAGGATTAAGAGCAAACTTTGCAGGAGAATGTACAGAAGTTGGTATGTATCTTGCAATGGCTAGACAAGCTGATAGAGAAGGATACCCAGAAGTTGCAGAAATGTATAAGAGAGCTGCTTTTGAAGAAGCAGACCATGCTTCAAGATTTGCAGAACTTCTAGGAGAAGTATTAGAAGCTGATACTAAGAAAAATTTACAAATGAGAGTGGATGCAGAATACGGCGCTTGTCAAGGTAAGAAAGAATTAGCAACACTTGCTAAACAATTAAACTTAGATGCAATTCATGATACAGTTCATGAAATGTGTAAAGATGAAGCAAGACATGGTAAAGCTTTCAAGGGATTACTTGAAAGATACTTTGTATAGAAATAGCGTTCACACTACCCTTTAAAATATATAGATTCAAATAAGGCTTAGGAAAAGAATATTTCCTAAGCCTTATTTGTATTTATGGATAGTTAATATATTTTCTAGATATGTTAAATAAGGTCCATCATGATTAATGAAGTTAAATATATATAAGATCTAAATAGTACATAGAGATGAAGATTAAATATATAATTTAATAAGGATTGAAATATATAAAATCCAATGTATTAAATAAAAATAATAAGAAATTAAGGGCATTAATGTAAGAGAGAGTATATAATAATAAAGTCTAAACAAAAATTAAAATATGAAAGGAAGAAATAATATGAGTTGTCTTGGAAATATAATATGGATTATATTTGGAGGATTATTTAATGCTTTAGGATGGTTATTCTTAGGGGTAGTATGGTGCATAACTATAATTGGAATACCAGTTGGACTTCAATGCTTTAAGATGGCAAAACTTCAATTCGCACCATTTGGAAAAGAAATTGTAACAGTAAATGATGGTGGAACAAGTCTAATACTTAATATATTATGGATTATATTTGGTGGACTTGCTATGTGTATTTCAAATTTAATTAGTGCAGCACTTCTTTGTATTACTATTATAGGAATACCATTTGCAGTTCAAAGTATTAAGATTGCAAAGCTTTCACTTATGCCATTTGGTAAAGATGTAGTTTAATATAATTAAAAGATGGAAAGTGTTTTTGTCGAATAGTATTAGTAGTAATTTGAAAGAATTCAAGTTATAATAAAAATGTGGAAAATATTTCATTATGTTAAAAGAAATTTAACCACTTTATTTAATTCCTCTATAAATATTATAGAAAAATTTAAAACAAGCCTTTACAAGTAATAATTATTATTATATAATAATAAATGTAAACAGGCGATAGATAAAAATTATTAAATAACACAGGATATAAATTATACATAAACTTTAAGATACAAAAGATTTTTAAAGAACAAAAGATGTATAAGATAAATTAATTAATCTAGAATTTAACCCTTCGAACCTATGATAAAAAATTAAGGAACAAAAGATGGTTATAATGTCTGTATTTAATTTAAACTAAGATATCAATAAAAATTATATAAATAAAAAATGTGTGTTTTATATATGAAATAGGAGGAATTAATTATGAAGAAATTTGTGTGTCAAGTATGTGGATATGTTTATGAAGGTGAAACTGCACCAGAAAAGTGCCCAGTATGTGGAGTAGGTGCTGATAAATTTATGGAACAAGTTGGAGAAATGGCTTGGGCTGACGAGCATAGAATCGGAGCTGGAAAAGACGTAGATCCAAGAGTTGTAGAAGGATTACAAGCAAACTTTATGGGAGAATGTACAGAAGTTGGAATGTATCTTGCAATGTCAAGACAAGCTGATAGAGAAGGATTCCCAGAAGTAGCTGAAGCATATAAAAGAATTGCTTTCGAAGAAGCAGAACATGCTGCAAAATTTGCAGAACTTTTAGGAGAAGTTGTTGATGCTGATACAAAGACAAACTTACAAAAGAGAGTAGATGCAGAATTTGGAGCTTGTCAAGGAAAGAAAGATTTAGCAACTTTAGCTAAACAATTAAACTTAGATGCAATCCATGATACAGTACATGAAATGTGTAAAGATGAAGCTAGACATGGTAGAGCATTCAAAGGATTATTAGACAGATATTTTGCATAATATAAAAAGTTATATACTTACATTAAAAGGCTTAGAGAAATTTCTCTAAGCCTTTTTAAATTATTATAAAATTAATTTTAAATATAGTAATTTAAATGCATTTATATATTAAGAGAGTAGATTTATTAATAAGGAAATATAAGAAAGTACATGAATTTATATATTATATGTATTTTACACATAATTAAAGTAGAGGATGTATGTTAAATTTTATGGAATCATTATTATTTTAAGCACATAGAGAGTTAAGATATCATATAATTAAGATAATTTATAGATTAATACAAGTAATTAATCTATAAATATAAAATAATAACATAGGATGAAAGGGGTAACTTATGACTTTATTTATGATAGGAATTATAATTTTCATTATATTTCTACTGAGCTTTCTACAAAATCCAAGTAGGCTTATTAATGGATTTATACTTCTTAATGCAATAATGTTTATGCTAATTGATTTAATATTATCTTTAGAGAGCATTAATCAAAGTTTAGCTATAGGTGTATTCTTAACAATATTTATTTTAGGAATATTAATCTTCTTTGGAGTAATAATATTTTTGATTGTAAATGGAATTACCATGATGAAAAGAGAAGGTAGAAGTTTAAGTAATATGCTATCTTTTATAGTAGGGGTAGGAACATTAATAATTATAGTATTTGTAATAGTATCTCCATTTTTACCATTTGACTTTGGTATAAGGGAAATCATATATGGATTCATATTTTGGTTGTTTTTAGCAACGATAACATTCTTCTTATTACTTTTAGATTTTTTAGTATCAGCACTAGTTTATAGGGTAAGATTTTATAGAATGAATAAAGACTTTATAATAGTTCTTGGTGCAGGACTTATAAGAGGTAGAGAGGTATCTAAACTTTTAGGAAGCAGGCTAGATAAGGCATATGATTTTTATTTAAAGCAAAAAAATAAAAAAGGAAAAGATTCAAAGATTATTGTTTCAGGAGGAAAAGGTTCAGATGAGAAAATTTCAGAAGCTGAGGCTATGAAAGACTATTTAGTCTCTAAAGGATGTCCAAGGGAAGATATAATTTTAGAGGATAAAGCTAGGACTACATATGAAAATATGGTGCTATCTAAAAAGATAATGGATAAAATGAAGAAGAAATATAAAAGTGTATTTGTTACAAATGAGTATCATGTATTTAGAGCCGGTATATTAGCTAAAAAAGCAGGACTTAAGAATGTAGGTTTAGGATCTAAGACAGCTTTTTACTTTGTACCTAGTGCATTTATAAGAGAATTTATTGGAGTACTTTCACTTAGAAGATGGTGGTATGTATTCTTAATGGTTATACTAGCATTATTTATTGTAGCAGTATTTGTAGCATTACATTTTATTGCAGAATTAGGATATATAATTTAAAAATATACTAAAAGGAGTAGATTATAAAATAATCTGCTCCTTTTAAATTTTATTATAATGATTAAATGAAAATTAGAGGAGGATATTTAACTAAAAGTATTCAAATAAAGATTCAAATTTTTAATACAATAAAAAAACTATACTAAAAGTTATATTGTTTTAATAAAATTACTTTTTGGTAATTGGAAAATATAGTATAATAGTGAATGCAATATATTTACAATTATAATGAGCTTTAAATTAAAAAAAGATTGTGCTCTGGAAATTAAGGGGGGGCTATGATAGTCTGTAAAAAATGTGGTAGAGCTAATGAAGATTCATGTATAATCTGCAAAGATTGTGGGAATACATTAACAAAAAGTGATATTTATGAATACAACAGAAGTATAGAAAAAATAAAATTAGATAGAGCTAATAAAAGTAAAAAGAAAAAGACTACAAAATTAGTTTTAAGTGTAATATATCTCATAGTTATATTAGGGTTACTTGTATTAAATATAATCTCTAATAAAGAGAGTTTTACTTTAATTGTAACTACAATGATTATGATATTATCTGGATATATCTGTATAACTAAGCCAGAGTTAATTTTTATATTTACACATTTACTTAGTGTTAAAGATATAAATGAAGATGACATGTCAGATATGTATGAAACATTAACTATAGTTTTGGGATATCTAATATATACATATGCTGTAATAAATCTAATATTAAATTATATAGAAGTAGCTTAGGAAGAGGGGAATATTAAATTTTATGAAAAGAAAATTTAAGAAAAATATTATAACAATTATTATAGTAAGTTTAGTTATAACAATAATAACTGTAGGGAATATTATTTATAATTACATTAAAGAAAATAATATTTATTCGAATATTATAGAGGCAAATTGGGGTGTTGAGTTATCAAAAAATTATGATGAATTGTATGCAAAAGATAGTGGTGAGAGTTTTTTGGGAGATGGACAAAGGTACCATGTATTTAAATTTAAAGACCCAGAAGGCTTAAATATAGATAAGAGATTAAGTCTAAAAAATAATAAAGATGAAATTTTAGAAGAAAATATTGAAGAAATACTTAAAAAATTAAGTGTTACAAAAGAAAATTATCCGGATTTCAATAAAGCATACAGTTATTATTTAAAAACAGATGAAGACTCATCAAAATTATATATGGTGAATTTTAAAGATAGCCATACTTTATATGTTATAGAGGATATATATTAATAAGAGATATAAATTTATAGAAAGTTTAGGAGCTAGGAAAGGTAAGGAAGGGGAGAATTTATGAAAATAAAAAACAAGGTTATAACAGTGATAGCTATAATTGTAACTTGTGTAATTGTAGCATTTGCTGTGGGGCCGCATGGGGGAAATGCTACGACGGTTATGTCTATAGGCTCTAATACTAAAAGTAGTATGAAGATGATATACAAAAGTTTTAATGGAGAACAGTATAAAACATTAAATATAAAATCAGGACAAAAATTAGATGTTAATATTGATGTTACTACTAAAAGCGGAGAACTAAATGTACTTGTTCTAGATAAAGATAATAATGAAATATACAGTATTAAAAACCCAAGTGAAAAAATTTCTAAGAGCATAGATATAAAAGAAAGTGGTAAATACACCATAAAAGTAGCAGGAAAACATAGTGGAAGCTACAGAATAAATTGGGATATAAATTAAATTTAATATATTTAAATATAGGAGTTTGTATGAAGATATGAAAAACAAAGGAGCTTGTGTAAAGTGCAATTCTAATAATATTAAAATAATAAGTGCTGTACCAATAAAAATAACAACATCTAAATTAATTAAGCCTAAATATTATTTATGTAATGATTGTGGTTATATGGAAATGTGGCTTGATAATAATAAAGAAGAGATAGGGTATATTGATAAAATTTAAGAATACCAGGATGATAACATACATAGTTAGGTTATCGTTCTGGTATTTTTATTGCTGTACTAATGTTATACAATTTGAGGAGTTATGTTTTAAATATGTAATATTGTGGTTATAATATGTTTATATAAATCATAGCAAGGATGTATTTAAATTAGCAAGGATGTATTTAAAGTTTTTATACTTTAAAGAGATTAACCATAACATTTGATGTATAGCTATATAAGTTAAAGTTAGTGTTGTATAGCATATTAAAGAAGAGGAGGAGTTTAATTGAAGGTATATGAGATAACATTGAAACTTTTTCTGCTTAAAGAAATAGGTTTTAGTGAAGCACAAGAAAGTATTGCAAGGTTAATAGATAAAAGTCTTTGTAGAGACGAAAAATTTTTAAAATTCCATAATGAGAATAAATTTAAAAATTATTGCTTTAATTCTTTTTACCCTCTTGAAAAAGATAAGAAATATAAAGAGGGTAATATCTACACAGTAAAAATAAGGACAGTAGATAGTGAGCTTGCAAAGTATCTTATTGATAGTTTAGTAAACGAGTACACAGATTCTATTAAAGCTTTAACAGGGGAGATTAGAATAATTCCTAAAAAACATATTGAAAAACTTTATAATATAACACCACTAATCATAAAAACAGATGAAGGTTATTGGAAAAAGGTACTATCCTTTGGTGAGTTTGAAAAACAAATAAAAACCAATTTAATAAAGAAATATAATGCAGTAACAGGTGAAAAATTAGATCAAGATTTTCAGCTATATACATCTATTGAATTTTTAAATAATAAACCTTGTCCAATTTCATACAAAGGAAAGACATTACTTGGAGATAAGATAAGCTTAGCAATATGTGAAAATGAAATAGCACAGAAATTAGCTTATATGAGTCTAGGAACAGGAATGTGCACATTTAATAGTAGGGGTGGAGGATTTATCAATTTTCGTTATCTATAAGGAGGTGATTATGTGTTAGATAAAATTCGAGAAACATTTAAAGTGATGTATGGAACCCATGGAGATTCTATAATAATAGACTCATACATTCCAGCTGATGGATTATATATAATTGTTTCAGAAAAAAATAATATTTTGAAAGAAACTGAACGAATTACTATAAAGCTTGATAAAAAAACTAAAGAGATAGATAGGACAATAGACAATTTTGATTTTATAGCTTCAGTTGATTACATGAGTAAAGTAGTGGATATGAATAAGCCAATTGATAAAAAGAAAATAATCCAAAGTAACAACTATTTAAGCTTTGTAATAAAAAAAGAAAGCTTAGTAAATGGAAAATTAACAAATGAAATAATAGATGGTTATTATGAAATTCTAGAAAATCCAATAAAAAAATATGATAAATCAAAAAAATCAAAAGAGTTATATGAATCAATTGAAGAAAGGAATGGAAAGGTAAACACTCAAAGATTAAATATTGTTAAGGAATGGATTAAAGATAATATATTTAATTTGCTAGAAAAAGAAGATATTGATAAAGGATATCTTAAAATATTTTTTAATTTCGATAAATTTGACTTAAGTGAATACAAAAAAGAGAGTGAAAAGTATATAATACCAAATTTATATAATAGCAATGATTTTAACATAAAAATTAATGGATATATATATGGATTACCCAATGATAATATGGGATTAAACTCAAAAAAGCCATATTTAGAAAATAAAAGTAGGAAAACTAAGGTTCCATATTTAATAAATCAAGATGATGTCATGATTCAAAAAAAAATATTTGATTATCTTATGAATTTAGCATCTATAGGAATAACAAATATCTATATAAATGATAAAGAGATAAAGGCAATAAAAAACGGAGAACTTATAGATGAAGAAGATTTTTCAGGTATTTATTTAAGAATACAAAAAGGTAAGGAAGTTGAAATTATTGATTCAGATACTATAAATTCATATAATAACAACATTAAGCCAATGAATTTTGAGAATATCCTTCAAGGTGATATAAAAAATTTAAAGCAAAGTTATGGAGAAATAAATACTATACACGAGATGCAAAGGTTAATAAATGAAGTGTTTTTTAGCAAGTTTTTAATAAATAATTACTTTACAGAAGCTAAAGATATATCAATAAATGATTCTAATTTAAAGCGAAACCTTATTTTAGCTAGAAGTGCTTTATTTACTTGGTTTTATAAAGGAAATACATCATCACTATATAAAGTGATCAATATTATATCTTTAAGTCTAATAAAAGACTCAATTAATAATGCGTATTTTTATAAAGCTGTAGAACAATTTAATTTAAGATCATCACTAATTAGGTATTTAAAAGGAGGAGAAAGTATGGCAGATATTTTAATAGACAATAAAAATAAATTAAGAGAGAAAATAATTATGAAAGATACAGGGAGTATAGAGAGTGATAAAGAATATTTCTTTGCAGTTGGACAACTTATAAATTACTTCATGTCAAAGAATAAAGGAAGTAAGAAGGTTCAATCTTTAATAAATCCAATAATAAATGCAAAAAGTGATGAAAGACTTAAGGAGGAACTAAAAAGACTATACAAAAAGTACAATTATGATATAGATCAATATAGTAGAAAATTTAATAATATGTTTGCTATGGTATCATCATACAAGCCAGAAGAGAGAATAGATGATGATTTAATAATTGCAGGATATTTACACAGCAATCTAATATTTGAAAAGAGTGAGAAATAGGAAAGGGAAGGTGTATTAAATGGACAAAAGAGTATATGGAGTATTAGGAATAGTTTCAAAGATGAGTAATTGGAATGCAGATTTCACAGGTTATCCAAAGACAACATCATCAGGGGATATATTTGGAAGTGATAAGGCATTTAAATATCCAATGAAGAAAATGTGGAATGATAATGGAGAAAAAGTGCTTTATATAAAATCAATGAAACTTTCAGAAGGAAAAGGTGGAGAAGTTAACCTTGTACCAAGATCGTTAAAAGAAAGATATGAATTAATATTTAATGAAGAAGATTTAAAGAAGAATAAAGATACTACAGTAGTTTTAAAAAATTTATTTAATGCAACTGATGTAAAGAACTTTGGAGCTACATTCGCAGAAGAAGGAAATAATATATCAATAACAGGAGCGGTTCAAATAGGACAAGGTTTTAATAAGTATGAAGATTCATGTGCAGAAGAACAGCAGATACTATCACCTTTTAGAGATGGTAAAGAGAAAAAGGGAAAGGCTTCAGATGAAGAAGCTAAAAATTCAACTCTAGGAACAAAAATTGTAAGTAATGAAGCACATTATTTTTATCCATTTACTATAAATTCAAATGCATATAATGAATTTGTAAATTTAGGTGTTACTGAGGGGTACACTGAAGATGATTATAAGAAGTTTAAAGAAACATCAATAGTAGCTGCAACTTCATATGCAACAAATGCAAAGGTTGGATGTGAAAATGAATTTGGATTATTTATTGAAACAGAGAAAGAGGTATATCTACCAGACCTTTCAAATTATGTAGAATTTAAAAAAGGTGAAGATAAAAATATAATTTCAATAAGTTGTGGAGATTTATTAAATAGATTATCAGATAAGATTCTAAATGTAGAGATTTATTATAACCCTTACACTACTTTAATAGAATCAAATATAGATAATGTAAAACGTATAAATATATTTACACAAGAAGAGGTATAAATATGGATGCAATCAAATTTACATTAAGGGGAAATACAGCTTTCTTTAAGAAGCCAGATGTAAATAGTAATATGTATTTTACTTATGGATGTATACACAAAGTAGCACTCCTTGGTATCTTTGGAGCAATATTAGGATATTCAGGATATAACAAGATAAAAGATAAAAAGGATATAAATGTGTATCCAGAGTTTTATGAAAAATTAAAAGATCTAAAAATATCAATTTTTCCTAAAAATCCAAAAGGATATATTACAAAAAAGGTTCAAACATTCAATAATTCAGTTGGATATGCTTCTAAAGAGCAAGGTGGAAATCTTATAGTAAAAGAACAATGGCTTGAAAATCCTGTATGGGATATATATTTTATAATTGATAGTAAAGAGAGTGAAAATCTTAAAGAGAAGATGTTAAACTCAGAATGTACGTATATGCCATATTTAGGGAAAAATGATCATCCAGCAAGTATTGAAGATGTAGTGTTAATTAAAGATATAGAAGAAGCTAGTTGTATTAAGTCAATAGATAGTATTTTTATAAAAGATAGTGTTGTGCTAGAAGAAGAGGATTATTTTTCTTTTGAGGAAGGCGAAGATGTAGAACCTATATGGAAGTATGAAGAGAAATTGCCTATGACATTAGATAAAATAACTAATAAATATGAATTTGAAAGCTTTATTGCAACCAATAGAAAAGTTGAAGGCGTAAAGAAGTCTAATATTTATAATATTTGTGGAAAAAATCTATTCTTTATATAAATACATTGGAGAAGGGGGAGTAATCCTCCTTTTTAAATAAAACAAGGAGAAGGACTTATGTATTTTAATAAGGAAAATAAATTTAATATAAATAATCATTTAAGCAATAAATATAAGTTTTATGCTCACAAATCAAAAGATAAAATGGAAGCTTTAGAGGAGCACTTAAATTTAAGTGAAGAAAATTTATATAGGTTATTTAAAACAAAGAAATTAGATATACCTTTTAAGAATATAGAAAATTTAATACTAAAAAATTTAGATGGAGAAGATATAGAACTATTTAGAAGAATGATTCTAGATACAGTTTATATACATGATATAGGAAAGATTAATCCAGTATTTCAATTAAAGAAAATGGATAATGATTTAGGTCTTAATGAGGCAATAGTTTCAAATAATTCAAATCATTCAATTATATCATCAATAATTTATCTAAATTATTATTTTAAGATAATTAAAGGATTCGATAAAGAAAAGATGATGATATTTGTAAATGTAACTCTTATGAATGTGTATATAATATCTAAGCATCATGGAAACTTAGATTCTTTTGAAGAATTTAAAAATAAACTTACAATTGTTGATGGCGAGGGGAAAAGGTTATTTGATAGTAACTTTAATATTATAAAAGATGTCTATAAGGAGAAGATAGAGGTAAATATTAATATAATAAAGAAACTATTTAAAATTAATGAAAAATATATAGGAGCTATAGATGAAGAAACGAAAATATCTAATTTCATATATGAAAAGTTAATGTTTTCACTTTTACTTGCATGTGATTATTATTCAACAACAGAATTTATGACTAACTCTAAGATAGAAAACTTAGGTGAATTTAAAGATGTAGAGGAATTTTATAAAGTATATAAAGATACAGATATAACAAAATC
Source organism: Clostridium sardiniense (assembly GCF_019753795.1). Lineage (NCBI taxonomy): Bacteria > Bacillati > Bacillota > Clostridia > Eubacteriales > Clostridiaceae > Clostridium > Clostridium sardiniense. Next base: position 46,418 of record NZ_JAIKTU010000010.1, on the reverse strand, counting down.
TATAAGAGAGTATGAAAAAAGTGAATATAAAAAACCTAAGGATTTTTCATCAATTAAAGATATAAATATTTTAAGAAATGAAATGTTTTTAATGTCAGAAGAATCATTAGAAAATAATTTAGATAAAAATATATTTTACTTAGAAGCACCAACTGGTGGAGGAAAAAGCAATATAGCTATGAATCTTAGTTTTAAAATAATAGAAGAAGATAAAAATATAAATAAGATAGTATATGTATATCCTTTTAATACACTTATTGAGCAGAATATAAATAACATAAATAAAACTTTTGGAAATAATAAAGAGCTTATAAATAAAGTATCAGTTATAAATTCTCTTGTAGCCATAAAGAAATTAAATGATAAAGGTGAAGAAATAAATTGTGAGGATGCCTTATTAAATAGACAGTTTTTACACTATCCTATGGTACTAACAACCCATGTAAGCTTATTTAATTATTTGTTTTCTACAGGAAAAGAAGAATCATTTCCATTAGTGCATTTAGCAAATAGTGTAATAGTTCTAGATGAGATTCAAAGTTATAAAAATATAATTTGGAAGGAAATAATAATGTTTTTAGAAGCTTATTCAAAGCTATTAAATATAAAGATAATTATAATGTCAGCAACACTTCCTAATTTAAGTAGCCTTACAGATAATGCAACTAATGTAGTTAGATTAATAAAAAATCCGGAAAATTATTTTAAGAGTCCAGTATTTAAAGATAGGGTAGAGTTAGACTTTTCATTAATAGAATCTGATAATGTGCATGAAGATTTGTTAAACCATATCACAAGTATTTCACAAAATGAAAATAAAAATATTCTTGTTGAATTTATAAGAAAAGAAAGTGCATATAACTTTTATAGAGAATTAAAATCCTTAGATGAAATAGAAAGTGAAATTTTATTGATTACTGGTGATGATAATCAAATAGATAGGCAAACTGTATTAGATAAGGTTAAAGAAAAGAAGGGAATTATATTAGTTGCAACACAAGTAATAGAAGCTGGGGTTGATATTGATATGGATTCTGGATATAAGGATATATCAATATTAGATAGTGATGAACAGTTTTTAGGTAGAATTAATAGATCTTGCAAGAAAGAGTGTTCTAAAGTATATTTTTTCAACTTAGATAAAGCAGATTTGATATATCAAGGTGATATTAGAAAAAATAGAAAATACACACTATTAAATGATGAAATGAAAAAAATTATTAAAAATAAAGAATTTAATAAATTTTATAAAGGTGTATTAGAAGATATAAATTCTGAAACATCAAAATTAAATGATAAAAATATAGAGAATTTTATAAACAATATAATTGGGAAATTAAATTATTTAGAGATACAAAAAAAGATGAAGCTAATAGATGATGATAAGCTTGAATACACAGTATTTTTAAATAGAACTGTAAATGAAATTGAAGGAAGAGAGATTTGGGATAGCTATAAAAACTTATTAAAAGATAACAAAATTTCTTTTGCTGAAAAAAAGGTGAAATTATCAGAAATTAATAGTAAGCTTAATTATTTTGTTTACAAAATAAGAGGACAAATGAACTTAAGTTATGAGGAAAGAATAGGAGATATGTATTATATAGATAATGGAGAAGATTTTTTTGAAGATGGAAAATTAAATAAAAGTCTATTTAATTCTTCAGGGGCAGAGATTTTATAGGAGGTTTTATGAGAGTTAATGGAACACTTATTAATTATTATTTTCACTGCAAAAGACAATGCTGGCTTCATGGAAATAGATTGAATTTAGAGGATAATAGCGAAATAGTCAAAATAGGAAAAGCAATACATGAGGAGAAAAAAGAAAAGGGAAAGAGAACAGAAATAGAGATAGATAATATTAAAATTGATAAATTAACAGATGAATACTTGGTAGAGATAAAAAAATCAGATGCAGATATAGAAGCAGCAAAGTGGCAATTAATATTGTATTTAAAAGTTCTAAAAGATAAAGGGATAGAGAGAAAGGGAAAATTAGAATTTATAGAAAAAAATAAAACAAAAAATAAGATAATATATCTAGAATTAAACAATGAGCTCTTAGAGGAGTTAGATATAATCGTAGAAAATATAAAATCACTTATATGTGAAGATAATATTCCAGATGTATTAAATAAAGGGATATGCAAAAAATGCTCATATTATGAATATTGTTATATTTAGGGGGTATAAAGTTTGGGTAAAACAAGATATATAGCTTCAATGGGAGAATTAAGTAGAAAAGATAATTCAATATCATTTAGGAAAAATGGTAAAAATGTATATATTCCAGTAGAAAATACAAGTGAGATATACTGTCTTTCAGAGGTAAGTATAAATACGAAATTATTAGATTTTATTTCAAGTAACAATATAATAATACATTTTTTTAATTATTATGAAGGGTATAGTGGAACATTTTATCCAAAGGATAAATATAATAGCGGAAAACTTATCGTAAAACAAGTTGAAATATTTAATACTAGGAGATTAGAAATAGCAAAGAGTATAGTTAAAACTATAGGTATAAATATAAGGGAGGTTCTTTATCATTATTATAAACATAATAAAAAAGAGGTTAAGGAAACTATAGATTGGATTAGAAAAGACTTTATTTATAGAGTAGATAATTCAGAAGATATAAAGGAACTTATGGCAGCAGAAGGAGAAGCGTGGCAAAGATTCTATGGAGAATTTAAAAATATTTTACCAGAAGACTTTATAATGAATAAAAGAGTAAAAAGACCTCCAGACAATCCTATAAATGCTATGATATCTTTTGGTAATTCATTATTGTATACAAAGACTATTTCGACTATTTATAGAACACACTTAGATCAAAGGATAAGTTTTTTACATGAGCCATCAGAAGGAAGATTCTCTTTAAGTCTAGATTTAAGTGAAGTATTTAAACCTGTTATAGTTTATAAAACTATATTTGAATTAGTTAACAATAAAAAAATAACAGTAAATAAGCATTTTGATAAAAAGGTTAATTATTGCTTATTGAATGAAGATGGAAGAAATATATTTATAAAAGCTTATGAAGATAGATTAGAAAGTGTGTTTTTGCATAAAAATTTGAAAAGAAGGATTAGTTATAGGACAGCCATAAAGCTAGATTGTTATAAATTAATAAAATTTATTATGGAAGATAAAGAATTTAAGCCATTTAACTTAAGCGAGGGAATTTGATATGGTAAAAAAGTTAAATTATAATTACGCATTTTTATTTTATGATGTAAATGAAAAACGTGTGGGAAAAGTATTTAAAGTATGTAAAAAATATTTATCTCATTTTCAAAAGTCAGTTTTTAGAGGTGAGATTTCTCCATCTAAACTAATTCGATTAAAAAATGATTTGAATAAGGTAATAAGTAAAGATGAAGATTTTATATGCATAATAAAGTTAATGAATAATAGTGTTTATGGTGAAGAGATTATAGGTAAAAAGGATAATAATACTGGAGAAGATTTAATAATATAAATTACCAGCACATAAAATTAGAATTATTACTATGAAGCTAGTGATATCAACTGTTTAGGAAGATTTTTGAAAGAGCAAGCTTAAATTGATTATTTGCTGGTAAAAAGTAATGAAAGTATTGATACTAAGCCACTTAAATGATAATATAAAAAATATAAATGGCTTATTTACTATGGATTAACCTTAACATTAGATGTATTTAAATACATATTCCATTTAATTAACCTCTTGAAATGATTCTGATTAACCTTAACATTAGATGTATTTAAATATTAATAAGAATGAGATTTTAAAGCATGAGATTAGATTAACCTTAACATTAGATGTATTTAAATTTGTTTAGGTAAAGAGGGTTTTTTTGATATATTTGGATTAACCTTAACATTAGATGTATTTAAATAACACCAACAGGAAGAAATAAAAAGTAATGATTAGATTAACCTTAACATTAGATGTATTTAAATGGTTCAAAGGATCAAATTGTAAGTGGTATTTCTACGATTAACCTTAACATTAGATGTATTTAAATAAAATGATTAAAAGTATTAAGTTAAGTGATTATTTGATTAACCTTAACATTAGATGTATTTAAATGCATGGTAGATTCTACTGAAGATAAAGAGAATACTACGATTAACCTTAACATTAGATGTATTTAAATTATGTGTGATAGGAGTTTTTAACTTAAAGTAAATGATTAACCTTAACATTAGATGTATTTAAATATAAGTTTTGGAAGGTTTTTAACTATTCCATCTGCTGATTAACCTTAACATTAGATGTATTTAAATTAGTTTTCACTAATCATTTTCTATTCTCCTTTACGATTAACCTTAACATTAGATGTATTTAAATATGATTTTCTAAAATAATGAAAGAGTTAGTTTTACGATTAACCTTAACATTAGATGTATTTAAATATAAATCTCGAAACTGGAGAGGTTAATTTTAATAAAGATTAACCTTAACATTAGATGTATTTAAATACAAGTAATGAGTATGAGTTGCAGCTTAAAAGAAAGATTAACCTTAACATTAGATGTATTTAAATGGGAATAGCATAACTACAATACAAGGTAACAATAAGATTAACCTTAACATTAGATGTATTTAAATTTTAATTAATTTATTGGAGGTTTGATTTATGAGTTTGATTAACATTAACATTAGATGTATTTAAATCCTCCTTAACACTTCATTATATTTTAATTATATGTGATTAACCTTAACATTAGATGTATTTAAATTACACATCAAATATTAGATATTCATCTGACTTACCGATTAACCTTAACATTAGATGTATTTAAATAAAGTCTTAAACATACCATTCCCCCTAGTTCTATGATTAACCTTAACATTAGATGTATTTAAATTAGTTACAAAAGCCTCCTTATAATATAATTTTACACGATTAACCTTAACATTAGATGTATTTAAATTCTATAGTAAAATGCTGATAATTATAGCCACCAATTGATTAACCTTAACATTAGATGTATTTAAATATTGATGAAAGCAACAACGGAGTTGAAGTTGCTATGATTAACCTTAATATTAGGTATATTTAAGTTATTATTTGAGATTTTTAAAGAAAACGGTTAAGATTAACGATTTATATATTTTTTAAAATATAATTGCAAATGGTTTGCATATGTGATAAAAATATATGTGAAGATGCAAATTATTTGCATTTAGTATTTATCTCTAGGAGGAAAAAAATGAAAATTAAAGTAGATATAATTTCAGGCTTTTTAGGTGCAGGAAAAACTACATTTATTAATAAGCTATTAGAAAATAAAGAATATAAAAATGATGTTGCACTTATAGAAAATGAGTTTGGGGATATTGGAATTGATGGAGATCTCATAAGGAATCCAGATATTAATATTAAAGAAATTAACGCAGGATGTATATGTTGTAGCGTAGCTGATAATTTCCATAGCGGAATAATTACAATTATAGAGAAGTACAAGCCTAAAAGAATGATAATAGAGCCATCAGGAGTTGCCAAACTTTCAGAAATAGTTTCAATATGTAATAAAGATAATCTCAAAGATTTGTTAGAAATAAATTCGATAATAACAGTAGTAGATGGAACAAAGTTTAATTTATATCTAAAAAATTTTAGTGAGTTTTATATAAATCAAATAAAAAATGCAAACTTTATATTTATAAGTAGGAAGGAGAATTTAGGCGATGACTTAGATAAAGTTATAAATGAAATAAAAAGTTTAAATAAGAAGGTTAAGATAATAAATATCTTAGAAGAGTTAAATCTAGAAAAGATAGATGAAGATATAAGAAAAAGGACTTTAAATAAAAATAGCCTAGATTTTAATAATGTATTTTTACATAACGAGCTTACAAGTACAGTACTAAGTGCAAATAATAAAAATAATACTGCAATAGAAAAAGGAAGCTTTAAAATTGCAAATAAAGGAACTTTAAATAGAACAAAAGCCGCATTTCAAAGTATAGGAATAAATACAGAGAAGATATTTTCAGAAGATGAGTTAAGAAATGTTATAAATAAAACAAAATACTTTGGAGACATACTTAGAGTAAAGGGATTTGTACAGCTTAATGAAAATGAATATTTCCAATTCAACTTTGTTCCAGATGAATTAGAAATAAATATAGTAAAGTATAAAGGTACAGGAAAAGTTAGTATTATAGGACAAAGATTAAATAAGAAAGGGCTAGAGAGCTTGTTCTCTTAAAATAATTATGTTTAAGGTGAAAGTAGAGATTGTAACAGGATTTTTATCTTCAGGTAAAACAACATTTATAAATTCTTTAATCAATAAGACATTAATTAAAAATGAAAAAATAGTAATCTTACTTTGTGAGCAAGGTAATAGAAGTATAGATAGCAGGATAAAAAATAAAGAAAATATAAAAGTGAAATACATAATGATATATAAGGAAATAACAGAAGAAATATTATTTGACATATATAAATATGAAAAGCCAGATAGAGTAATAATAGAGTTTAATGGTACTAAAGATTTAAAAGATCTATCTAATGTAATGAGTAATAGATTTATAAAAAAGATATATAGAGTAAATACAATATATCACTTAACAGATTGCAGCACATTTAATGTATTTTTAAGTAATATGGGAAACATCTTAATATCACCAATAAAATACAGCAATATAGTTATGCTAAACAATAAAGACAGGGTAGATGATAAAGAAATTAATTTAATAAAGTCAAAGCTTCTTAAAATAAATCCAACTTGCTATATTCTAGAAGTAAATAGTACAAGCTGTATAGAAAAAGCAGTTAAAGAGTCTAGCTTGTTTTATATAGATATATTTTACAAATTAAAATTAGCATTAGAAGATTATAGGGGAAGAGACTATGATAGATAAATTTTTTTTGGTATTTATAAGTTTATTATTAGAAGCAATTCCCTTTATATTAATCGGATCTATAATTTCTTCTTTGATACAGATGTTTGTATCGGAAGAATTTATAAAAAAAATAATTCCTAAAAATATATTTTTGGCTCTTATTATAACTTCTTTTACAGGGATAATCTTTCCAGTATGTGAATGTGCAATAATACCAATAGGAAGAAGACTAATAAAAAAAGGAGTTCCATTACCTATTGCAGTTACGTTTATGCTATCAGTTCCAATTGTAAATCCGATAGTTATTATGTCTACATATTATGCCTTTTCAAGCAATCATCTTATATTTTTTATGAGGATAGTGTTTGGAATCGTAAATTCTATTATTATAGGATATTTAATTCATATTAGTTACAAGAACAAGGAGATACCAATAAAGGAAGATATAGATACAGATACTTATATATGTAATTGTGGATGTGAAGATTTAGATTTTAATAATTACTCAAGAATAAGAGTACTATTAAATCACACAAAATCAGAGTTTTTCAGTGTACTCAAATATTTAATTTTTGGAGCGTTTATATCAAGTTTATTTAAAGTAACAGTAAAAGGAGAAGTATTTACTTATTTTAGTAAAAACCTAATATTATCAGTTGTTATTATGATAATTCTAGCATTTATACTTTCAGTATGTTCAGAAGCTGATGCTTTTATTGCAAGTACATTTGCGTTGAACTTTACAGGGGGATCAGTAATTGCATTCTTAGTTTTAGGACCAATGCTTGATATAAAAAATATATTAATGCTTCTTGGAAATTTTAAAAAGGAATTTGTGATTAAGCTTTCAATATATATTATTTCAGTTACCTTCATATCTTCAGTTCTGTTTAATATATTAGGAGGTGCTTAAGGTATGAGGTTAAATAAACGTGAGCTTATTGATTTTATGATTATGTTCCTTATAACATCTATATTTTATTACTTAATAATTGCAGATAAAATAGATGTGTTTTTAAATCCAAGGATGAATAAATATATAATTTTTGCTTTTATAATATTTCTAGCATTAACTATAAATCAGTTTTTTAATGCTTTTACAATAAATACTTTTAGAACTGTAAGAAGAGGAAATTTAATATTTTTTGTATTAATTTTTATATTCATTTATCCAATATACAAGAATAATTTAAGGGAAAAATTAATTGATGAAAAAGTAAATAAAGAGTTGGTGTACGAAAAAGACAACTTTGATAAAATTTATAGAATAACTAAAAATAATAAATTCGATTTAAATAATAAAAATGATGAAAATAAAATGGTTTTAAATAGTGATAATTACTCAAGATTATTTCAGCAACTTATGCAAAATCCTAGTAGTTATAAAGGTGAAAAAATACAAACTGAAGGATTTATATATAAACAGAAAAATTTTAAAAACGATAAGTTTGTTATAGCAAGGGAAGTAATGACTTGTTGTATTGCTGATATACAAATAGCTGGACCAATGTGTCAATATGATAAGACAGTAGATTTAAAAGAAAATGATTGGTTTAGAATAGAAGGAACAATAGATATTAAAGATAATATGCCTATAATAAAAGTAGAGAAATTAACTAGCGTTATTAAGCCAAAGAGTGAATATATATATCCAAATTAAAATATATAAATAGGGAATGTAGAAAAATTTATTTTATATAAACCTTTCTACACCCTCTAATAACTTGAATATTTAGTAGTTTTATTTATAATAAAGTTTAATATATATTAAATCTTTTGACTATTTTCTATTTCATGTTCAGTTATTTGAGTTGCTTCTTCTTTAATATTATTTGGAATTTCTTTTTTTATTTCTCTTATTCTTTTTTTAGTTTCCTTCTTTAGTTTTGTTTCGTTATTTTGAGCTTCTTCAGCTTTAAATTCCTTTGTTTTTTCAGCTACAGTTTTTTTATATTCGGCCTTTTCTTGTTTATGTTCTTTTCTTTCTTCTTTGTGCTCTTCATGTTTTTCTTTTATCTTAGTTACTTCATTCTCAAATTCTTCTTTTAATTTACCCATTTTAATTCACCTCTTAAAAAATCTTAATCATTAGTTTTAGTAATAATTACCTTATATTTATTATACCACCATTGATGAAATAAGAATTAATATTAGATTTTAAATATGTATGTATATTAGGTGCAAAAGGGTAAACAAATAATTACTAAATTAAGAAGATTTAATTCTTAATTATATAGTAAAGAATTAATTTTTTTATTAATATTAGTTTAAAAGTTAAAATTATATGATTATGTTTGATATTATAAAAATAGGAATATTTACCTATTAAAGAAATGGAGGAGCATAATTGTGGATATATATTTTAGTATATTTGCATTAATCTTAGTAGTATTATTACTAAGTATAATGTTATTTTTAAATCAGCTTATAGTAGAATCTAAACGTATAAATAAGACGTTAAATAAAATTGCAGAAAAATTAGGCGTAGAGAGTGAAAATAAACAAGAAAATATATAAGGACAAATAATAAAAAATCCTATAGAAACAATTAATAAATTTATTTTAATTGTTTTTATAGGATTTTTTAGATGAAATTAAGTTATTAATTTCTAACTTTTATTTTAGCTCTAGCTTTATCTTGTTCTTTACCAAATTTTCTGTAGTTTCTAAAGTTTATTATAAAAGCAAATGCAGACATAACAAGTGGTACATTTAAACTTTCCATAAGATTATATTGCTTTTTATATCCAACGCACCAAGCAAGTAAAACTAATGTTACAATAAATACTCCAAAAGATAGTATTGTTAGAATAAGAGATTTTCTTGGCATAATAGTATTCCTCCTAGTCATAATTTAATGATTATATTATATCTTTTTTATACAAATTTATCTAATTAGAAAAACCTCATATATTGTAAAGTCTTAACGGAGTATGAACTATATTAATAAGTATTTTATAAAATTATTTTACTTAATATCTATTAAGACAAAATATGGAGAGTTTTATAGAAATAATGTAATTATATATTTAACTAATTATTTCATTTGTTTATAGAAGGTAAAATATTTTTATTTTAAATTATGGATTAATATTCAAATAATTATGAAAGAGATATTGTAAAGAAATGTATTTTAAATAGATGATTTTTGATACATAAATTACAAAATATGTTATAATCATCATGGGTTTTAGGAAATGTCTATAAAATAACATTAGGGGGAAGCGTATGGGAATTATAAAGGCAGGATTAAAGATAATAGTATATCTTATAACTATGTTAGTATACATATTGTTACCAATATTTTTGAATTTTAAAGGTAATATAATTTTAGCATTAATCCTAAGTTTAATCTTAATTTTTAGTACAATTAAGATAGTTAAAAACATAGTAAATAAAGAAAAGGGTAGTAAAGTAAAGGATATATTGTTTTGTACATTAAATCTAATACTTATAGGAATAGTTGTTGTTATGACAATTACAGTGGTGGAGATTTATAGAGAAGAAGATAGGAGTGTAGCTTTATATGCTGTTTTAGAAAAAACAGAGATGGAACCAGAAGGATATAATGATGTATTTAAAAAGGAAGAAAAAGAAGATTATAAAATTCTTTATACAGAAAAATTAGAACCAGCATTAAATAATATAAATTTAATTTTAGATAAGGCAATAAAATCTAATAATAGAGTTTTTGGAGATTTTGATAAATCACCTGTAACTATTAAGTTTGATTATATAAAAGATGTATTTGAAGGGCGATATAATTCAGAAGGTTTAGATGGTATGTATATTCCACTTACTAAAAATATTTATTTTTATGGAAAGGATGCATATGATGATGCATTAGGAACCTTGAAGTTACAGGATTCATTAATACATGAATATACTCATCATGTAATGTTTGAATTCTTCAAGGCGAATGAGATAGATATTTCAACTATTCCTTTGTGGTTTATTGAAGGAGTGGCAGAACATATTGCCGATACAAACTATATTACAGAAATTAATAAAATAGTACCTTTTAATAAGCTTGTGACTACTGAGCAGTGGGAAAAGAATTTAAAAAAAGAAAATACAATATATATGCAAAGTAAGTATGCAGTGAGACGGATAGTTATATTAAAAGGTGAAAATAAATTAAAAGATATTATATTAAAAAGTAAGGAATCAGATTTTAATACTGCTTTTAAAGAAGTTGTAGGGATTTCTATAGAAGATCTTGAAAGGATTATGAATGAAAATTTAAAGGATAACTTTACTAAACAATTTTTTGAATTTAGAAATGCTGATAAGGATAGGACTAAGGAAGAAAAAATATATTCAGATAAATATATGAATGAGAAGGAAAAGGCATTAAAAAAATATATTTTAATAGAGAACAATCCAAGAGCATATTCTTCATTAGCAAACATATATATTAACGGAAATGAGTATGATAAAGCTGAAAAATTATTAAAAGAGGGTATAGAAAAAAATCCAGAGGAATCGGGATTATATAGAGGATTAGGACTTATGTATGAAAAGAAAAACCAATTAGAGTTAGCAAATGAATGGTTTAGGAAGGAAGAAAGTCTTAATAAAAAGTAATATTGAAATTAGAATTGGTTAAGTTATGGTTATTTAAATTAGGTATGGGGGAAAGATATTATGCTTTGGTTTATTCTTGGGATAGTATTTTATTATATTATAAAATTGGCAGTAAAATATGGCGTAGAAGAAGCTAGTTCTTCTATAGCATCAGATAAATTTATAGATAGATTATCTGATGCATTAATAAATAGAATTGAAGAAAAAGAAAGTTTAGATAGAAAAAATAAATCTAAAAAAATTCTAACTGATACCATAAAAGAGTGCGTAGGTAAAGAGTGTAAAATAATTTTAGATTTAGTTTATGTAGATGATAATGGATCAGGGAATATTATAAAAGGAATAGTTAGATCTGTTGATGAGATATGGTTAAGAATTGAATATATAAATAAAAATAATGAAAATGCTTTGAAAATAATAAAATTAGAAAATATTACTTCGATAGAGATAATATAATTTATAAATAGATAAGTTTAATTGGTTTATATAAATTATATATTTTTGAGAGGAGAACAACTCTCATAGTATTAAATGAATTTTGAAAAAACTCACTAATTGTTATTAAATTAATAGTATAAATAAGCTATTTATTTAATTTAAACAATAAGTGAGTTTTTTGTTTATTAAAACAGAAAAAATATAAATTGAATAAATGTAAATAAAATGTGAATTTTCCACACCTTTGGGTTGGGGTGAACTATACACTTTTTTAGGAGAACTTTAAAATGATAAAAAAAGGTAATTATACAACAGAAGAAAGAGAAAAAATATTTTCTATGTTTAAATCTGGATATACGGCAAAAGAAATTGGTAATAGAATTGGTAGAACAAAAGAAGCAATACAAAAGGAAATCCAAAAATTAAAAAAGGAATTAAAAAATTTAGATAAGATAGAAAAAGAAGCAGAAATTATTAGAAAAGATAGAAAAAATGAGTTGAAAATAATTGCTTTAGAAAATTCAAAAATAATAAGCAATATAAGTTTAGCAAGAGTATGCAAATCTGCATATCAAGTTAAAAATAGCAAGTTAATATTAAAAAAAGGCAATGATTATTGTTGGGATATGCCTAATAATATTGATTTAAGAAGGTAGGTATTAGCATAATGAAGCTAGAAGTAGGAAAAAAGAGAAAAAGGTACAGGATTAATTTTAATGATGAAGAACTATTGAAATTAAATAAAATAACAAGTGATAATAAAAGAAAAAAGGCTATGTCAGTTTTTCAATATATAAATAAATATGTAAATACAGTTAGTGGTTTTTTAGAAATATCACTTGATAGATTATACAAGAAATTTAAAAGGTATCATAAAGAAATTTCTTTAACTTATTTTAAAGAGTTAGCAAAATTATTAGTTGAATTTAAGCTTTTAGATATAAAAAAAGTAGGAAGATTAAAATTTTATGGTAAGAAAATTTTAAATGAAATTTCTGATAAAAAAGAAGAATTTTTAAAAGAAATAAAAAAAGATAAATATGAGAATGTAAAGGAAAATGAAGTGAAGGAGAATAAAAAGACTGATGAATTAAAGGTTGCAAGTAAAGAAACAGTAATAGAAACGGCTTATGAAGTTATTAATGAAGTAGGTATTAAAACTGGTTCTAGGACATACTTTCAAGTTATTGAAAGTTTAAGTTACATATTAGATAAAAAAGATATACATATTAATGGAATGGTAAAGTACATAGAAAAGGTAATAGAAGATAAAGTAAACAAACAAAGTTTATTTAAATCAAAATTGATTAATATAAGAAATAAAGTACATAAAAATAATAAAATACATAAATATATTAGGTTTAATGATTTTCCACAGAGAGAAAGGAGTGATGAGGAATGGAACAACTTAGAAATGAGTTTATTAGGCTAGGATTAATAAACAATAATTATAAAAGGGGAGATATATTTTATGCAGATTTAGGAGAAAAAGATGGATCAGAACAAGCTGGAATTAGACCTGTTATAATAATTCAAAATGATATAGGAAATAAATATAGTCCTACAGTAATAGTAGCATCTATAACATCACAAAGGAAAAATTCATTACCAGTTCATGTTGATTTACGTAATGAGGAATTAGAGAAAGATTCTACTATACTATTAGAACAAATAAGAACCTTAGATAAAAGAAAATTGATAGAAAGAATAGGTTCTTTAGATTTTAACACAATTAAAGAGTTAAACTTTGCTTTAGGTAAAAGTGTGGGACTTATATAAATATAATAATAGAATTTGTATATTTTTAGAAATTAGATTAAAATAATAAAAATAGGTAATATTTATAAAGTTTAGATTTAATTGAGAAAGAGAGAGTACATATATGAATAAAGAGAAGATTTTAAATTGGGTAAAAGCAAATAAGAAAAGTGTAGGAATTATTGGTGGAGTGTTAGTAGGGGTATTATTAATTGGTGGAGGTTATGGCATATATAAATATACAAGTAATCCTTCGGAAGTTGTAAAAAATAAAGAAAATATCACTCTCCAAAAACAAGAAGCAACTGCCGAAAATACATCAGATAATTCTAATGAGAATAAAGATGGTCAAAAAGATAATGAAACAAATGGACAAGTTGATAATCAAGAAAATACATCAAATAATAAGACTGATAGTAATACAATTGAAAATAAACAAGAAAATAAAGATGAAAAATCAAATAATAGTAATGGAGTGACTAGTGCAGGAAATGGCAGTCAATCAAAAGGAAATAGTCAATCAAGTTCAAGCACTATAGGAAATGGAAGTAATAATCAAAATAGTAAACAAAGCAATAATTCAAGTTCATCAAGTAATAATAGTCAATCAAAACCAAATACATCAACTTCCAGCAAACCAAATGGTAGTGGAAATACATCTCATAGTCATAGTTGGACACCTATCACTAAGGTAGTTCATCATAAAGAGCAAGGACATTATGAAAATGTAGTTGTTAAACCAGCTTGGACTGAAAAAGTTCCAGTTTATGAAGAAAAAGAAAGAGCTATTTGTAATGGGTGCGGAAAAGATATTACAAGTAATATAACAGAACATAATAGAAACCATGCACTAAATGGAGAAAAAGGCGGATGGCATACTGAATGGAAGAAAGTTCAAGTAGGCACTAAAATAGTAAAACATGAAGCTATTTATAATAAAAAATGGGTAGTAGATAAAAAAGCCTATGATGAAACAGTAACTACTGGTTATAAATGCAGTTGTGGGGCAAGTAAATAAACTGTTTTCAAGAATTTTTATTTATGATAGTTTCTATTTCCAAAGGTACTTTTTAGATAAATAAAAACATAGATAAAAATTCTTTTTAAATATATTTTTTACAAAATGACTTAGAGTAAATTTACTCTAAGTCATTCTATTTGCTTAAAATTAATATTGTAGGAGTTAGTTAAATGGGAAGGGCAGAAATTAGAGTAAAAAAGTGTCAAGAAATAAAGCAGAAATCAAATATACTAAAACCTTGGAAGAATAGACCTTTAAGTAGCTTTGGTAGTTGTATGAAGGATTTAGAAGGTTAATATAGATTTGCAAATGATTTGATTAAAAGTAGGAAGTAATAAAGACCTTAGTTAATAGTTAACCAAAGTCTTTGGTAGTAAATAAGGGAATTAGAAAGGAGAAATTATGAGAGTAAAAATAAGGTGTCCCCCGAGGACACTTTTTATTATGCAAAAAATTAAGTGAAAATTTATGAGGGAGGGGAAATATGATAAAGAAAATAAAGAAAAATTTGAAAAAGATTGTGTCTTGTATGGTACTTGGAACTATTGGAATGTCCATACTTCCAGTTGAAAGTGTACAAGCGTTAAATCGTGATGGAGATAAAGAAAATATTATAAATCAATATATTAAAGGGGTTAAGATGTTACCCGAGCAAATTGAAGCTAGAAAAGAAAAAGCTAGAGAACTTGGATTAGAAAAATATGTTGATGATAGATATTTCCTTATAGATGATTATTATGATGGACGAAGTGAAGCTGATATAAATGAAATTGGAGCAAATATATTAGTTGATACTGTGACGGAAAATGATTTAGAAGCTTGGTCAAGTAATCTTATGCAAGGTATAGACCCTAGAACAGTTACTAGATATGAAATGGTTAGTGCAGGTGGAAGTACTGTTGGTAAATATGAAGTTAATGGAAAGATGGCTTTTTGTGCACAACATAGTGCTACCAGTCCAGCTAAAGGTTCATCAACATCTAATGTTAGATTGGTTACAAAGGAAACTGTAAGAAAAGTTCTTTATTATGGTTATGGTGGACCAAAACAATTGTGGGATATGAAAGGCAACTACGGTTGGGTTATGACAAGCTTAGGGTTATCTTATGCTAATACTGGTAGTGGAGGACCAAAAGCAAAAGCTTTTGTAAATAGAGTGTCTAAAATGGCAAGTCCACCAAGTGGATTTAAAGTATTTTTTGTAGATACAAACGGAGGAAGAACTCAAGATTTAGCATATTGGAACTATAGTCCCAAAGGAACACTTCAAATTGAAAAAAGTTCTACTGATACTTCAATAACTAACGGAAATAACTGTTACTCATTAGAAGGAGCAGTATATGGCGTTTATAAGAATTCTAATGCAACAAACAAAGTGGCTGAACTAAAAACAGATTCTAATGGTAAATCTAATACGGTATCTTTAGATGAAGGAACGTACTATATAAAAGAGATAAAATCACCGAAAGGATACGCTTTAGATACTAAAATATACTCTATTAAAGTTAATTCAGATAAAAAGTCTATTGGAAGATATAAAGATAGACCTCAGACTGACCCTGTAGGAATTGTACTTAAAAAAGTAGATTCTGAAAATGGAACTAATAGACCACAAGGTAGTGGAGCTTTAGAAAATGCAGAATTTACATTTAAGTTTTACGAAGGAAGCTATGGTGAAAATGTAAATCCAGAAAAGTTAGGGAAAAAGCCTACCAGAATATGGGTATTAAAAACAGATAAATATGGTTATGCAGAATTAAATGATAATTATAAGATATCTGGCGATAAATTTTATTATTCTACTTTTGGAGTCCCTGTTTTGCCACTTGGAACATTAACAATGCAAGAGACAAAGGCTCCTAGAGGATATAAGATTAATCATGAAATATTTGTTAGAAAAATAACTTCTAATGGAACTGCTGATAATGTTAATACCTATAATGTTCCTATTGTAAAAGAAGAAGTTATTAAGGGACAAGTTAAAATTATTAAAGTTGATGAAGAAACTGGAGAAAAGCTAGAAGGGGCTAAATTTGAAGTTAAAGACAAAAAGACTGGTAAGGTGGTGGAAACACTAACAACTGATAAAAATGGTGAAGCAATGACTAATTTATATCCATTTGGAACAGAGCTTATATTTAAAGAAATTAAAGCTCCTAATAAGTATGTTTTAGATGGAAAAGAATATTTTGCAACTATAACAGACAAGCAACAAACTATTGAATTAACTGTAACTAATAGAATTATTAAAGGCTCTATTTCAATTCATAAGATAGATAAAGAAACTAAGGAACCATTACAAGGTGTAGAGTTTGATGTATTAGATATTAATGAAAAAGTAGTAGATCATTTAGTTACTGATGAAAATGGTAATGCTAAGAGTAAAGACTTAAAATACGGAGAATATAAATTCGTTGAAACAAGGGGACTAGATGGATATTTAATAGATAATACACCTATTAAAGTTAATATAACTGAAAATAAAGAATACAATTTTACTATTGAGAATGAAGTCAAACCGCGTCCTTTTAAAATTAAAGTGATTAAGGTAAATGAAAAAAATACTGCTTTAGAAGGAGCAGAGTTCACTGTATACTCTGATAAAGATTGTAAAAATGAAATAGGTAAGGCTATTTCAAATAGCAACGGAGAGTTATCATTTGAAAATTTAAAGGTCGGTGTTAAGTATTATCTAAAAGAAACAAAAGCTCCAGTAGGATATAGAATACCTGTTGATTCTAATGGTAAACCTCATGTTTATGAGGTAGTAGTTACTAAAAACAACTGGGTTACTGGAGAATTTATTACCACTATAGATGGTAAAGAATACAATCAAAACTCAACAAGTGGTGATATTCATGTTGAAGGAAATATGAAAGATAGAGTAATAAGTATACAAGTAGTAAATTATACATCTATGAAACTACCAGCTACTGGTTCTAAGGCTATGATACCTTTAATAGTAGTTGGAATTAGTTTAATAGGTGTATCTTTTTTATTGCTTAAAAAAGTAAATAGAAAGGGAAATAGGGGGTAATAAGATGAAACAAAAAATTTTAAAATGTATAGCATCGTGCTTTTTAGTGACAGGAGTTATGACAACGAGTTTTTTACCAGTAGTAGCTCATGCTGACAATGTAAAGCAAGAAGTAACATTTGCTTTTAATACAAAAGCTACACCAAATGGTATAGCTGATTTTGGTAAAGGAAAGGCTAGTATAACAATAAACGGAAATAATGGAAACCAAGTTTTAATAGGTAAGAAGTTTAATGTTTATAAGCTATTTAACGCTCAAAACTCAACTGGTGGGGATTCTATTAATTACACAGTAAATCCAGAGTATGCACAAGCCTTAAAAAACATTATAGGAAAGTATTTAAATAAAACGCCAAATAGTGTTACTGAATATGAAATTATAGATTATATTCAGTCTTTAAATAATAACAAGGTTGAAGGTGCTAATCATAATCAAGCTAATGAGGGGCGATATAGTGACTTTAGATACTTTGTAGAAGATTTAAGAAATGAGATTGTTAGGTTAGGCATAAAATCAGATGTTGTTGATGTGACAGAAGTTAGAAAAGATAATAGTATACAACTTACTGGACTAGAGTTTGGGTATTATATAGTTGATGAAGTGTCAGCAGTTGCAGGTACTCATTCCGCAAGCTCTTTATGTATGGTAAACACGGCTAATCCTAATGTTACTATGCAAGTTAAATCAGATTTTCCAACTGTAATTAAGAAAATAAAAGAAGATGATAATATAAGTTCTGTTGGTGATAATGGGTGGAATGATATAGGAGATTTTGAGGTTGGTCAAACAGTTCCGTATAAGTTTGAGTCTAATGTACCGAACATGAATGGCTATCATACTTATTATTATGCATGGCATGATAAAATGGACGAAGCTTTAACATTTAACAAAGATTCTGTTTCTATTAAGATTTCTGATGAGATTGGAAAGTCTTATACATTGAAAAATAATGAGTTTAACGTTATAGAAAAACCAGGTAATGGTGAAACTTTCAAAGTTGAAATTAAAGATATTAAATCAATTGTAGATAGAGAGTTTAACAAGAAGAACTCGTTAGGTGAAAATGTATATGGTCAAAAAGTTACTTTATCTTATAATGCTACTTTAAATGATAAGGCAAGTAATGATACTGGGAGACCAGGTTTTGAAAATGATGTCAAATTAGAATTCTCAAATAATCCCGATGGTGATGGGAATGGCTCTACTGGTGAAACACCTTGGGACACAGTAGTATGTTTCACTTATAAAATTAATGGTTTAAAAGTCAATGACAATAATGTAAAGCTAGAAAATGCTAAGTTTAGATTATACTCTGATAAAGAATGTAAAAATGAAGTTTACGTTAAAAAGGGTGCTAATGGATATATCGTAATAAATAGAGATAGTGCTACTAATGGAGTACCAAAAGAAGCAGTTGAAATGGTTTCTAATGAGAAAGGTGAATTCAATATAATTGGTTTAGACCAAGGTACGTATTACCTAAAAGAAACTCAAGCTCCAAATGGCTATAGACCTTTACTTGATCCAATCGAAATAAGTATTGTACCTACATTTACAAAGGATAGAAACTCTTATATTAAGGGTTATGGTGCAACAGATAAAACACTTCAAAGATTAGATGCCACAGCAAAAGTTAAAGGCTTTTGGGGGGGTATTTTTAATGAGGATAATTTAACTTTAGATACTAATGTATCTGACGGTTCATTAAATGTAACAGTAATAAATAAAGTCGAAAGTAAGTTACCTGCAACTGGTTCTACTGCTACTTTATACTTAGTAGGTATAGGTTCAGTTTTAATGGCGGGTTCAATAGTATTATTAAAGAAAAGTAAGAAAAAATAAGGGACTAATTATGACTAGAAAAAAGCTATTAGTTAAGGGATTGTTTATTATTGGATTGTTAATTTGTTCTTATCCTATAGTAAGTAACTTAATAGAAGGATATTATCAGAAGAATATAATTGAAACTTATAGTGAAAGTGTTTGTAATAAAGAAACAAATGATTTAGAAAATGAGTATAGAAAAGGAGTAGAGTACAATGAAGCATTGTACTCTGTTCAAACTCCTAATAGTAATAAAAATAGTATTCTAAATGAAGATAGCTATAACAATATATTAAATATGGGTAATGGAGTAATGGGAAGTATAGAAATACCTAAAATAAATGTAAATCTTCCGATATATCATGGTACTTCTGATGAAGTATTATCAGTTGGGGTTGGTCATGTATTCGGAAGTAGTCTACCGATAGGCGAAGCGAATACTAGAAGTGTTTTAACTGGTCATAGGGGATTACCGAGTGCTAAGTTATTTACCCGTTTAGATGAATTAGATAAAGGGGATTTATTTTTTATAAGAGTTTTAGATAAAACTTTAGCTTATAAAGTTTTTGATATAAAGGTAATTACTCCCGAAGATATAAATTCTATAAGAACTGAAAAAGGACGAGATTTAGTATCTTTAATAACTTGTACGCCTTATGGAATAAATACTCATAGGTTAGTTGTTACTGGGGAAAGAGTTCCATTTGTACAATCTGAACATGATGATATTAAACCAAACTCTTTATCATTTAGAGAAAGGTTATTTATAGGTATACCTTTAATTTTTATATTCTTAGTTGGAGTTTTAAAGATAAAAAAGATGAAATTTAATTAAAGAAAATTTTAGAATGAAGGAAATGCACTTTGTATAGGTGGTTTCTATTTGAAAAAGAACAAAAGGCAATGTCTAATAAATAATTAGGTCTTTATTTTTTGTGAAGAAACCATATTGGATAATTGTAAAATTAATTAAATTGTTTGGAGGAATTATCGAATGGAATTTCTTTTATGGAGTAATTTTATTTGTAATGTGCTTATATTAATTTTGAGTATATTTAATATGTTTGATAAAAAAAGATAGTGATTAGGAAGTGATTTTATTATGATAAATAATGATAGAATTAGCATGGGAATGGCGGACGTTAAAATTAAAGAAATAATATATAATTTTAAAAATGGACGAAGTATAATTGTGAATGATCCAAAAGGTGAAGTAGAAAATTTAAAAAAGAAAAGCAATTAAATATAGTATAATAAAGGTGTCCCTAGGGGACACAAAATAAAATATTTGAAGGAAGGAAATACCCTTCGGATTAACAAGGATTACAAATACAAAAAAGAACTAGGTTAAACAATTAACTCTAGTTCTTTTTTATATTTCTAATTTTTATGGAATCAATAATTTAAAAATCAGTATTTTAACATAATTATATAATATAAAGAATTATTAGTAAAGTAGGAGATTGTATGAAGGAACGAGTTAATTTAGCAGATAATTTAAGAATGTATAGAGCTAAAAATAGGTTTAGTCAAGTAGAGTTAGCGAGACGAAGTGGAGTATCACATAGAACAATAGTAGATTCAGAAAGGAATATAGAACATAGATTAAGTTTTGAAGGCGTTTTAAAGTTAGCAGAAGGATTAAACATTTCGTTAGAAAATTTAATAGTAGAGAAATTTTAATTTAAATTAATAAAGTATTTTGGAAGGAGTAGTTTAAATGATTTTATTAGGAATAATTTTTATAGTTATTTTTACTTTATCGTTATTAAAAGCAAGTAGCAAGGCAGATAGATATTTAGAAAAAATAAAATAAATAAGTTAGGAGAAATTAGAGTGAACAGTATTAAAATTTATGAAGCATTAACATGTATAGGATTAAGAATAAAGAAAAGAAGATTAAAAAAAGAATTAACGCAAAAAGAATTGGCAAAACTAGCAGGGATAGCAGAAACAACACTTGTTGGAATAGAAAAGGGAAAGGTTAAACCAACTCAATTTGTGCTATATAAATTATCAAGAGCATTTGAGATAACGATAGATGAATTAGTATATAAAGATGTTTATTTATAATGGTAAATAAAATGAGATTAATACATTCAATAAGTTTTAAAAAATCTGAAAGGAAATTATTAAAATATGCAATGGTACGATCATATAAATATAATGGATTTTCAGAGTACATAAAAGTGTTAATATTACAAGATAAAGAAAAATTAGAGAATATATTTACTAAAGAAGAAAAGGAAGAAATAACAAGAATAGTTGAAGAAATAATAAAGAATTATAAATGAAAGGTGTTCGCGGGGGACACCTTTTAAAAATTTTAAAGGAGGAAGGCATGAATTTTAAAAATATTTTTAAAAGGAAAAAAGAAAAACATAAAGAAAGAGAAGTTGACTTTAGTAAACTTGTAATTGGGAGAACTATGACTGGAAGATGTTCTGATTTTGATTTTATTGGAACAGGTAGAAATGGAATAATTAAAGTTAATAATGATGTTGATAGAAAAGATAAGTCTAAGGAAGTCAAAAAAAAAATCAATAATGCAAAAGGTAAAGAAAAAACTAGGAATAGGTTATTTTGGTAGTGGGTTAACTACAACATAGATAGAAAGAGGTTTAGACCTCTTTTTTTAGTGCGAAAATTTAAAGGTTAAAAGTGTGGTGATTGATTTATGCAAACTAAAGAGGATTTTATAAAAATACTTAGAGCAAATAAAGAAAATAAGTTTTTAAATATATATGTAAGCCTTATTTCAAAAATAAATATTGATAAAAAATATATATTGGGAGATGAATGTTATTTAAATATAGATGATGAAAGTTTTTCATATGAAATTAAATTTTGTGAAGTGGAAAAAGAATTGAGAAATACATTTAATAATAAAGAGATTTCAGGAGATATATTTGCAAAAGGCTATAGTATAAAAATGCTCTTAAATAAAAGAGATAAAGATGAAAGTAAATATATAGTTGTTACTTTTAGTAAATATAATAAATTATATTTTAATAATGACCATGTATATGTATCAAGTCTTGAAAAGATTTTTTCAATAATAATTAATGAGGATTTAAGTATATTTACCAATGAAATTAAAGGTAAGGTACTTCCTGCAACGTTGAGTAGTTTAAGTAATATTTTATCAAGTTTTGATTCAGCACTTGAGAGGGAGGCTTTTAATAATAGTATATATGAGTTATTTGATATAGTATCTCAAGAAAATATGCTAGTCAAAGAGATAAAAAAAGAATATATTGATGAACATATTTTTTTACCTATAAAAATAAATGATTTAACAAATTATTATAATAAAAGAGATTTGATTCAAGCATATTTAAAAAAAGAAAAAGTGCCTAAAATGATTAATAAATTTTCTTTGCAAAAAGGATATATATTGATGAAATGCAAAAGGTATGTTAAAGAAAATGAGTTTCAAAAATTATATATATTAAAAGATATAGAATTTAAACCATGGAGAATATTAAAACATAACATAGGCTTGTTTTTCTTTGAATATTATAAAATAGTACTTAATTTAACTGATGATGAATTAGGGTATGAAACTTTAATAAGAGATTATGTAGTAATGAGTATGAGTGCGAAGAAGCTTTTAAATATTAAAATTAAATCATTAAAAAGATTAAAAAATGAACATGATAAGCTTTCTATAGAATTAAGACAAAAGGAAACTAAAACAATAAAAATACCTAAAAATAGCAAGTTCACAAAATTAAAATTAGGTTCTGATTTTGAAGAAATAAAAACAAGAAAGAGAATAGTTCATGAAAGTATTATTCAAAACAATTGTGTTTGGAGATATGCAGAATCTATAAATAAGGATAGATGTAGAATATTTTCTACTATGTTTGAAGGAAAAAGATATACGTTAGAAATTAGAAAGAGAAAAAATAAATTTGTATTAGAACAACTTGTAGGTATTTGCAATTCATATGCACCAGTTGAATTAAAAAATATTTTAAAAAATATTTTAAAAAATATTTCAGCATAAGAATGTAAAGAATAGGTGGAGTGATATGGAACGAGTATTAATATTAGCTGGTATAACATTTATATTGCGGGAAGTTGTATGTATTTTTGAATTTAGAAGATATTTAGCAATATGTTCTATTAAAGAGAAGTATTCCGATAGGGAAGAAAGAATATTATTAAATGAATTAGAAAGAATTATTGACAATTATAGAGGAATGCTAGTTTCAGAAGGAGAATATAACAAAAATTTTGATATTATAGACAAATTGAATTTGAGAATAAATTTAAATTATGAAGAATTAGAGTATATAAAGAATATGTGGTTAAAAACGAATTTAGGTTTTCCACTTTTAACGAGAACAGAGCTGAAAATATTTGAAATTTTAAATGAAAAGTTAAAATTTCATATGAGGTAAATTAATGAGAAGTTTAATACAAAGTTATTATTTAATCATATATATTCTGATGGTGTAAATTGAATAAATACACTTAAAGAGCGTAATTAACGCTCTTTTTTAGTGAGGAAAAGAATTTAGAGTATTTAAATTTTAAAATGTAAAGGAGAGATATAAATGAGTGGAAATAAGAAAAAATACTATGTATATAAGACATCAAATGGAATGGCATGTGTATCAGGAGTAGAGAAAAAAGAACTAGAAGATGACTTAATAGGCATATCGTCTACAGTAAAAGAAGCTCAAAGGATATTAGTAGAATATATAATTAAGCCTATTAGAAAGTATAGAATAGGATATGATTATGTATTCTTACCTAAAAATAGCTTTGAATATAAGGGGGATTTAATTGGTTCTATGAGTGTAATAGTTTTATTTAAAATATTTGATATAGAAGGAAATGAGATTTTATTTAAAACAAAGGGAGAAGAATTAAAGGAACAAACTTTAATGTTAAAGAGTGGTGAAAAATGTTTTTTATGTAATTTATTAAAATGTTATTTTGACAAGGATAAGTTTAAAGAAAGCAATAGTTTTGATTTTATTCAAGCAGTTTGTGAAATAAAAAGCGGTTATAGAGTTTCTTTTGAAATTAATAGTTATACAAAAGATATTGATAATGGCATTTTAGAACCAATACAAATAGATGAAAATGAATTTAATGATATTATATTAAATAATTTAGAATTATTTAATGTAACAGATAACAAGCCAGCTCAAAGTACGAGTTATATTACGGAAGAAGTTTAAGGAGGAAATAGATAGTGAATTTAAAAAATATTTTAAAAATTAAAAAAGAAAAACGTAAAGAAAGAGAATATGACTTTAGTAACCTTATAATTGGAACGACTAGAGTTGGAAAAATTGAATTTAAAAATGAAATTAGTGATAGATTAGTTGAATTATATAGAGATAATAGAAAAGATGAGATTATAAAATATTGTAATGATATTTATGAAAAAATATATGAAAATTCAAATTTAGATTTTACTTGTAGAAAATATACACAAGATTTCTGCAATGAAGTAATTTTACATGCATTACAGTATAGAAAAACAAATACTAGTAATGTTGTAGGTATTGCATTAAATATTTTAAATAATGATAGTGTTCAAAAAGAAAGAATTTATGAAGAGCTTAATAATATGAGCGATAATAAAAAAATTAGAATCATAAATGATGGTAGAGTTCTATTGATACATTTATTGGTAATATATTAAAAAACATTAGATGTAACGATAGATGAATTAGTATATGGAGATAAAAAGTAAAAAACATAAAGGTGTCCCCCAAGGACACCTTTTTATAATGCAAAAAAATAATAGAAAGAAGGTAATAAAATTTGATTTATTTTGGAACAATGGATTGGAATATCTTTAATTATAAGAGTATTGTTATATCGTTTTTTATGATATTTTTGGTTGTAGAAATATTTTTATTTTTAAATAAATTATTTTGGAGTAATCATAAAAAGATAGAAATAAATATTTTTGATGCTGTTAATGTATTAATTAGTGTGGTAAGTAGTTCATTATTAGTACCATTTTTGTTGGTTGGAATGATTGAAATTAGCAATAATACTGGAGTTAATGTTGAAAAAATAATTTGGGTTATTCTAGGACTATGTTTGATAAAAAAATTCCATATTAAAATTAATCTATTAATAAAAAGATTAATAACTAAAAAGCGACTAAATTAGTCGCTTTTTAGGTGCTTATAAATATTATTTGTAAGTGTAATATATAAGCATTAGTTATTAAAATATTATATCAGAAAAACTTGAAAATGATAATAAGGTGTTCCACGGGGACACCTTTTATAATACAAAAAAAATAAGGAGATGGTATTTTATGAATTCTAAAAGAAATATGGTATTAACCCATGTAGGTGACAGTAAAGATGAGGTGTTAAAATCTGTGAATTTTGAGGGGAGTATTAGAGCAAAAGATTCTTTTATTTTTAATGAGCCAAAGGGTGAATTGTTTAAATTAAGTAAAGAAGTATTGGAAAAAGAAGGAAATGGTAGAGCGTATATATGCATATGAACTGGATTATGTTTATGGAAAAGATGTTACTGTAACTATATTAAATAATTGTGAAAAGAAAGAGTTGTAGTTATAAGAATTAAAGGTGTCCTTAGGGGACACTTTTTTTAATCCGAAATATAGGGAGTGATTTTAATGTCAAATTTTAAAAATGATTATGAGTTATTTAGAATTTATGATAGTAATGGAAAAAAAGAATTGGAAGCAGTAAAAAGTATGTTGAATGAAAGTAGGGATATAGAAAGTTTATATCCCTACGAAGCTTATAATGGAGTATTTGAATCTGGTGGATATAGAAGACAAATACATTATTATGAACAAGATAAATTTGCACATATAATAAATACAGAATATAAAGGAACATATGAAATAAACACTTATGGCGACTTTAAAGAAAAGAGAATTTATAAAGAGTATAGAGAAAAATTAGTTAATAAATTAATTAATGATAAAGATTTTTTAGAATTTAAAGAAAAGAATAAGGATAAAATTTTAGTAGCAGTTTTAAATTCTGAAAATAGTATTGATAATTTATATGAATTATCAGAAATAAATAATATCTTAAATAAGGTAAATGATGATTTTTTTATGTTTAACTCTAAAGAAACTGAAAAATTAGAAATAGATGTTTTAAAAGAAGAAAGTTTTAATTTAGATATAAATTTAGGAATTGAAAAAGATATAGATATTATGAAAGAAATAGAAAAATCAAATGATGAAAATGCAATTAAATTTATAGAAAATTATAAAGGTGAAATAAATAAGAAAGAAGATATAAGTTATTTAGAATATTTTAGTAGTGATGAAAATGCAATTAAATTTGTTAATGAAGGATTAGATGAACTTAAGTTAATAAAAGAAGTAAGTGAAATTGCAGATAGCTTAGATGGAGCTAAAGCAGATATTAAACCATATTTTGAGAATACTTTTGATATTGAAAAAATAAAACAAGGAATAGAACAGGAAGGAATAGAAAAGGTAGCAGAAGATTTAAAAACTTTTGCTTTATGGTCAGGTGTAGAAGGAGAATACAATAATTCAGTAGTATTATCTAAAGATTATATAAAAGATGATATAGTTATAGACGCTATAGATAAAGTAAAACAAGAAGCAATTATAAAGAAAATAAATTCTATTATGGATGATAAGGAGCATAATAAAGAGATATTTAAAGATGATATAAAATATATAGCAGAATCATTAAAAGATTACAGAAATGATTTATCAGATAGATCATTTGTAGAAAAATTAAATGATTATTTAGATAGATATGTAGAAACAATTAAGAATGTAATTGATAATGTGAAAGAAAGATTTGAAAAGGAGGATTTAGAAAAACAAACTATACTAGATAAACATTTAAATCAAATTGGATTAGAAAAAGAAAATAAAGAAAAAGAAGTTAATAATTATTTAGAAAGCAAAGGGATAATAAATATTGAAATTAAAGAAAATTTAAAAACTAATGAACAGTTTTTAGAGATGTTAGAAGAAAAAATGTTAATGGAAAATAGTATAGAAAATATAAGATTAGATATTGAATCTTTACCTGGTGAATATATAGATTATGATGAAAGAGGAATAGTAACTGAAAATATAGGGAGTGATGATTATAAGAAAAATTTAAATAACTTAGAATTAAAGTTAAAATTTGAACAAGAGAATTTACAGTTAAAAGAAAAAGAGATAAATGAAATTATTGATAAGGAAGTAATTTCTAATTCTTTTGGAGATAAAAAGGGTAATTTGTTATTAAGACTTAAAGATAATGAAAAGTTTAATGATTTATTGATGGAAAAGTCAATTGTAGAGTTTGAGGTGATATTTAGCGATACAGAAGAAGAAAGAATATATGCAAAAAGAGAATTGGATAGTATAAAAAAAGAAATTAATAATGAAATAGAGCAAGAAAGAGGACTTTTTCTAAGTGAAAAATCTATATATAAAGATTTGAATAAAGTTTTTAATGTTGATAATAAAGAAATAACACAACAAGAAATAGATAAAATGATTGAATATCACGAGAAGTGGGTAGAAACAGGAGGAACAAGTGGAAAACAATTAGACCTAGAAGGGAAGGAACTAAAAGGATTAAGGTTATTGAATGTAGATTTAGAAAATGCAAATTTAAGAAATACAATAATAAAAGATAGTGCTATTTTCGCAAATTTAAAAGGAGTAAATTTTGAAGGAAGTAGAATAGAAAATACAGAATTTTTAGGTTCTAATATAAAGGGTGCAAAAATAGATAAAGAAAATTTGAAAATTATAAATAAGCAAATAAGTGCAGATAAAGAGTTTCATGAAGAAGCGAATAAAATATTAAAAACAAATAAAGAAAAAAATAGGACTAAAGCAAAATGTAAAGATAATGAATATGAGGTGTAATTAACAAAAAGGTGTTCCCTTGGGACACCTTTTTATATAGATATTTTTAAGAAAGAGAGCTTCTGACAGGCTGTGCCGAGAAGTTCTTTTTTATTGAAAGGAGGTGATGAAATGGCAGTGAAAAAAGAAGAAGGATGGATTAAAGATACTGTTGAAGCTATTTTAAGAACGCAAGGAGTAACATATGAAGAATGGTTAAATGAAAAGCATGAAGAATTTTTAAGTGACAAGGAAAATAAAAAGAAATTAAAGGAAATTTATAATTTCTATATAGAAATGAACTAAAGTAGGAGGAATTAATTTATGTTAAATAATTTATTAGTAAAAGCATCTGGAACAGATGTATTTCAACAAATGGAAACAATAGGGAAAGACTTTTTAAAAAATATGCAAAGTTTAGGTTGGATATGTTTAGCACTTGCTTTAGCAGTGGCTGGATTTTCTTGGATATGGGGTGGTAGAGAAGGTATGCAAAAAGCCAAACCTATTATAGTAGGTGGAATTGTAGGATTTATTTTTATAATGGGTGCAAATGCATTTGCAACATACTTCAAAGGAAGCATAACTTTTTAATAATTGAATCTATTTATTAGCTGGATATTATTCCAGCTAATATTAGGAGGTAACGTAGTGAAGAAGATAAATATTATTTTCAATCAAGATAAAATAAAAATTAAAAGTATTCCAAGAAAAATAGAAGCTATTTTAAGAAGAATAAAAATTACGTTTTATGAAGATAATGAAGTGAATAGAGGAATAAAGAAAGCTAAATTTCTAGCAAGTTGGAAATTTAGCTTTTTTATATCTATTGCATTTATTTTTATATCAATTATATTATCAAATATAATTGCAACTGGATTAGATAATACTTACAAAAATATAAATAATAAAGGAAATATCATTGAATTTAATTTAATTAAAAGTCTTTTTAATTTTAATATGATTAATAAACATTTTTTTGTTTATGCAGTTATATTAATTTTGACAATATTAATACTTATAAAATTAAATTTTAGATTAAAAACAAGTTTTGAAACTATAAATGAAGGGCAAAAAGGTACAAGTAGATTTTGCACTTTAAAAGAAGTAGATGAACAATATAAATCTATTCCAGAAGTTGAAACAGAAGAAGAAATAAAAAATGGTGGATATGATGGAAAAGGTGGAGTTGTTATAAGTAGATTTGGAAAAAGAGTTTATATAGATGATAGTAAATCAAATAATCTATCTATAGGTACAACAAGAAGTGGAAAAGGAGAATTGTTTTTATTTCCAACTATAGATGCTTATAGTAGAGCAAAAGAAAAAGCTAGTTTAGTTATAAATGATCCAAAGGGAGAATTACTTGGTGCAAGTAAGGAAACTTTAGAAAAAAGGGGATATAGAATAGAGGTATTAAATTTAATAAATCCTGAAAAATCTATGTCTTATAATCCACTACAACTTATAATTAATGCTTATGAAAAAGGTGATTTAGGAGAAGCACAAAAACTATGTAAGACATTAACATATGCAATGTATTATAAACCAAATGTTAAAGACCCATTTTGGCAAGAAAGTGCTATGAGTTTAGTTAATGCTTTAATACTTGCTGTAATAGATAGGGTTTTTACTGAAATAAAAACTTTAAAAGATGAGTTGAAAAAAAGAGAACAATTTATAAAGGATACCACTGATGAAACTCTTTTAAAAAAGAATAAAGAAAAAATAATAGTATTAAAAAAAGAAATAGAAAAAACTAAAGGAAAAATTACATTATATACAGTAGCTCAAATGTTGTCTGAATTAGGTTCAGCTAATGATGAAAATGATAATAATGAATTAGATAAATATTTTAATAATTTAGATTCTAATAATGTTGCTAAAATGCAATATGCTACTTCAAACTTTGCTAAAGGTAGTGCTAGAGGAAGTATATTTTCTGTTGCTATGTCAGAATTACAAAAGTTCACTATGGAGAAGATAGCAAAATTGACAGCAAAAAATTCAATTGATTTAAAGGATATTGGGTTTAATAGTGAAAAGGATGATAGACCAGTAGCTTTATTTATTATCCTTCCAGATTATGATAAATCTGATTATGTAGTATCTTCTATGTTAATAAGACAGTTATATTATGTATTAGCAAAAACTGCTGAGGAAGGTAATGGAAAGTGTGATAGAGATGTCGTTTATCTTATAGATGAATTTGGTAATGTTCCACCTATTGAGGATTTAGATACGATACTTACAGTATGTTTAGGTAGAAGAATATTTTTCACATTAGTAGTACAAGCATTATCACAAATAGAGGGGAAATATGGAAAAGATGCTTCTAAAACTATAATAGGGAATTGTGCAAACAAAATATATATTATTACAACTGAAAGAGATACTGCTAATGAAATTAGTGAGTTGCTTGGAGATAAAACAATAACTAATGTATCTCGTAGTGGTGAATTCTTAGATACAACTAAACACCTTACAGAAAGTGTTGATAGTAGAAAACTTATAAATGCTAATGAACTTATGTTATTCAAAGAAGGTGAAATGGTAGTTATAAGAACATTAAAAAGACGAGATAAAAAGGGAAATGAAATAGTACCAAATCCAATACACAACCATGATGAAACAAGAATGAAGTATAGATACGAGTATTTAGGAGAATGGTTCGATAATACTAAAAGAGCAAAAGATGTTGATATTAATTGTATTCATAATGATGTTAAATTAGAAGATTTAATATTATTTAGACTTGATAATCAGATATTAAATAGTGATGTTGATTTAACAACACCAGGAGAATATAAGGTGAAAGTAAGAGATAAAGAAAGTGAAAATGGTGTTAAAGAGTATAAAGTAATGGTACTAGGTAATGGAGAAAATAAAATAATAGATGAAAATATAGAAAAAAACAAAGACAATAAAAATAATGAGGAAGTCAAGGAATACAAATTAAAAGAAATTTTCACTGTAAGTGAGATAAAAAAGATAATAGATATAGTAAATAAAAGATTAAAAGATATAAAAATAGATGGAGAATCAAGTTTTGAATATTTCAAGATTATTGGAAAAGAGAATGAAAATTTAAACCTTTATGTAAAAAGGGGAGAAAAATATATAAAAGAGAAAGAAGGTGAATAGATGAATGATTTAGAATTTTTATTGTATTTAACTAATAATAGAGTATTAGAATTAGTTGGAGTATTTAGTTATGGATTAAGATTTTTAGGGTGGAAGTTAATAGAGGTATTAGTTAGTTTAGTAAATGGACTAGAAAATGCAATAAGTCAAATATATAAATTAAATACTTTTTTTAAAAGTACACATATATCTAACTTTTTAGATAATTATAAGGGGTTGCTTTGGGTTATATTTGCAATAGCAATAGCTTTTTTAGGTTTTCAAATTATTGCACAAAGGAAAAAGGATAAAGGACAAATTCCAGTAAATATAGCTATTTCACTAGCTGTTATAATATTATTACCAACAATAATGAGTACATTAAATAATGCAACGAATTTAATTGTAGGAGAAAATGTAGGTAAATATACATCAACTGGAAATGAAATTGTAAAAAATAATTTATCTGATTTATATTATTTAGATAAAGTTGGATATAAGTTAGATGATAAAAGAAATGACATACCTAAAAGTGATGTTATGAATATAGATATAAATGAAAAATTAGATATAGGAAATATAAAAGATAAACAAGGAAGCCGTTGTTTGGTAAAAAAGTTAATATCAAATGCAAATGGAACATTAAAAGCTACGGAATTAGGAGATAGTTTTTTCTCCTTTTTGGATGAAAATTATTATAGATACAATTTGAACTTTATGGTTGTAATAATATCGTTACTTGTTACAGCAACTACATTAATATGTTGTTCCTTAAAGATTGGTAGAATAATCATTGAACTTGGATTTAATAGGATTTTAGCAACAGTTCTAGCATTTGGTGATGTTGGAGGTGGTAAAAGATTAAAGTCTGTTGTTGAAAATATATTGTCTATGTTTGCAATATTAATAACAACATCTGTTTTATTGAAAATATATACATTATTTACTGGTTGGCTTGCAACAACAAGCGGAGCAAATGATAGCGTTGTAAGATTATTAGTATTAACAGGTGCTTCTTGGGCAGTTATAGATGGTCCGAATATAATTGAAAGAATATTTGGAATAGATGCTGGGTTAAAATCTTCTTGGGGATTAGTTTTAGCTGGAATTCAAGGGGCTAAAACTGCTGGGCGAGGTGCAAGTAGTTTATTGAGATTTGGTGGAAAAACTTCAAGTAGGCTTAAAGATTCATTCTCAAATATGAAAAAAGAAAAAGAACCATCATCTTTATATAACGATATGATGGATTCATATAAAGATAATAAAAGTTCAGGGGAGGATAATAAAGATAAAAAATCAAACTTCAATAATACAACGAATAATGGAACAAATAAAAGTGGTGTGGAAAACAATATAAATAATAAAAATGGTGTAGATAATAATATAAACAATAAGAAGGGTAATAATTTTAAAGATGGAGATAAGATTAATTCTAATGGAACTGATTTAAATAATGGAGATAAAAATCATAGGGATATGGATAGAAAAGGAGAGTTTATAAAGAATTCTACTAGAAATATTACTAAAGACAATAACTTAAATAATTTTAAAACAGATGGAAATAAAAAAGGAGAAATCAATAAAAGTAGTAGGGATAGAGATAGAGGCAATAGTTCTCTTGATAATGGTAAAAATACTTTAGATGGAAATAGAGCTGATACAAATAATAATACAAAGTATCCTAATGCTGAAAAATTAAATGAGTTTAATGGGGAGAAACTAAATAATAGTAAAGAAAAAACAAGTAGTAGTACAGGTTTTAAAAATAATTTAAATAATAAAAATTCTGTAAAAGATAAGTTAGAAAAAAGAAGTTATAAAATTAATAATAATAATTCTTTTAATAATATAAAAGTAAAGGATAAAAATAAAGGAGATAAAAAGTAGATGAATTTTAATATTCCAAAAGAAATAGAAGCTGAAACAAAAATATGGAAGTTATATTGGTTTGATATATTATTCATATTAGCATACATGGGTATTGCTAATATATTGAAATTTTTAGTATATCAAAAATTTATAATAATTTATTATATTTTTTGTTTCTGTTCTGCATTATTTTTAACTTCTAAAAGTATTCATAATCCTAAAAAAAGAAATTTCAAAAGTATATATTTAGCGTTTACAAGAGATAGAAATACTTATAGAAGGTTTTATAAATAAAAGGTGTTCCTCGTGGACACCTTTTTATATGGGAGAATTATAATGGTTGAGTTAAGTAGTGTTTTATTTCTAATTATAATAGTCGAAACTATTGTAATAATAGGTTTATTAGATAAATATACACATTCATTAAGATATATTAAATTATTAGAAGAAACTATTAGTTATGAAATAAATAAGAATAAGATAAATAAACAGGAAGGAGAATAATATGGCTTTAAGGAAATTTGATGATATAAAGGTTAAAGAAGAAGAAAAGAAATTAACCAAGGAAGAAAAGAAAGAGATTAAGAGAAAACAAAGAGAAGAAAGAAAAGAATTAAGAAAAGAAAAAAAGAATTTACCTAAAATCGAAAAAAGTGTACAAGATAAAATGGAAATTAGAGATGTAACAGATGATGATTTTATGAAAACAAAAAATGGTTTTTTAAATATATATCAAATAAAGGGTAAAGATGTTGATGGAGGTTCTGATTTAGAGCAAGAAACTATAATAAAAAATTTCATGAGATTTTTAAGAATATATGTTTATGATTTAAAATTAATTATGATGAACTTTCCAATTAATACGAGTGAACAGCAAGAGTATATATTAAATAAAATCAAAAATACTGAAAATGAATTATATAAAAAATTATTATATGAGAAACTAGAAGAATTAGTTGAATTAGAAAAAGAAAAGACTAATATAGAATACTATATTATGAATTTTATAGATAAAAATGAACATTCTTCCGAAAAACTTAGAACTTTAATGAGAAGTAGAAATAGAGATTGCAATTTAATGCCAATGACTTTAGAGAAGAAATTAAGAATTTTATATAAGTTAAATAATTTAAATACTAAATTGATGTAAATATATTTATATAGAATATTCTTAAAGTTGAGGTGATTATGAAAGAAGATAAAATAGAAACATAGCTATTAAAGTAAAAAGTGTCCCCGAGGAACACTTTTTTTATTTTGGAAAAATTAATGGTAGAAAGGAAGTTTTATATGAAAAAATTAGATTACAACCCTAATTTGATAGAAAAAATACAACCTGTAGGAGGAATTAGTTTTAAAGATAATTATATAAGAAAAGGTGATGGGTATGAAAGCTGTATACACATTTATGACTATCCAACAGATGTAACAGAGTTTTGGCTTAAAGATTTAATAGAAGAATTTCAAGATACTGTAATAACTGTAGATATTGAAACCGGAGATAAAAATACAATATTAAAGAAGATTGATAGAGCTATTACAGAGCATGATAGCAGAGTTAACGAAAGTACAGATCATGTTTCTTCTATAAAATCTAGTTCAGAAGTTCAAGATTTAGTTAATTTGGTTTATGATTTAACTAAAAATGATGAAATTATGAAGTATATTGTAATAAGAATATATTTGTATGAAAGAACTTTAGAAGGACTTCACAAGAAAGAAAAAGATGTTATGGATAAATTAGAAAGTCTTAGATTTAGAGGAGCAGTATTTTTAAATGAAGCTGAGTATGAATGGAAGTCATTATTTTTATCTTTGTCTGACCAAGAAAAATTAGCAAATAAAGTTGTTAAACAACCAATACCTACATTAAGTTTATCAGCTGGATATCCATTTCATTTTGTAGAGTTAAAGGATAAAGCTGGAACTGTTATAGGTGAAAGTAAAACTGGAGGAAGTATAATCTTTAATCCTTTCACTAGAGATGAGATAAGAAAATCTTACAATAGCATTATGGTAGGTCTAACTGGTGCTGGAAAATCAACTCTAATGAAGAAATTAATGAGTAATAATTCAATTTTAGGAGATACAATAAGAATTTTAGATTTAACAGGTGAGTTTGGGGGAATAGTTTCTAGACTTGGTGGAAAGGTTATAAGGTTAGATGGAACAAATGGTATGATTAATCCATTCCAAATTTTTGCGACTATGATTGATGATGATAATAATGTATTAGAAGAACAATCTTATATGTTTCACCTTAACAAGTTATCTATGCAATATAATTATTTATCTAAAGATTGCAATAGTGATGAATTATTAGAATTTGAAAACTGTGTAAATGAGTTTTATAGAGAAAATGGAATAGATAAAAGTAATTGCACAACCTTTAAAGTAGAAGAATATCCAATAATGGAAGATTTCTTGAAATTCCTAAAAGGTCTACTGTATAATGATGTAGAAGGAACAAAACTTAGAGATAATATAACTGAATATAGGAAAGCAAGACTAGAAAAAATAATCCTTACTATAAGTAATGTAATAAATAGTTACGGAAATTTGTTTAACGGACATTCAAGTATAGAAGATATATCTTCTATACAGGTATTAAGTTTTGAAGTTAGAAATTTATCACAATTTGCTAGTAATGTTTTTAACGCTCAAATATTTAGTATATTAACTATGTTATGGAATGAAGCACTTAAACAAGGAATAAAGCAAAAGAAATTATATGATTCTGGGCAAATAAGTATAGAGGAAGCTATAAAATATATATTATATGTTGATGAAGCACATAAGTATGTAAATTCAAATAATGAATTAGCAGTTGATTTCTTTATAAACTTTATAAGAGAAGATAGAAAGTACTTTGCTGGATTAATATTAGCAACTCAAAGTATTAATGATATGGTTCCAAAAAATAAAGAGAATCATGTTTTAGAAAAAATAAGAACACTATTTGAATTGACACAATATAAGTTTATAATGCAACAGGATAATAATACAAAAGAAGCACTTGAAGATATATTTAATGGTCAGTTGAATTCAAGTGAAATAGACATAATACCTTATTTCCAAAAAGGTGATGTTATTTTACTTATAAATGGAATGGAGAACATTTTATTTAATGTTAAATTATCTAAAGAAGAAGAAAAACTATTTGAGGGAGGAGCATAAAAGGTGAAAGAAATTCTAAAAAATAAAAAATTCATAGTTGGAGCAATTATTACAGCAGTTGTAGTTGGTGGAGTTACAATATATATTTCAAAGAAATATAAAGAAAAGCAATTAGCCGAAGCAAATAGAAAAATGATTGAACAAAGAGAGAAAGCAGAAAAGGAAGCTAGTGAAAAAATAAATCAAAAAACAATAGATGAAAATAAGGGGCTAACTGATGAACAGTTAAATAAAAAATATCTTTTAGATAAAGATATTAAAAATATTTCTGTTCAAGATAAGGTTGAAGCTTCAGAAGTTGCTAAAACATTTGTAAAAGATATTACAGAATATGATTCAAATAATCCGAAAAAAAATGAAAAAGAAGCATTATCTTTAGTATCTAATGATATATACAAAGAAGTTGAAGGTTACTTTATGACTGCAAGTAAAGATAAAGGGATAAAAGAAATAGTTGTTACAGATATAGATACACAGGAATCTTGTGATATTCATAAGGATAGAGAAAATCAAGCTTATGTGTATATAGTAGTTGGGGTAGGCTATAATGTTATAGATAATTATAATCAGAAAATTAAAGAGAATACATCATATGAATTAAGATTATTAAAAATAGATGGTAAATATAAAATTGTAAGTTATAAAACATATTAGAAATAAAACTCTAAGAACTAATGAAAGTTAGTTCTTTTTTTATACTCCAAAATAGTAAGAAAGGATAAAAATATGGATAAAAAGAAAATAATAAAAAAGATAATATTTACTATTGGAATATCAAATTTTCTTGGATTTTTATTAATAATTATTTTTATAGCTGGACTATTTGGGATAATTGAAGAACAGAATAAGAATAATAATATTTCATTTGATAGTACTTTGGTTGGTGTTCCTACTGAATATATACCATATTTTAATGAAGCTTCTGAATTAACTGGCATACCTAATTGGGTGTTTTGTGGTATAGCAAAACAAGAAAGTGATTTTAATCCTAACTGCGAATATGGTGGAGCATATGGGATTATGCAAATACAAAAAAATGATTTTGATGGTTCTGATATTTGGAAATATTATATGGATTATGGACTAGGAGAGTTTTACAAAAAGGCTGGATATAAATTTTCAAGTGCTGATGATATGTGGAATAAGTATCTAAAAGATCCTCGTGCACAAATAATAGCTGGTGCATATGAAACATTATATTATGCAAATTATGTTTTATTTAAAAAGGGGATGACAGATAGTATGAATTTAAATAATGTTGAAAATATGAAGCTTATAAAGTGGAATTCTAAGCCTGATGATAAAGAGTTTAGAGAAATTCTAAGAAGAACTTTTGCTTGTTATAATGGTGGACAAGGTTATGGAATGACTGTAGATTTAGATAAAGCACAGAATGATTATCCTAATAAAGTATATGGATATGCAATTGAATTTAGAGATAATGGAATGCAAAAAGGTGATAATGAAACAATAGAAAAAGCAATAAATGCTGGTATGAAGTGGGTAGGAAAATCACCTTATGTTTGGGGTGGTGGTCGTAATGAAAGTGATATAAAAGCTGGTAGATTTGATTGTAGTTCATTCGTTCATTATTGTTATGCAAATGCTGGAATACAACTAGGAGATGTATCAGGTGTAACAACTTGGACTTTATTAGAAAAAGGAAAGTCAGTGGATAGGAAAGATATGAAACGAGGAGACATCATCTTCTTTGATACAACAGGAAGCGATACTCACGTTGGTTTGTACTTAGGTGATGGAAAGTTTATGCACGACAGTTCATCAAAAGGGGTTACAGTTTCAGAGTTAAGTAATTCATATTATGCTTCTACATTTAATGGAAAGGTAAGGCGAATAATAAATTAAGAAACAACATGTTATGAGAGTGTTATAGCATTAAGAATATTTGAAAAATAGTATTTAATTTTTAAAGGTAGTTAAAAGTAAGTTGAAAATAAATAGATAGTTTTAATGAAAAACGAATCTATTTATTTTCACGCTTATAGTCTTAGTGAAAGTCATCCATTTCACTGGTGGTTATGACTATTTTTTTATGTAATTTGTAGATAGCAAGAAAGTTAATAGACTTTCTTATTTTATTATTTTTAGATTTAACTTTTTGAATAATAGGAATTCCTTTATATATAAGGAATTTTTTATTTAAAAAAAAAGTTTTATAAATTCCATCAAATTGAGAAACTTGGTTATAAAAGAAATAACCATATTTATTAAGAGGCTTACTTAATGAATAATTGTTATAATTATAATTTTTTATTCCATTTAATATTCCATATCTTTGGATCATCCATATACTTGATATGAAGAATAGTATAAAAATAAAAGAATATAAAAAATATCTATTGGCATAAAATAGTATTAAAACAAAAAAGCCTACAAGAATAATAGTTAAAAAATCTAAAACAGAAAATATTATTCTAAGAATATATGGGAAAAAGTATTTTAAATTTATATTAAATATTTGATTTCTATATAATTTAGAGTAATCATTATAAAAATTAGATATACAAACAATAAAGTGGTTTGAGATTTCTTCATATTTTTTTCTAGTACATTTATTTAAGAGAGTATTGGATATGTCATTCTCAAGGTGTATTAATTCAAGGCAAAGTAGGGATATGTTCTCATCAAATAAAATAGAATTTTTATAGAAAAAATCTTTTATGCCGTCAGTTATTAAAATTTCATTTTTATTATTATGATTAATTAATATTGGAAAACAAAAATTATGTAAAATAGATTGAATTATATCTAATTTCTTTGAAATCTTATTTTCGTTGAAATTTTTAAAAAAAGTATAAATGGAAAATAATAATGTAATAAAAGAAACAAAAAATAAAAATACATCTTTATGTGATTCTATAAATTCCATATAAAAACATCCTTTCAAAATAAAATATAGGTAGGTGATAAAATGGTAGAAATTTTTATTACAATAATATTTATAATAATTTTATTAATAAATATATATTTTCTTATTGATGATACAATAAATAGTATTTTAATTAAAAAAATTCAGCCACTTAATAATAAAAAATATAAAAAGTTTTTTTATTATTATATAACATTGGGGTATATAAATTCCAATGAAATTTTAAAAGATAATAACAATTTATATAATAAAATACTTGCTAAAGAAGATTTAAGTAAGAATGATTTAGATTATTTAAATAAACATTTATAAAGATAATTAAAATAAAAAAATTTATTTAATAAATGAAAGGAGAAAAATATTGAAAGATAAGATATTGGAGTTTCAAAAAAAAGTTAGTAATATTAGAAATAGAAAAAATCAATCATTCTTTTATTATGGAGCAACATTAATAATAATTTTAGGAATGGTATTTTTTTTAACGTCAAATAGATTTTTTAATAGAGATTTTTTAGTTGAAAGTACAGCTTTAAATGAAGAAAACTATATAGGAGATATATCATTAAAAGTTTTAGATAGAGAGTATAATACATCTACTGGGGTTTTTGAAATGTTATTGAATGTAGACAATTCAAATCTTTTAAATGAAAATCCTATTGAAATATCAATTCTTGAAAAGGAACATTTAAAAGAAAAAATTGAAAGTAAATTAATAAAAGTATCTGATGAGGAATATGTAGTTTATGCACGATTACCAGTAGATTGGTCAGCAGTTTCTGTTAGAGTTGGATTAACAGAAGAAAATAATTTAGAGGATAATAAAAGAGAAATATTAAAAATATATGCTGATAGAAAAGATACAAAAGAAAATAATAATTTAAAAGCAGAAAATGAAAGTGGATATAAAATAAAATTTATAGATTTACAAATAAATAATTTAAATGAAAATATTAAAAAGATAAATTCAGAATTAGATAATAAAAAGAAATTAATAATGAACATTTTAGAAGATAATGAGAAACAGAAAGAAAATGAAAAATATCAAACTGAAGAAGAAATAAAAGAAACAGAGAGTAAAATAAATCAAAATAATACTATTATAGATACAACAAAAATAGAAATAGAAGAATTAATTAAGTCATTAGAAGAAAATAAAAATAGAATAAAAAAATTAGAAGAAAAGAAAAATGATTTGCAAAAATATAGTTAGAAAATGAAGTGTAAATTATAAAAAGGTGTTTCCTAGGGACACTTTTTTTATTTTTAAAATATACGCAGAGTATGTGGTTTTTATACGGATTTAATACGGAGAATATACGCAGAGTATGTGCTTTTGGAAGTAACTTTGCCCCCAGAAAAACGCTAGGCTTTGCCTAGCTCTCCCAATACTTTGGGGACAGTTTTTCCTTATGCTCTTAATTAATTTCTACGATTTTATTTCCAATCAAAGAAATTAATTAATTTTTGTCAAACTTTTTCAAAGCTTGTGGGTGAAACGGTAGTGAGGGTAAAGCCCTTTTAAGGAGGTAAAGTTAAAGTTGAGTGAAATAAAAATAAGAAATGTACCTAAACATATCATTTCAAAGATAGATGAAGATTGGAAAAAACAAAATTATAAAAGTAGAAATGAATATTTAAACAAACAATTAGAGTTAATGATTTCATTAGAGCCATTAAAAAATATGGAAGATAATTATAGCTATTTGATTAATAGATTAGGAAAAATAATTGAACATAATTCTGCTTTAATGGAATTATTAGCGAAAGAAATTTTATCAGAAAATATTAATGAGATTTTAAATAATAAAGAAGAGTAAGAAGGTGAATTTATGAAAAGAATACGAAAGGATTATATGTTTTCAGAAGAAAATTTAAAATATATTCAAACAGTAAAAGAAGAAAAAAATTTAAAGTATCCTAGTGAAGCTTTAGATTTAATTATAAGAGAGCATAGAGAAAATACAGATTTTATTTATAAAGGATTAGCAAAGTTTTTAGCAGAAGAAATTTCAAATGAATTTAAAAATGAATTAAAGAAGATAAGGTTAGCTTCAAATTCAACTGATAAAAATACACAAATAATTTTAGAAATGCTAAATGGATTATTTATAAAAGATGATATAGGAGATATTTTTACTAGCAGAGAAGAATTATCAAAAGGATTAAATATTGCTAGAAATTTTGTAGAAGATAAAATAAATAATCAGATGAAGAAAAAATTATATAAGGAGTATTAATTATGAGTAGACCAGCAATAAATTTTATGTCTCACTTTGTTCAATATGATTCAGTTAATGAAAAGTCAGGTGAAGTTGAATCATTTGATGATTATGTAGATTATATGAATAGAGAAGAAGCAAGAAAAGAAAATCCACTTGAAAATTATGATGGGTATACGGATTATATGGGAAATCCCAATAAAAATGGTTCATTATTTACTAAAGAAAAAAATGGATTAACTAAAAAAGAAATTAAAAAGGTAAAAAAAATATATAAAGAAGCTCAAGATAAAAAGAGTAATTTATGGCAAGATGTTTTTTCTTTTGATAATGAGTGGTTAGAGAAACAAGGACTATATGATAGTAAAACAAAAGTTTTAGATGAAGAAAAAATACAAATAGCAGTAAGAAATGCTATGGGTACATTAGAAAAAAAGAGTGGTAAAAAATATTTTTGGTCATCAAGTATTCATTATAATACAGGAAATATTCACATTCATATAGGAAGTGTTCAATTAGATAAAATTGATAGAAGGGGAAAGAGGAAGCTAAGTGCAATTAATGCAATGAAAAGTAGTTTTGCTAATTCACTGGTGGATTTTAATAAAGAATATCAAAAAATAAATGAAGTTATAAGAGAAAAGTTAGTTTATAATGCAAGAAATTATGACTTTAAAAATGATAAGGAAATGAAAAATGATATTAAAAAAATAATG
Organism: Clostridium sardiniense; assembly: GCF_019753795.1. Lineage (NCBI taxonomy): Bacteria > Bacillati > Bacillota > Clostridia > Eubacteriales > Clostridiaceae > Clostridium > Clostridium sardiniense. The sequence goes on along the minus strand of NZ_JAIKTU010000010.1, from coordinate 4,045 downwards.
ATGTTATTACCAAAAGATAAAAAGCAATGGCATTATAAATATAATACATTACATGAAGTAAGACCTTTAATAGATAGAGTAACAGATAAATTTATTGAAGGAAACTTAAAAGAAGAATTTAAAGAATTAAATAAGTTGCTAGATGAGCATGAGGAAAGATTAAGAAATTTATACGGTGAAGGAAAGAATGAATATTATAAAAATTATAAAGAAACAAAAATAAAAGAGTTTTATACAAGAATGGGAAATGCAACTTTAAAACAAATAAAAGAATTATATACAAATAAAAATTATAGAGAGAAAAATTTTTCAAAAGGTAATTCAAGTAAAGAAAAAAATACAAATAAAAATGATGAAAGTTTTGAATATAAAAATATGAAAGAGAATTTTAATGATAAAGAATTTAGCAATCTTTATAAGTATTCTGAAAAAAATAGAGAATTGATAAAAAATAAATTTCCGAAAGCAACGGTTGTTGCAAGTAAATCTTTTTGGAAAAAACAAGGATTAAAAATTAAAGAAGGTGAAAATGGAATTGAAATTTTCATTCCAGAAAAACAATTTTATTTTATAAATAAAGATGGATTTAAAACAAATATTAATGAAGCTACAGAGAAAGAAAAGAAGTTAATAGAGACGGGGAAAATACAAATTACAGAAGGTAAAGTAAAGTTTATTATTGGTGAAGTTTATGATATATCACAAACTAATGCAACTGAAAAAGATTTAAAAAAAATAAAAGATGGATTAAAAAATATTAAATTTGATGGTAATATAAAATATAAAGAAGAAAATAAATTTAAAAAAAGACAACCTATTATTACACAAAAAGCATTAAATACTTTAAAGAAAAATTTAAAAAAAGATTTTAATAGTATAAAGAATCAAATTGAATTTGAAAAATTACAAGGTGAAATAGAAAATTCAAATTCTAAAAATAATGTATATGAATATGAAATGTAAAAGTGTCCTTGGGGGGACATCTTTAAAGGTGGTGATTTATTGAAACGAAAAAAAAGAAAGTTATCAGTATTTAAATTCTATAATGAAAGAAAAACTATTTATATAATATGGAGTGATTGTGAAGATGCATTAAATTATATAAGCGACAATGAAATGTTCTCAAAAGAATTATTTAAAAAAAGAAAAGTTCCGATTAATTCTAAAATTGTAGCGAGTATAGATGGTGGTAAAAATTACTTTTATATAAATAAGATTTTAAAAATGCTAGATTGTAAATTAAGTGAGCCATATATTTTAAATAATAAATATATTATAAATTAAGCAAAAGATTGAATAGATTTAGAGTAAAAGGTGTTCCTCGGGGACACCTTTTTATAATATAAAAAATTAAGGAGAGAATTTATATGTTTGATGGACTAGCTTTAGTATTAGAAATAGTCAGGGATACAGAAATTAAAGCTTATACACTAGATACAAAAGAAACAACTATTTTAAATGGTGCAAAAGGATATATCGTAGGATTAAGTGATTTGTTTGAAAGAGAGGAAAGTGTAATAGTTCAATATGATATAGAAAACAAAATAATATCTAAAAAAGAAATTTTAGAGGATTATGAAATAGAAGAATTTAGACAATAAAAAGGAGGTAAGAAGTGTGTCAAAATTCTATAAAAGAAAAAGTGAAGAAGAAAAACAAAAGGAAGTAGAAGTATTAATAGATAAAGCTAATAAAAAAATAGAAAATATTTTTAATACACCTAATGATATAAAGGAATATCTTTCTTTTATGGCAAAGTTTTATAATTATTCTTTTAGAAATTCAATTCTAATTCAACAACAATTTAGGGGAGCAATAGCAGTTGGCTCATATGCTTTTTGGAAAGAAAAAGGTTTCACAGTAAATAAAGGAGAAAGGGGGATAGGTATTTTAGTTCCAGTAAAATTAAGTGATTATTTCAAAAATAAAAATGGACAAATAGTTTCTGTTAATAAAGCAACAAGAGAAGAAAAAGAACTTATAAAGAAAGCTAAAATAGAAGTGTTTAAAGGTGCATTAACATATCAAAAAGGATATGTTTTTGAAATATCTCAAACTAACGCTACAGAAAAAGATTTACCTAAAATTTTTCCCAATAAATTTTTAGATGGAAAGATTGAAGATTATAATATTTTTTATAAAGCATTAGAAAATATTGCAGATAAAATTGGAACAAAGATAATAGAACCCAAATTAGAACTTGGTGTAGCCAAGGGCGTTAGTTATAAAGTAACTAAAGAAGTTGCATTAAACCCTAGAAATAGTGAAGTTGAAAATATAAAAACGCTTATACACGAATTAGCTCATTCTAAATTACATAGAATGGATAATTTAGATGAACATACAAGAGCCGAAAGAGAATATCAAGCCGAGATGACGGCATATGCAGTAACAAGTTATTTTAATATAGATAGAGAAGATAACTCTTTAAGGTATATTAAAAATTGGAGTGAAAATATTAGTTTAGATGATAAGAAAAGATTGTTAAGAGATGTTAAGGAAACATCAAAAGAATTTATAGAGATAATAGAAGAAACATTAAAAGAGGAATTATCAGTTGAGATGAATAAGACTGATAATTCTTTTTTTAATACTAAGGGAGATGAAAATATAATGAGTAAAGAAACAACACAAAAAGAAATAGAAAAAATGGTTAAAGAGCATGAGGAATGGATTAACACAAAAGGAGAAAGGGGGAGAAGATTAGATTTAGAAGGAAAAGAGTTGAAAGGAATAAGATTATTAAATGTTGACCTAGAAAATGCAAACTTCAAAAATACAGTAATAAAGGATAGTGCTATTTTTGCAAATTTAAAAGGAGCAAATTTTGAAGGAAGTAAAATAGATAATACAGAATTTTTAGGTTCTAATATAAAAGGTGTAAAAATGGGAGCTAAAGAATTAGAAATTATAAATACACAAATAAAAGAAGAAGAAATATTGAATAAAGAAGCAAATAAAATATTAAAAACAAATAAAAATAAAAGTAAAGAAAAAGCAAAAGATAATACGTATGAACAAGAAATATAAGTAGAAAATAGATAAAAAGGTGTTCCTCGGGGACACTTTTTTATTTTAACTAGGCTAAAAAATTAGCCTAGAATCAAATGTAAAAAAATAGGTGGTGAATTTTATGGGAATAAATGTAAATAAAATTCCGAAAGAAGAAATATATAAATTTTCGGAAGAAGTTGAAAAGTTTTTAAAAATGTTAAATGGAACTACAATACAAAGTAATTATAAAAATGAGATTTACGATATAGAAAAACAAAAAAATAAATTAGAAAAATTAGTATTAAATTTTAAACCAACTTTATACGAAGAATATTCAATGAAAACTAAAAGAGCATATCAAGAAATGATATATGCAAAAAAAGAATTTGAAAGAGTAGTAAAAGAGAAGTGTTTTGAAAGTGTTATAGATGAGAAAAAAGATATTTATAAAGAAAAAGCACAGACTTATGAAAATACAAAAGAGTATAGAAATAAATTAAAAGAAGCATTAGATGAAAAAGATAGTTGTATACATTAAAAATTAAAATATAAAAAGTCCTATAATTTAGGCAGGTGGTTAAAGGAATAACACTTTATAAAAAACTAATCGACTTACCATCGATAATATATCCGTTAGAAGGAGATAAATATTACTTAGACAAGCTTTTAATAGAGTTAGAAGTGGAGTGCCTGTCCTGGTGAAGTTTTATATTTACTTCTAGGGGTATGTATAGAGTTATGTGGTAGTATGCTTGATAAAACCAGACCTAAGCGAGATTGATATACATAGCAATTTTATTGCGAGATAATATAATTTATCTTCCTTTATGCAAAATTTTATTTTTAAATTTTCCATAGAGGGGGGTATTCACGAACAAAGTTAAAGAATAACTTCGTTATAAAAATAGTTAATAAAAAGGGTTGACATTTGATTAAAATTAAGTGAATATGGGGAAATATATTAGTTTTAAAGAACAATTATAATAAAAAATATAACAAAATATGGTATAATTAATATGTAAATAATAAAGTAGATGAGGTGTTGTTATAT